>DATBAT010000189.1:0-9169 GCA_036271375.1 Terriglobales bacterium
GACGGAGCCAGCAACTCCGCCACTCCGGTTACCGTGGGAGAGGTTCCGGTTGCTGTGGTGGTGAACTCAGCGACTAACCAGATCTATGTAGCCAACTATTCCAATGGCAGTGTTTCGGTGATCGACGGAGCCAGTAACTCCGTCACTCCGGTCGCAGTCGGAATCAGCCCTACCGCACTGGCCGTGAACCCGGCTACCGGCAGGGTCTATGTAGCCAACAAAAACGATAACACTGTGAGCGTGATGGAAGGGGTCGCTGTCATTGACACAGTGATTTCAGGGGCCGGCGACCCGCTTGCTGCACCGTCAGCTGTGGCCGTGAATCCGTTGACCAACCAGATCTATGTAGCCAACCCGGGAAGGAACTCAGTAACCGTAATCGATGGCACCACCGACTTTCCGAGCACGTTCACCGTGGCCAGAGAGCTATCCGGCATCGCGTTGAACCCGGCGACCAACCGGCTTTATGTAACTAGTAACTATAATTCCGGCCAGCTGAACGTCTTTGATGGCGCCAGCAATACAACGACCAATGTTCAGGTGGGAAGCCAGACCAGAGCGCTTGCCCTTAACCCGGCGACGAACAGGATCTACGCCGCGGGCTTCGTTAGCAACGACATCACGGTGATAGATGGAAGCGACAACTTCACCACTTCGTTGTTCGTCGGGGCGGAACCCAACGCAGTGGCGGTCAACCCTATCACCAACAAGATTTATGCGGCCCTACAAGAGGGCCAGGGCGTGGCCGTGATTGATGGCGAGGCAAACTCGTTGATCACTACCGTCCCCACTGGCAACCATCCCGCGGCAATTGCGGTGAATCCGCTAACCAACCGAATCTATGTGGCCAATCCCGACAACAGCATAGCCGTGATTGATGGGGCAAGTGACCTCCCCATCGCAACCGTAGCGGTCGGAACCGATCCTGAGGACATCGCGGTCAACCTTGTCACCAACCGGATCTATGTGGTCAATAGCGCCAGCAACAACGTAACCGTAATTGACGGGGACACGAATACCACCATCGGCATGCCCATCGCTACGGGCACGACTCCACGGGGTGTTGCGGTCAACCCGGTGACCAACCGGATCTACGTGTCGAACAATGGCTCTGGTTCTGTGACAATAATTGACGGCGCCACTAACTTCAGCACCAACGTCGTTGTCGGCGCATCTCCACACTACATCGCGGTGAACCCCGTCACCAATCGGATCTACGTGGTCAACGTAGATGTCCCAAGTGTGGCAACCATTGACGGGACCACCGGCGTCGTAATCAGTGAAGCCCTTTCAGGACAAACCCCATCTGCGATTGCAATAAATCCCGCCAGCAACAAGATCTACGTGGCCAACGACTCAGATATGTTCATAACCGTGATCGATGGCGCCACCGGATCTCCCTTGACGGTGCCAGCTGCGTCCGCTGGAGTTTCCATTGCGGTAAACCCGGTGACTAACAGAATTTACGTCGGACATTATTTCGATCCAGTGACCGTGCTATCCGAACAGGAAAGCAGTCCGGTTCCGCTGGTGGCTACCATCACCCCGCTGCCTAACAACCAGACTGACACCAGCACTCCGACTTTCGAGTTCAGTGCTCAGAGCACCTACTTCCCGATCGCGCCACCGGTGGACGGTCTCTATTTCCAGATCGACACTTTGCAGGGCAAGTGGACGAAGGCAACATCGAGCGGCCTCGATTCTTTCTCCGGCACGCCGGCGGCGCCACTGATCGTTGGCCCACACATCGTTTACGCGTACGCCACCGACGGTGCGGAGGCCAGCTCAATCATGGGGGGAAGCCAGGCCGGAACCAGTCCAGCAACCGGCGCCATTGCCGCTTATTACTTCGTGGTAGGGCGCCCAACCGTGGCTACCACCACTGTCCTTACCACCAGCTTGAATCCGTCGTCGCTCGGCCAACCGGTTAAGTTCACCGCTTTCGTACTGACTGATCCGTCGAGTTCCACCATTCCCCGGGGATCGGTCCAGTTCTACGACGGCGCGACGCTGCTTAACACGACTGCGCTGACTGGGACCGGTTCAGCCATGTTAATGACCGCGTCTTTAGGCTCTGGCCCCCACATGATCAGCGCGGTTTTTGTTCCGGGTTCTGGTTTCGCCGCCAGCACCTCCAACACCATCAATCAGGTAGTTGGTCAGACGCTGATGTTCACCAGCGCCAACTCCACCAGTTTCACCGTAGGCATAAACGGATCGTTCAACATCACCACCAGCGGCAGTCCGGTGCCCAGCATTTCCCCTGTAGGTGTCCTGCCCAACAACGTGACCTTCCGCGACAACGGCAATGGCACCGCCACGCTGAGCGGGACGCCCGCTACCGGAACGCAGAACACCTACTATCTCAGCTTCACCGCCCACAACAATGTCAGCGCGGACGTGACCCAGAGCTTTACCCTCACGGTGAATCCACCGGCGCTGCAATCGATCGCGGTGACCCCGAGTCCCGCTTCCGTCGGTGTCGGACAAAGTCTGCAATTCACCGCCACCGGTCACTACAGCGATAACACCAACGTAAACATCACCAGCACCGTGACCTGGCAATCTTCCGATTCGACCAAGGCCACGATCAATTCGGGGGGGCTGGCCACGGGAGCGGCGGCCGGAGCAAGCAACATTACGGCCACCAAAGGCAGCGTGATTAGTCCGGCGTCGATTTTGACTGTGGTGCCTGGCCTCACCTGGTCGCCCTCGAGCGTGAACTTCGGCACGGTTACTTTGTGGGGTGGAACCGAGCGTATCGTCATCCTCTCCAACAACGGGACCTCAACCATCAAGTTCAGCAAGATCAGTCTGGGATCGTTGATGGGCGCGACATCCAAAGACTTGACGCTAAACAACGGCTGCGGCAGTTCGCTGTCGCCCGGCAAGACCTGCAAACTCACACTCGACCTGTATCCCAGTAAGACGGGAGCGGTCTCCGCCGTCATCAGCTTGACGGACAACGCACCCGGAAGCCCGCAGTCGATCCCGGTCAGCGCGACGGTGATCGCACCGAAAGCCACCGTCAGCCCGTCTAGCTTGAGCTTCGGCAATCAGACGAACCACACCACCAGCGCCGCTAAGCCGGTGACGTTGACCAACTCGGGTACTGGAGCGTTGACCATCAGCAGCGTGAGCTTCTCTGGAAGCAACGCGTCCGACTTCGCAGTCTCAGGAAATACCTGCGGTAGTTCTCTGGCTCAAGGCGCGAGTTGCACCATCAGTGTGACCTTCACTCCGAGCTCGAAGAATTCACGCTCGGCGACCTTGAAGATCACTGACAATGCACAGTCACCCACACAGTCGGTGCCGTTGTCGGGGACGGGAAAATAGGGACCTTCGAGGGACAGGCAATTTGTTGACAGACGGGACTGGCCCCAAGGGGTGAATCCTGTCTATTCCCGAATTCTCACCTCAAGCCACTACCTGAATTCCAAGTTCCGTCACGCGCCTATCCTGGATTGAAGATGCCCGGACAGGCGTAGTTGCGTATGGCTGAGCGTGACGATGAAATGGATCACTTCAGAATAGTGGGCGAGCGCGATGTCCTTGGGCGAAGGCTCGTTCGCGTCCAGCCAGTGCGGATGCAAGTGGTAGATGCCGAGGAATTCGAGCCTGTGCTCGTTGCGTCTTCATTTTTAGTTTGGTGGTCGAGAACTTGCTGGGTACTTGCCGTCCGCTTGGCGGGCGGGAGCGCCCCCCACATTTTGTGTGGATTGTGAGCGAGGAAACACAAGGTGTCTCGGCCGCAGTCGATTACAGAGTTGGGCATTGGGTCATGGTGCCGGGAACAGGACTTGAACCTGCACGCCTTTTGGGCACAGCATCCTAAGTGCTGCGTGTCTGCCAGTTTCACCATCCCGGCACAGGAGGGTAATCAATAATTTACATGAATTGAGAGAGTTAGCGCAGTGGTTCCGCCTGTTGCCCGGGCCGCCAAAATTTGCTGGCAAAACCCGCGTCTTCGGCTAGAATGCCGACGCCTCGAAAAGGCGCTGCACGGTCCATCCGCGCGGTCGCCGAGAAGGGGGTCGAGGCCGGAGACGGAACATGAAGAAAGCTGCCTTGGCAGCGGGTTTTGCACTATTGATGGCGGGACAACTCTGGGCACAGAAATACGACAAATTTGCGCGGGACCGCGCCGAAGAAATGCTGGCACAAATTTCAGCGGATGTACACAAGCACTACTTCGACCCGAAATTCCACGGCTTGGATTGGGACGCGAAGACGATGGAGACCAAGCAGCGGATTGAGCAATCCTCGTCGTTTGGTGGAGCAATGTCAGCGATCGCGGCCTTATTGGATGAGCTGAACGACTCGCACACGTTCTTCCTTCCACCGGAGCATGACTACTGGAACGACTACGGGTGGCACTTCGAGATGGTCGGAGAGCACTGCTTCGTCACGCGAGTTCGGCCAAAGTCGGATGCGGAAGCCAAGAATCTGAAACCAGGTGATGAGGTGCTGTCGATCGGCGGCTTTCCGCCCAACCGGCTGGATGCATGGAAAATCTATTACCTGATCAAGGTGTTGCGTCCGCAACCGGTCCTGCGTGTGCAGCTCAAGGACCCGGCGGGGATGACCCGCCAGGTTGATGTTGCGGCCAAGGTGAAACAAAAGAAGCACACAATCGATCTCACCGGCGCAAATGAAGCCAGCGACGTCTGGCAACTCATCCGGGAAGGAGAGGGGGACGAACACCGCAATCGCGCCCGGTCCGAGGAGCTGGGCGACGACCTCATGATTCTGAAGTTCCCGGTATTCGATTTTTCTGCTTCGGAAATCGGCAGCATGATCGGTAGGGCCAAAAAGCACAAGGGATTGATTATCGACTTGCGCGGAAATGGCGGCGGCGCGGAAGAAACCATGAAGTTGCTGGTCGCGAGCATGCTGGACAAGGAAGTGAAGATTGCCGACCGGGTAAAACGCAAAGACATTAAACCGCTTGAAACCAAAGCCTGGCACGGGCCGTTCACTGGTAAGCTGGTGGTTTTGACCGACAGCGAGTCGGGATCGGCCTCGGAATTATTCGCGCGTGTCATGCAACTGGAAAAGCGAGGAAGCGTCATCGGCGACGTGAGTTCGGGTAGCGTCATGGAGGCCCGGCACTACTCAGAAAAATCCGGTGCCGACACCGTTGTGTTCTATGGGGCGTCGATCACCGAAGCGGACTTGATCATGACTGATGGAAAAAGCCTGGAGCATTCGGGAGTAAAGCCCGACGAACTCGTGTTGCCAACCGCCGAGGATCTGGCGGCGGGCCGCGATCCGGTACTGGCCAGGGCGGCTCAGACGTTGGGGGTGAAAATTACCGCGGAAGATGCGGGCAAACTTTTTCCTTATGAATGGGCGCCTGATGAGTAGCTACTCCCGAGCTTTGAATTTCAGCACTGCGGAGAGAACCACGATATCGAAGATGAGTTCCAGCGAAGTGAGGCAGAGGATGCACCACGTGGCCAGAACGAATCCTTCGATGTAGGTGAGGTAGAGCGCGAATGCCAGACCGATGAGCGAGGCTCCCAGAAGCACGGACGGAGTTTGCGGGGTGTCAGGATAGATAGTTGCAAGAGCCAACAGCGCGAGATAGCCGAGGATTCCGATAAAGGCGACGGGAACGGGACCAATTTTCGAATAGATGCTGCGATTCACGATGTCGCAATTGACGGTCGCGCTGAGATTGCAGAACGATTCCTGCGAAGTGCTGTAGTGGTGCTGTAGGGAAATTGCCGAGACGATCGTGCCCGCTATGGCCAGGGCCGCGATGGCAATGTAGAGAGGGCGTGCCTTCATGGCAGCGGGCATCCGGTCTTGTCGCCGAGAGCAGCGATCTGCACCTTGCCTTCGACGCGCGCGCCGTCAGGAAAAACCCAGGTAGGAAAATTTTTGATATTGGCGGCGACACAAACCGGCTGCTCGGCACGGGAACCTTCGACTCCGCATTCGACGTAGGGAGCATAGTCGAAGGACGATCCGAAGAGTTCTTTCTGTTCTTCGCAGTGTGGGCACCAGTAAGCGCCGTACATTTTGACGCCCTTGCTGGTAAGGCATTTCGCAAAGGTGTCGAGGCGGCCTGTGCGCTTGCGCGTGGCCAAGTAGTAGACTCCGCCCGCCACGACGACGACTAGCAGCACGATGCCAACCGCGCGCCAGGGGAGTTCCTTAGGCTGGGCCGATTTCTGTTTCTGCTCCTGCTTTTTTCTGCGTTCTTCTGACATGCGATTTTTATACCACGACGTTCAGTGCGCTGGGCAGCACGTCGAGCTTTTCGCAATGAAGCGTAAAAGTTTCGCCGTCGACCATAACGTCGACCGGGGCGTCGAGTTCGAAATCTATTTGCTTAACCCCTTGGCGCTCGGCTAGCGGGTGCTCGATATGAGTTCCGTCATAGAGCTTGGGAAGATTGCGAACCAGACCGATGCGGCCAATGGGGCCCCAGCGAACGAATTCGATTAGTCCGTCATTCACTTCGGCTTTGGGCGCGATCATCATGGTTCCGCCAGTGAACTTGCTGTTGCTGAAGGTCAGGAAGAGGCAGGGGCGGCGGTCGACTTCGCCTTTGCCGTCGATCTTTAGGGGGAACGGCCGGCGGCGGAATCTGGCCAGGCAGATGAAGATCGAGGCTTGGTAGCCGGGTTCTCCCCAGCCGCTGAAGCGGCGAGCGCGCAGGTTGGCGACATCAGCGGAGAATCCCATGCTGAGCAAGTTGATGTAGTGGAGAGTTCCCTGTTTGTGTTTCAGGCGGATGACATCGCAGGGAGTGGAGCGATGTTTCAGCAAAGAATCGATCGCGTATTCGACGCCGTCTTGACTGAAGTCGCGCAGGAAGGAGTTGCCGGTGCCTAGCGGGAGGAATGCCAGCGTGGGTTTGTCATTTGCTTCGGGGAAAAGGCCGTTGACGATTTCGTAGGAGGTGCCGTCGCCGCCTACGGCTATGAATTTTCTTTGGCCACGCGCGCAGGCTTCGCGGGCGATTCTGGTGGCATCGCCTGAGGCTTTGGTTTCGGCAACTTCAATTTCTATTCCTCCGGCGCGGAGGCGGTCGAGGGCGGGGCCGACTAGCTTGCGGCAGCGGCCGCCGCCGGCGGCGGGGTTCACTATGGCAAGGAAGGAGTCGTTCAAGCTGTATTCTCGTTGTTGAGTTTTCGGACGCCCGAAAGAAAACACAAGGTCCCTCGACTCCGCAGAATGATTCGCTGACGCGAATCTTCCGCTCGGCTCGGGATGACAGCGTTAAAGAGATTGTTTAACATCACAAGGCAACCACGGTCGCGCGATCGACGGTCTTACCGATTTCTTGCGCGAGCACTGGACGCTTGATTTTCATGGAAGCGGTGCGCGGGAAATCCCAGTTCCAGATTAGGTATCCGCCGACGCGTTTGAAGTCAGGCAGCTTGCGATTGTGGCTCAACAATTCCTGGCGCATGGCTTCGGTGAATTCCTGGTTGGGTTCGAGCCTTATAACGATCACTAGCGTCTCATTGCCCAAAGTCTTTGCTGGCCAAATGAAGTTGGCGGCGAAGACGCAGAACTCTTTCACCGGCAGACCTTCGAAGGCATTCTCGATATCTTCGGGATAAATATTTTTGCCGCCTTCGGTGACGATCATGTTCTTCTTGCGGCCAAAGAGTTGTAGGTGGCCCTTGTCGTCGAAACGGCCGAGGTCCCCGGTGAGAAGCCAGCCGTCGACGATAGTTTCAGCGGTGAGTTCGGGCTCATCGAGATAGCGCGACATGATGGTCTTGCTGTGCGCCGCGACTTCGCCGATGCCGTCCGCGTCGGGGCTGAGAATGCGCAGTTCAACTCCGGGCAGCGGTTTGCCTACTGTGTCAGAGCGGAACGGTTTGAAGTCGTTGACGGTGAGCGCGGTGCCGCCTTCGGTGAGGCCGTAGGCGTTGGAGACCGGAATGCCAAGATCGTAGAAAAATTCGAGAGAACCGGGCTCCATGAAGGCGCCGCCGGTGAACATCGCTTCGAGTCCGCCACCGAATGCTTCGTGAACCTGGGGCAACAGCTTGCGGCTTAATGCGACATTCGGTTTGGTGCTGGTGAGTATGCGGTTGGTTTTTATCAGGCCATTCAGCACCAAGCGTTTAGCCGGCGATAGAGCTTCGAATTTGGCTTTGAGTCCGCGCTCGAGATTTTTTAACACCATGGGAACCAGCGTCACGTAGGTGATTTTGTAGCGAACGAACGCGTCGCGCACGAACTCGGGGCGCAAAGTACGCAGGTGGACAACACAGGCACCGCAGACGAAGGGGCCGATGAAACCGACCATGAAATCTATGGCGTGGTTGGTTGGCAGAATGCTCAGGTAGCGCACGCCCGGCCAGAAGGGAAACCACGAGGTTAGGGCCTTGCACTGCTCCAGATAATTTTCGTGGGTGAGGACGCAGCCTTTGGGGCGGCCTCCAGTGCCGGAGGAATAGACGATGCAAGCGACGTCTTCCCTTTGTCGCGGGACGAAGACGGGGTCGCCGACACGGCGGAAATCTTCCCAGCGTTTGGCGCCGGCCAGATCGGCGGTGGCCGGGGCTTCGGTGACTAACACGGTCTGCAGATTGTGGTTCTTGAATTCTGGCACCTGCATGATGGCGCGCCACAGGTGGTACTCGACGATCAAGACTTTGGCTTTGCAGTGCGCTAGCAATTGCAAGTGCTCGATGGCGGTGAGCTTGTAGTCCAAAGGCACGAGCACGCCGCCGCTGTGAAAGATAGCGTAAGCCGATACCAGCCATTTGGACTGGTTGGTCATGATGATGGCGGCGCGGTCGGCGGGCTTGAAATCGGCGTCCTGCAAGGCGCGGGCGAGGGGCATCGCCATTTCCTTGAAGTCGGCGTAGGTGAGCTGGAGTTTTTCTTTGTCGCGGTCGGCTTCGATCAGGCAGACTTCATTTGGCCAGCGGTCGAGCGCGGCCCGGAGCGCAGCGCCGAGTGAAGAGTATTGATCGAGTTCAAGCATTGAGGGAATAACGATTGTCGGGTCAGCGGGGCCGGGTTGTAAAGTGCCTTGAGCCTAGTCTGGTAACCGGCTTAAACCCGGTTGGAAATTTAGTTTTTAGTTTCTGGTTCTTAGTTCTTAGTTAAAGTCTGGATTGGATTCGGGATGCGAGGGTGCGGAAATCTGACACGCCTTGCAGTTCGTAGTCGGGGAGTTCGATTTTGAAGT
>DATBAT010000190.1:0-2850 GCA_036271375.1 Terriglobales bacterium
AAGGTTGCCGTTCCCGGCACGCTCACTACCGCCTATTTAGCGCTGAATTTATTTGCTCCGGGTATTGAGACCGAAGTGGTGCCGTTCGACCAGATCATTCCGCAGGTCCTCGCCGGCAAGTATGAGGCGGGACTGATCATCCATGAAGGGCAGCTCACGTATTCAAAGGTGGGGCTGCACCGGGTGATCGATCTTGGCAAGTGGTGGCGCGACATCACCGGCCTGCCGCTGCCGCTGGGCGGCAATGCCATCCGCCGCGAGCTCGGTGCGGAGGTGATTCACGATGTGTCGAAGGCGCTGAAGGATTCCATCCAGTATGCGCTCGACCACCGCGAAGAAGCGCTCGCATACGCCATGCAGTTCGCGCGCGACTTAGATATCTCGTCCGCCGACAAGTTCGTTGGCATGTACGTGAATGAGCGCACCGTGGATTACGGCGCCGATGGCCGCGAGGCCGTCTCCCGCCTGCTCGACATGGGACACAAGGCGGGCATCATCAAGCCTGAAGTAAAAGTGGAGTGGATGGAATAGAGAAAGTAAGAAGCACGATGGAGGATGGACGAAGTAAACTTCTTACCTCGTCCCTTGCACATCGTCCGTTCCCTTACGCGACTTTTGCTGCCTGCTGCTTCTGCTCATATCCCTGGCTGGCGTAATAAATCGCACGATCGTAGAAGTTCGCCAGCGCCTGCAGGAATTCCAGCTCACCATAGAGTTGCAGTGCGCCATCGGAAATAGATTCCCGCCGCAGAAACGCCCACAGGTGTTCCTTCGTCATCAGCATCGAAGCCATGAACTGGCTCAGGGGCACGCCTTGTGACATGCGCCGCTTGCCGAGCTCGCGGTAGCGCAATTCAACGTCGGTTTCGGTCTTGCTGAGTAGCCACTCGCCGAGATTTTCATAAACCTCGAGCACCGCCGCCTTCAGCTCGTGGGCGGGAATCTGGCGATACGCCTCCGTCCTCTCTGAGCGGTGCAGCTTCGTGACCAGGCTTTGGGATAAATCTTCGCAATGGGATTCGATCAGGCGGACAAGTCGGTTGGCTACCATAATTATTCGATTGGAACGGGAACCGTGTGGATTCACATAATATCGTATTACGACATTATGTCAAGCAGCCCTCCCGCATTTCTCCTCTGCCGGTGAAAAACCCGCGCCCGGGGCGATTGTTTTGCCAGAAATGTAAAGAGATGGTAAAGGCCAAAAGGAAAAGCGGCGGACAATCCTATGTCCGCCGCTGAAAAGTTCGCCGCTGAAAAATCCGCCCGCCTGCAGCCTACTCGACTTCGTGCTTCGCGGTATAGCCGTCGCGCGCAATGACCACAGGCTTCAGGCTCTTTCCCTTCTGGTCCTTCACCGTCAGCGGGCCGCCATCGGGCGCCTGCAACTCGACCTTCAGTTTGCGGAAGGTCCCGTCCTGCTTGGAGTTGGTCGGCTTGTAGGTAATGACGTACTGGTTGCGAATGTCGGTTGCGATATCGCGGAAGATTTCCGGCAACTCGCCTTCGAACGTTGGATGATACCAGCGGCCGCCGGTCATCTTGGCGAAGGTGTTCATCTCGTTGTCCGCTTGCAGGAAGTCGAGTTGGCGAATCGCAGATCCCATGCCTCCGCTACCTCTCGCCTCCAGGTAATTGCGATACGCCTGCCCGGTGCTCACGGCAAAGATCCCCACGTTCGGGGTCTCCTTGATTTTCTTCAGTATCTTGTCGTAGTTGATCTTGCTGAAGGTGTCGCGCCCGGTGGAAATGAGAATGATGTACTTTCGTCCCTCAATGCGGTCCAGCCGGTCAAGCGTGTCATTGAGCGCGTCGAATTCATTGGTCTCGCTGAAGCCCGGAATCTGTAGCTGGTTGATGGCTCCGAAGATCTCTTTCTTGTCCTGGGTAAAGTCGGACAGTATGTACGGTTTCATGTCGTAGGAGATGACCGCCACCCAGTCATTTTTCTTCAGGCTGTCGGCAAAATAGTAGGAAGCCCTGATGGCGTCGTAGGCGAACACGCCGTAATAATTGTTGTTCGCAAATTCCACCAGCAGCACGGCGGTGATGGGCGCGTCGGTCTGCTGGGTGAATTTGGTGATCGTCTGGGGCACGCCATCTTCAATGATCTTGAAGTTGTCCTGCTTCAGGCCGGGGATGAACTGGCCGTCTTTGGTGGTCACCAGAATCGGAACCTGCACGTTGGCGACATCTACGTGCAGCGAAAAATCAGGCATGCCTTCGGGGTTCTTCACCTTGGGCGTCGGCGGCGGAGGCGGAGGCTGGTCTTCCGGCTTCTTCTTGGGAACGATGATTGGACCCATATCGCCCTGCGGACCACCGGCATCAGGCTGGCTTTGCGACTGCGGCTGCTGCGCGCTCTGGTCTTGTGTGTTCTGGTCTTGTGTGTTCTGGCCCCACGCGGAGCTGGGTAGTCCCAGTGCTAAGGCAAGGGCGAAGGTAAGAAATGGGGAGAAATTGCGGAACTTAGACTGCTTCATGGGGTTTCTGGGGAACATAGGGAATTTCTTCCGGTGTCCGGCAAAATCGACACGCTTCTGCCAGAGACTCCGTGCTAGTATAGACCCGATTCCCCTACATTTTGACTCGGTACCGGTCACATCTTTCTTCTCCCTCGACGTACGTAAGCTGCTGCGAGACATGGCGCTCGCACTCCGATAGCTTTCAACAATCGGGCCGCAAGGCCCCGAGGTCCACAAAGGCAGTATGAATAACGCGGTCCCACGGCTCTCCACTCTTTTTGTCCTTATTCTGAGTTCCTGTCTAGGCCTGTCACAAAACGCCCCCGCAAAATCGGCTTCCGTTGCCGGACCGCCGACCGGGAAGGTTGTTACCATGCCGGTTTCC
>DATBAT010000191.1:0-2398 GCA_036271375.1 Terriglobales bacterium
ACCCGAAATCGGATAATTCTCCACCGCCCGGGCCGTCTGAATTCCATAGTAAACATTCGCCGGAATTTCCTTCGGTCCGATCGAATCTTTTTCCGAACGGGTAGCTTGCGTAGCCGTAGCCATGAGTTCTCCTGTCAAAAATTTCGCTACAAAAGTATAGCAACCAGACGGAACTACATTGCCTGCTCAACGCCGTCATCCCGAGCGAAGCCGAGGGACCTTGCGCTTTCCCCGTTATGCTGACGACGAATCGCGCACCCAGTGGCCACCATGCCACATGCTAAAATCACCACTTACCCGGCCCATGCCTCGTTCCCGCAGCACGTCCGTTTTGCCCAAAGAGACCGTGGTCAGCAAACAAATTCCCGACGCTCTGCCCCGTGCTGAGTTGCAGCCGGCCTCCAACCGGCAGGCCGATGTCATGGTCATCGGAGCCGGCCCCACAGGTCTCGCCTGCGGCATTGAAGCGCAGCGCGCCGGATGCAAAGTCATCATCATCGACAAGGGCTGCCTGGTTAATTCGCTCTACAACTATCCCGCGGGGATGACCTTCTTCACCACTCCTGAGCTGTTGGAAATTGCCGACATTCCGTTCACCACGGCGCACCAGAAGCCCACGCGTGAAGAAGCGCTTGAGTACTACCGCAAAGTGGCCGAGCACTACAAAGTGCCAGTGGTGCAATATCAACGTGTTGAAACCGTCACCGGCAAAGACGGAGACTTCCGCATCACCACCTCCGATAAATTGGGACGGATCTTCGACTACCAGGCGCGCAAACTGATCGTCTCGACCGGATACTATGACCTTGCGAATCCTTTGGGCATTCCGGGCGAAGACCTACCTAAAGTTTTTCACTACTATCGTGAACCGCATCCTTATTTCGATATGGATGTGGTAATCATAGGCGGGAAAAATTCTGCTGCGATTTCGGCGCTGGATCTATGGCGACACGGCGCCCGGGTGACGCTAATCCATCGTGGTGAGAAGATGCACCACCACGTCAAGTACTGGATCCTGCCCGACATCGAGAACCGTATCAAGGCGGGGGAAATAAAGGCGTACTTCAATAGTTCCGTGCAAGCCATCGAACCGGACGAAGTGATCGTGCAAACGCCAGAAGGCGCGGTACGGATTGAGAACGACTTTGTGTTCGCTCTCGTGGGCTACCATCCCGACTATGATTTTCTGCGCGCTATGGGTATCGAGCTCTCCGCCGAGCAATGCCGCCCGGTCTGCGATCCGGAAACTTTGGAAAGTAACGTCCCCGGAATTTATGTTGCGGGGGTCATCGTAGCCGGCTCACGCACCAACGAAATCTTCATCGAAAACGGACGCTTCCACGGCCGTCAAATCGCCGCCGACCTCAAGAAAAAACTGTCCGCAGAATCCTAGCTCTTCACGGCTAAATGCTGAGTGCTGAATGCTAAGTGCTGATCTTAAGACGCCAACACTCGGCCTGACCTCGTACTGGCGATTGCTGCGTCACAACACCAACTTTCGCTACCTCTGGCTGGCGCAGATCGTCAGCGAAATCGGCGACTGGTTCTACACGCTCGCGTTATTTAGCCTGTTACTCCAGCTAACGGGCCGCGCCGAGTCGGTCGGCCTGGCGCTCATGGTGCAGGTGTTGCCCCAGACGCTGGTCGGACCCATGGCCGGAGTCATCAACGACCGTCTGCGCCGCCGGTCAGTGATGATCGTCGCCGATGTCGTTCGCTTCGTAATTGTATTGTCAATGTTGTTAGTACGTTCCGCCGCAACCACCTGGCTCATCTATCCTCTGCTGTTGCTGGAGACCGCGAGCGCCGCCTTCTTTGCACCCGCTCGCAGCGCGGTCATTCCCAACATTGTGAGTGAGGAAGAGATCATCGTGGCCAACACGCTGTCGGCTTCGACCTGGTCTTTCAATCTGATGATCGGCGCGGCGCTGGGAGGCATCGTCGCCGCGCTCTGGGGGCGAGACGTCGTCTTCATCTTGAATGCCTTCTCGTTTCTGATGTCAGCGTTCTTCATCAGCCGGACACATTTCACTGAACCGCATGCCGAAGCCTCGCCACCACTAAGGCCACGCGATCTCGTCGACTTTTCTCCGGTGATGGAAGGCATCCGCTACGTTCGCAAAGATCGCGGGCTGCTGGCGACCGTCTTCGCGAAAGCTGGAGAACTCATGGTCGGTCCGGGGTGGGTCTTGTTCACCGTCATGGGCCATCGCTATTTTCCTGTGCACTGGCGCAGCAACGATCCCGAACGCGCCACCATGTTGGGGATGAGTTTTCTGATCGGCGCGCGAGGAATCGGCACGCTGTTCGGGCCTTTGCTTTCCGCCCGCTGGGCGGGCCATTCGCAGCGCCGCCTTCAGCAGGGAATTTTCTTTGGCTACATCATCATCGCGATTGG
>DATBAT010000192.1:0-4758 GCA_036271375.1 Terriglobales bacterium
ACCGTCGGTACGCCACACCGAGCAGAATGAGCAGTGTTTGGGGCATCCGCGGACGGTTTGCACCGAGGCCCACATGTATTTCTCGCGGGGGATCAACTCCCAGCGCGCCGCGACAAACTGTTCGGCTTCAATCTTTCCGCCCAGATAGTCGGATTGCGGAGTTCCCTTGCGGCAATCTTCCAACGCAATCGGCCAGGCTACGTCGCCATCGCCGTGGACAACGGAATGTGCTCCGCCTAACTCGCGGGCTTCTTTCGGATAAAGAGTGGCGTGAATGCCGCCGAAAATTACGTAAGCGCCCCGCGCTCGCGCCAGATTGCCAATTTCATAGCCGCGCAAGGCGTTGGCGGTGTGAATGCTGATCCCGACCGCGTCTCCGGGCTGGATGCGTTCGGGATCGAGGGCTTCCAGAGTCTCATCGACAAGAATAGGATCGCCAAAACTTTTGGGCGTGGCTCCCGCCAACACGTACTGCCAACGTGGAGTAATCACTGCCGTCCCGAACGCGACGTGGCTCGGGTTGATGAGATGGACCTTCACGCGTAGTGCTCCTTTTCTCCGAACAGTGCACGAGTCACTAGCGGAACACTCGTCCAAGTTGTGTTCTTCGGTGAGACGCTTTGATGCGCCCAGCAGAAACAAAAACCATCAGCCCGACTTTGCCTGGAAGGCAGGGACTGAAAAAGGAACGACCCCAAGTCGTTCGAGGCAGCTTAGGCCAATGTTGCAAGTAAGTCAATGTCCGATTGGGACTCTATGTTGGGGAAATGACATAGTATTCCGGCTTCCCCGTCCGCTTGGTTCCAAACTTATTTGGCCTCCAGAAACACAAAGCTGACCGGCGAGATCACCGGCGTCGGCTCGCCCACTTTCAGCAGCTTTCCGGTCTTTTGCGAGATGCGGAAGGTCACAATGTTGTCGGATTCCTGATTGCCGGCCAGCAGGAACTTTCCACTTGGGTCGATGGCAAAGTAGCGCGGAGTCTTTCCGCCACTGGGGACGGTTTGCACCATGGTCAGCGTGCCGTCCGTGGGGCTGATCTTGAAGACCGCGATGCTGTCGGGGCCACGAGTGGAGGCATAGAGGAATTTGCCCCTGGCATCAATCTGGATTTCGGCGGCGTCGCTCTTGCCCTTGTAGTCCTTGGGTATCGCGGAGAGGGTTTGCTTCTGCTGCAACCTGCCCTGCTGCGCATCGTAGGTGAAGGTCGAAACCGAAGAATCGAGTTCGGTGACGAGATAGAGATACTTTTGATCGTGACTGAAAACAAAATGGCGTGGTCCCTCGCCCGCATGAACGCTGACAAAAGGCGGCAGCGAGGCCGCCAGCGATCCGTCGTTGGGATTGAACTTGTAGATGAGCAACTGATCGAGCCCAAGATCAGCAGCGATGGCGAAACGGTTGTCCGCAGTGGTTTCGATGAAGTGGGCGTGCGGGCCTTTTTGCCTTTCGGGATCTACGCTTGCACCCAGGTGTTGCACAAACGCGGCGACGTTGCCGAGCTTGCCGTCAGGCTGCAGGGCAAATGACGCAACGCTGCCGCTGTCATAGTTCGCCACCAACAAGAATTTCCCCGTCTTATCGATCGACAGGTGGCATGGACCCTCGCCAATAGAAGGCGTCTGGTTGAGCGGCGTGAGAGCGCCGTTGCTTGCGTCTGTGCGGTAGGCGAGCACGCCGCCGCTGTGACGGCCCTGGAAATTGCCGACCTCACTCACCGCGTAAAGATCCTGCCCGCTGGACGAGAGCGCGAGGAAAGACGGATTCGCGACCTCCGCTTTCAGTCCCAACGACGTCAAGTGTCCATTGGCAAAATCGAAGGCGTAAATTCCCTTGCTGCCACGCTCGGTGTAAGTGCCGACGTACATCACGTATTTTTGGGCAGCCTTGGCTTGCGCCGTCGCAAAGCTGGTGAGAAGAAAGAGGAGGGTGAGAATCCCGCAAAGACTGGTTCGGTTCGCCATGGTGATTAGAATTCTAATTGGATTCTCCAGAACATCGGCTACCGTTTTTTGACCACAGAGAACACTAAATTTTCCGCAAGGCTCGGCCACGACGACTCAAACTCTAAAAACTGAAACCAGCCGACAAATAAACAATCCTGTTTGCGGTTGCGCTGTTGGCCAGGCTGTTCGATATGCCGAACAACGGCGACACCGACGCAGGCACGATGGTGTTGGGGTCAGAGGAATCGCGATGCGGTGGATTAAGAATGGCCGCAGGTTCGCCTTTGTTCACCACATTCAACAAATTGCGGGCATTCACGCTGAACTGGAGTTGGTAGCGCCTGTCGGTGGCTCTGGGCGCGCGTTCGCGATGTCCAGGACTAGGTGGCTTCTCGGGACCGGCGTCACGGCTTTCACCTCCGAACCCGAAGGTCTTGCTCAGGCGCAAATTCAAACTGAAGTAGCCCGGGCCATCGAGATAGTTGTAAGGAATCGGAGTTTCACCTTCCACCGGCACGGTGTCGAATGCGCCGTACTGCGTGGTGACGACGTTCGCCGGATCAGACAACGAGCTGGCAAACGCCGGGCGCTGGTTGAGCACGGTCGAACCATTAAGGTCCTGCCCGAGCACGATGTTATAAGGCTTGCCCGAACTGTAGATCATGAACGGAAACAGTTGAAACGCGCGCGGCAAACCGACCATTCCGCCCATGAAAAGGTGGTGACGACTGTCGAAGGCAGCACGGCCGTAATCCTGCCGGATGTTATAGGGATTCGAGGGAAAACTATTCGGTCCGACTGCGTCGCTATGCGCCGAACTCAATGCATAATTCCCAAAGATGGTGAGTTTGGATCCCGCGTGCAGATTTCCATTCACCAGCACCTGGTTTTCGCGGTAGATCCCGTCAGACTCGTACTGGAAAATATTTTCGTTGATCCCATTCGGCCGGTCGGCGCCGCTCAACGATGTTGGGTCGAGATAGTTGTAGGTCGATGGCAGCGGCGAGTTGATGTTGTTGGTATAGAACTGGTGCTCTCCGCGCGAGTTTACGTAGCTGACTGAGACATTCCCCTTCCTGGTGATCTGCTGTTCGACTCCGATGGAAGTTTGCAGCAGATAAGGCGACCGCAATCCCGGCGAAATCTGGTAGGTGGTAGCGATGGAAGATTGCGCGTTCGCCAACTCGGCGGCAGTCGGAAGGTTGGGGTAGAAGCTGAGCGGCGAGGCGGCAGTGCCGTACAGAACGTAGGACTGCTGGCGCGTCCCGTCGAGCCGCTTGGCGTTGAGCAACAAATCGTCGGTGAAGCGATCGTAGAAGATTCCCCATCCCGCCCGAATCACCGTTTTGGCCTCGTCTTTATTACCTAGTCCCCAGGACACGCCGAACCGAGGCGCCCAATCCGCGCGGTCGTGGATGGCGGTCTGGCTTTCAAAACGGAGGCCACCGCTAAGAGTCAGGTTCGGACGCACCTTCCAGTCGTCCTGGATGTAGAGACCTACATCGAACAGCGAAACTCCGGTGTTCGGGGAACCACCCGGCAGCAGCGCCGTTTGGGTGAACTGATAGGGATTGCCGGCGGCATAGTCGGCGGGGGAATTAAAGATGAAGGTGCCGTTAAAGCCCGCGGTGCTGTAGCTGTCGTAGTTGACCCCACGCGCTCGCAAGCCAAATCCAAGCTGGTGCTTCTTGTGGTTGAAGGTGGAGTAGTTCAGGAATTGGTAGTGCTTGGCAACTGAATTTGCCGTTCCCTGGCTGTTGCCCCCGCCGTTGAAGTAGCCCTCAACGTTTAGCGTAGGTGCCGAGCTCAAAGCGTTGTGGTCGTTTCCGTCACGCTCAAACTTGAAGCGGGTTTCGTTCTCGAAAAATGCGCCAATGGTCTGCGTATCGCTGACGCGCAGGGTTTGCTCGGTACCTACGGTATTGTAAGCAAGAGACGGCAGACTGAATTGTCCAAGGCCGCTATTGCCGTCAGCGTCGCGCCAGTATTCATAGGAAACGGTAAGCGTGTTGCTTGGGTTGATCTGGTAATCGAGCCGAGGATTTAGGTCCATCCTCGTTCTTGGATTCGGGACGGCGGTATTCACCGGCAGAATGCCGAAATCTAGAGCGCCCGGTGTGTCGATAACGGCGAGGTCCTGAATGTTGCGGCGAAACATATCGAACGACACCGACGCCTTCTTGCTAATTGCGCCACCGACATTCGCGCGGTAGGTGGTTGAGTAATATCCCGGCGGCGGCGTGTCGAGAAATGGGTTTTGCGCGTTGAAAGATTCCGTGTTGCCGGTAACCTGGACATTACCGTGCCAATGGTCCGCGCCGGGTTTGGTGAGAATTTCGATTCGTCCATACCCGGGGCTGTCGTACTGCGCTGAGAACGGATTGTGATTCACGCGAATCTCGCGGATCGTGGACTTCGGCGGCGGCTGGCCGTTGGTGAATCCATCGACATACATCTGGGGTCCGTTGGGGCCGGCGGCCATGCCCGCGAGGGCCATCAAGTCAGTCTGCAATTCATCGGGGTCGTCGGACAACGCTTCCAGAGACTTGCCGCTTACGATGGTCGCGCTGGCGTTGTTCGCCGGGTTGACCTCGATGGCGGTTGGTTCTTCGGTCACGGTCACGGTTTGCTGAGACATCTCGATGGAAAGAGCAATGTCCAGGGTGACGACCTGTCCAGTGATGATTTTTACCGCAGTGCTCGTTCGGGTCGCGAAGCCAGGAGCGGTGGCGTTCGCCTGGTAGAGGCCGGGGGCGAGGTCGGCAACGCGATAATGGCCCTGAGCGTCTGTGGTGATAGTGGTGGACTTCTG
>DATBAT010000193.1:0-9475 GCA_036271375.1 Terriglobales bacterium
CGCAGCATCGCGACACCGACAATCAATTCCCCGATCTACCGAATGGTAGTTTTTATTTGAAAATCAATGGCCGCGATTTCCTGATTCGCGGCGCTGACTACACCCCCGATTTCCTTTTTAAATATGACGAAGCGCGCGAAGAGGCGATTCTGCGCTACGTGAAGGATATGGGACTGAATCTGCTGCGTTGGGAATCGAAGATTTCCAGCGAGCATGTGGTTGAAGTGGCCGACCGCGAGGGAATCCCGGTGATGATGGGATGGATGTGCTGCAACCAGTGGGAGCGCTGGCCGCAGTGGGATGCGGAGGACCACCGGGTCGCTCGTGAAAGCTTGCGTTCGCAGATCCGCATGCTGCGTTCGCATGCTTCGGCCGTCATATGGGCGAACGGGAGCGATGGGCGGCCGCCCAAAGAAGTGCGTGACGACTATCATTCGATTCTAAAAGACCTGCACTGGCAGAATGCGTCAGTCGATACCGTTTCAGATTTTTATAAGAATGCCGAAGGAAAACTCGAATGGGACGGAATTCGCATGGACGGGCCGTATAGCTGGCGTCCGCCAGCGTACTGGTTCAGCGGCAAATACAAAGGAGTGACTGGCTCGTGCGCGGAGCAGGGCGACAACGAAAATATTCCGACGTATGAAAGCCTGAAGAAATTTATTCCGGCGGACAAGCTCTGGCCCATCAATGATTTTTGGTTCTATCACGGAGGCTCGGCGCAAGGGAACTCGACGTTAGCCAACACCACGGCTTCAGTGGACAAGCGGTACGGGCCCTCGAAGAGCGCCCAGGAATTTGCCGAGAAAGCACAGTTAGCCCACTACGAAAACACGCGTGCACAATTTGAAAATTATGCGGCCAGCGGATGGGCCACTCACAAGATGACGCTCTACTGGATGCTGAACAGCCAGTGGCCGTCATTTTTTGGGCACATCATTGACTACTACCTGAAGCCCGGCGGCGCCTACTATGGCGCTAAGCAAGGCTTGAAGCCGGTGAACGTGGTCTTCGACTACTACGCCACCGGTGACAAGAGCGTCGCAAAGATTCACGTGACCAATCAGACTCTGGCCGCCCTTTCTAACGTGAGCGCGTTGGTCTCGATTATCAATCTGGATGGCACGGTGAAGTTCAGTGGCAAGAAAGATCATCTCGATGTGCCTCCGAACGGATCAGTCGATGCGCTAGATTTGCCTCGCGTAAAAGATGTTTCACCAACGTTCTTCGTGCGCTGCCAGCTCAAGAACACCGACGGCAAACTGCTAGCCGACAACCTTTACTGGCAGTCGACCAAAGACGACGAGCTTGGCCCCGTGACCAACGACAACGCCTTCAAACTCGTGCAAGAGAGTTGGGCGGACTTCACCGCGTTAAATCAAATGCCGCAGGCGCACGTCGACACGCAGAAGTTCTCGCGACAGGCCGACGGATGGGTGACGACCGTGGTGACGCTGACCAATCGCTCCAAGGTTCCGGCATTCTTCATGCGCGCCGAAGTGGTGAAAGGTGCGGAGGGTGACGAGATTCTACCGATCACCTGGGACGACAACTATGTCACCCTTTTCGCCGGAGAATCGAAGACGCTGACCGCGCGCTACAAGATCAGCGACGCGCCAGGCGTCACGCCATTTTTGCGGCTGCAAGGCCACAACTTCCCAGCCAAAGTAGATGCGGTAAACGCCAACTAGCGTTTGAAAGGAATATCCATGCCTGTGCGCCGTGGTCTCGAGCTTCTGCTGGTGCTGGGGTTGATCACGACTTGCGTAGCGCAAAGTGACGCCCGTCAGATTGGGCAAATCCTGAAAGAAGTGGTGCAGTCGCCTGCGGTGGCCGATTTTCAGGTGCGGCAATACATCGTCGATCACACCGCGCCTCCTCCGGTGGCTCCGGCTAGCCCCGCGGCTTGGACCGCGGAGGCGGCGCGTCTGCGGCAACATCTTTTGAACGATGTCATTTACCACGGGTGGCCGAAGGCGTGGGTGGATGCTCCGCCGAAGTTCGAAGAAGTCGGTCTGGTTCAGGGACCCGGATACCGGATTCACAAGTTTCGCTATGAAGTAGTTCCGGGCTTTCAATCGGCGGCATTGCTTTATGAGCCGGATGGAATCAAGGGAAAGACGGCCGCGATCCTAAACGTCTATGGACACGTGGGTCGCGATGGCAAGGCTGTGGAGTTCGAGCAGAAGCGTGACATCGCGTTGGCGAAGCACGGCATTTTGAGCTTGCGGCTCGATTGGCTGGGCTTTGGGGAACTATCGGGCGATGGAGGTGATCACTTCTTCGCCGCGCATCTTGATCTCGTCGGCGTGAACGAAGTGGGATTGTTCTACCTCGAGATGCGACGCGGGCTGGACTATCTCTACAACCATCCGAATGTTGACCGCGAACGGTTGGGGATGAGCGGCCTCTCCGGTGGCGGATGGCAGACCATCCTGCTGAGTTCCCTCGACGAGCGCGTGAAAGTAAGCGTTCCCGTAGCGGGCTTTTCTTCTCTGCGATCGCGGGTTGAAGTTAAGGACTTCGGCGACATGGGTGATCCCGAGCAGTCAGCCACCGATCTGCTCAAAGATGTCGACTTCACCCACCTGATCGCGATGATGGCGCCGCGTCCCACGCTGGTTGCCTACAACGGTGAAGACGACTGCTGCTTCCGTGCGGGCATCGTGAAGCCGCTGATCTTCGAAGGAACCAAGCCGTTCTTCAAGCTCTACGGCAAGGAGGATGTTTTTCAGTGGCACGAAAACCGCGATCCGGGCACCCACAACTATCAACTGGATAATCGCCTGACCGCTTACCGGTTCTTCACCCAGCAGTTTGGATTGCCGTTGATCGCGAATGAGGATGGCGTATCCGCAGCGGTGAAAAGCTATGACGAACTTGCCGTCGGCTTGCCCAAAGACAACCTGACGCTGCTGAGCCTTGCGCAAAAACTCGGCCGCGAAATTCAGCGCGGGTCAGGCAGCCGCGAAAAGCTCAAAGAGGTCGTTCGCTACAAGCCAGCGGAGGTCAAACAGATTTGGCCAGTCGGCATCACCAAGAACAATGGGGTGCAGACTACGTCGTTGTTGTTCGAAATGAACAACGGACTAACCGCGAATGGCATTTGGCTGCGCGCAATCGACGGCTCCGATGCTGCCCCGGTCACGATCGTGCTCAACGACAAGAGTAAAGACACTTCGGCGAGTATGGTGTCGGACATCGTGAATCGTGGCGAGCAGGTTTTGGCGTTCGATCCCACGTTTCTCGGCTCGAGTTGGAAAGATGAATATCCTTTTCTGTTGGCGCAGATGGTCGATGGCGTTGGCGAGCGCCCCATAGGCTTGCAGGCTGCACAACTGATTCGTGTGGCGCGCTGGGCTTCGCAAAATGCACACCTCTCTAAAGTGCGCGTGGAAGCGAACGGAATTCGCAGCCAGCTGGACGCGCTCATCGCTGCTGCCATTGAGCCCGATTTATTCTCTGAAGTTTCGGTGCACAACGGGATGCGGAGCCTTCGGTACGCCCTCGATCTTCCGGTGACGTTCGATAAAGCGCCCGAGATCTTTTGCCTCGACCTTTACAAGGAATTTGACCTCGATCAAATTGCTGCTCTCGCCACACCGGCGAAAGTTGTGCAGACGGATTATTTAGAAATTCCTGCCAAGCCAGTTCAGTAATTTCATTTCTGCGGGTCGGAGACACACGTGACGCTAATGACGACGCGTTGGATAGGTGCATTCATTTTGGCTGCGAACATGCTCGCTGGGGCAAATTCGAACAAGTCGGTTCGTATCGTTGTCCCATCGGGTGCTTCCCCTCAGCAGAAGATTGGCGCGGAAGCGATCGCACGCGCCTTGAAAAACCAAGGGTTCACTGTCACCGACAGGTCAGCCTCAGTAAAGATCGCTCTCGACGTCGAAGATTCGAAGCAGGCAGAGTCCTACGAAATCAGCAGCACGCCTTCACAAATCGTGGTGAAGGGAAGCGACGCTACCGGCGCGATGTATGGGGCATTTGAGGTGGCGGAACAGATCGAGGCCGGTGGCGCGAAAGATTTCCCGGCGAATGTTCGTCCCATCAAGCGCTCGCCCTTCCTCGAAGTCCGTGGCGAAAATATTTTCATCACCACGCAAGACATCAACGACAGTGCCAGTTCGTTCTGGTCGGATGACTACTGGAAGATTTACCTCGACATGCTGGCGCATGATCGCTACAACCTGCTGGACATTCATGGTCCTTGCGACGCGGTGAGTCTTGATTTCCCCAATGCGTTCGCCTATTTCGTGACGCTGCGTGATTTTCCTGAAATTGGTGTTGGCGCAGAACAGGCCGCTAAAAATATGGCGAGATTGCGCTGGGTGATTCAGCAGGCGTCGGATCGCGGAATCAAAGTGGCCTACATGAACTACGAGGCGTCGGCGCCGATTGGTCCGTGGCGGAGTCGCAAGTTTGGAGTCGATGAACGTTGGACGCCGATGCCGCAGGAATTTCTCTCCGGAGAACGGCTCGAACAATACACACGTCAGGCAGTCTCGTCGTTTTTGCGAGATCTTCCAAACCTGTGGATGTTCGGCTTTCGCATCGGCGAATCCGGCCAGCCGGAAGATTTTTACAAGAAGACTTATCTAGCCGCATTGGCGGAAGCGCCGTCGAGCCTGAGAATCTACATACGCACCTGGGTGGCGAATCCGCAAAAGGTTCGCGAACTGGCGAACTCAACCAACCATCGGGTTTACATAGAACCCAAGTACAACGGAGAACAGTTGGGTCTGCCGTATCAGGCGGTGCAAGGTGGGCGTGAATATCCTCCGAGTGGTTCCTACGAGGACTACACCAACTATCCGCGAAAGTATTCGATCCTTTGGCAGATTCGGGCGCACGGCACGAGCCGCGTATTTCATTGGGCGTGGCCGGAGTTTGCGCGGCGCACAGTGCGTAGCTGCAAGTTTGGCGATGGCGTCGGCTTTTCCATGGAATCGATGGGCGCCTATCTGCCGGGATTCGATTTTCTCCATCACAATCCGAAAACGGATCACGGTTTTTATAAGTGGGAGATCGAGCGCGAGTGGGCATGGCACCTGATTTGGGGGAGGACAGCTTACGATTCCGATGTGCCGGAGCAGGTTTTTGAACGAGCTTTCGCCGACAAGTTTGGCCCCGATGCGGGCCCAATGGTCTTTAAGGCACTGGTGGCGAGCAGCAAGATCGTTCCGTTCGTGTACTCGTATCACAACATCGGTCTCGATCATCAGGACTTTGCTCCGGAATTTGAAACCGGTGATCACGCATTCGGAAGCCGCGCCCGGCTGTGGCAGGGAACTCGCCTGGTCCCGTATGGCGGCAACAACGACGACTTCTTGCGTGTGAGGCCGCTAGACCGAACGGCAATGGCCGATCCGGCCAGCTTCGCGACCGACCTCTTGCAGGGAAGGTCGACGGGAAAGATGTCGCCATTCGAAGCCGCAGATTACCTCGACCAAGCCGCGAAAGAAAGTGAAGATGCGATTGGCAGAGCGGTGGGACTGAATCCATTAACCCCGAAGAATTTCGATTGCATCAGGATGGATGTCGCCGCGGTGGCGGAACTGGGCCGCTACTATGCCAATCGAATCCGCTCGGTCACGCATCTGGCCCTCTACTACGAGTCGCAAGATCACGCCGATCTAACTGCGGCCCACGAATTTCTGAGTAAGGCTGCTGCCGATTGGGACCGCCTTTCGGATGTCACCGCTTCGGCCTTCATCCCGCCACCTGAACTGCTTGACTCCCATGCGGATGTATTCCGGAACGTAGCCGAATTTGGCTTTCGTCGCCGGCGTATGACCAAGTGTTCGGATTTCCAGTTTGCGTCGAATAAGTTACGCTGACCGGGAGAGCGAGCGAGTTTGAACGGAAATGGAGCGGAGAAATTCCTGCACAGGCAGTTACACCGGGATTCGTCGAGTATTACTTTGAAGCGGTCGCTGAGCCGTGGGGGCCCTATGGGGGCACGCTGGCTCACCGGCAACCGTATCGCGTGCTCGTCAACAACAACGAGGCTAAGCCCATCATTGCCGTCAACGCGCCGCAATTCAAAGCAGGCGACGAACAAGTCGCGGTCAACCTGCATGTGGAAACCAAATCGAAAACCTCGTCGGTTCGCGCGTACTACAAACCGATGCCCGCCAGTTATGAGTGGACGAGCATTGACATGCAGCCTTCCGGCGCCGGTAATTACTCCGGCTCTCTCCCGATAACCTCGGAGGGACTCTTGTACTACTTCGAAGCTGTCGATGTGGATGGCAACGGAGCGAATTATCCCAACTTCCTGCAACAAACGCCGTACATGTCCGTAAACGGGTGGGCGCCCGTCAAATGAGTCACTAATCGGCTCTCATTCCGAATTACCTTTTGTGTTGAGGCCCGAAAACCTGGTGCTTTTGGTCTATTGTCGGAATGCCTTCCGCTTCATTAAAATCAATAGGTTAGAGTTTTCAGGTACAGGCCCGGTTGCGTTTGACATAGGTGGGGGAAAATTGTGTTCTTGCCATTCTGCTCCAAATGTCTCAAAATACGCACCATTTATTTAGCGGCGAAAGGTTGAGTTTGTAATGAAGAAAGCGCGCAAGAGCCGGAAGCTTGGCTACGACAAGAACTTCGTTGGAGTTACTCAAAAGATGTTCGCGCTACTCGAGGCGCTAAGTCAGCAGCCCAAGGCAGGAGTGCCTCTCGACGAACTTACTGAACTTAGCGGCTTGCCGAAGACGACAGTTCACCGTTTGCTCTATTCCATGAACAAGCTTGGATACGTCGAGCAAGATCCGGTTACAAATTTGTATTCGCTCTCGGGAAAATTCTTTGAGTTGGGAACCAATGCTCTGCCATATCAGCGCCTGACTGTGGTTGCAAAACCGTTAATGCAGAGACTGTTGCTGACTTTCGGTGAGTCGGTAAACCTTGCCGTGCCGCAGTCGGGAACTTTGATCTACATCCTTGTATTGGAGAGTCCTAAAGCGCACCGGGTGGCGGCCACCGTGGGCAGTTATTCGCACCTGCATTGCACTTCGGTAGGAAAATCGATTGCCGCTTATCTTCCAGCCGACGAGCTTCGGCAGCATTTGACACGCCACGGCATGCCCCCAATGACCTCGACAACGATAACCACACTCGAGCAATATGAGCAGGAGTTGGCCAAAGTGAGAGTCGAAGGCGTCGCGGCGGATAACGAAGAAAACACCCCGGGCATTATCTGCTGCGGCGGACCCATCTTCTCCAGCGCGGCGAAGCCTATTGCGGCTCTAAGCGTCTCCGGACCGACAGTTCGCATGTCGCAAAATCTGCCGGCGATAAAGGAAGCCGTGAGAGAGGCCGTCCAAACTATCTCCACGCTGCTCGGCAGCACTGAATTTCATCGTGACGAGGAAGGTGTGGAAGGCAAGCATTCTGGGCGGCTATCGGTGATGGGCGCCCGTTAGTTATTGCGGAGTGGTTTTCGCTTTTTCCAGTTCAACCACAACTTCACTCTGTTTCTTGGCCAACTCTCGTTGTCCAAGATGGGTGTAGGCATTTGCCAGCGCAACGCGCGCCTGCGAGTTCTTCGGATCCACCTTAACCACGTGCTCGAGTAGTGGTCGTGCCGCGGCATACCTTGTCAATTTCGCAAGGATCACCGCAGTCTTTAACTCCATGACTGGATCGCCGGGACGCAGCGCCAGCGCGCGGCGGCTTGCGCGAAGGGCCTCTGGTCTTTCACCGTCGCCCATCGAGTCCAATACTTGGGCCAACGCGAGCCAGTAGCGGGCATTACGAGGATGCTCGGTCACTAACTGCCGTGACAAAGTCGCCGCGCCTTGCAGGTCTCCAGCAGCGGCGCGGCAGGCGGCCAACCCGAACTTTGCCAAATCGAGGCTTGGATTAATGCGCAGCGCTTCCTCAAATTCAGGCACGGCGTCGGGAGTCTTGTTCAGTTTGAAATTGGCTAGGCCTAGGTAGTAGTGAAACTCAGCGAACTGCTGAAAGCGGTCGCGCACCGCGTTTAGAAAATCAACCGCCACGCCCCAATGTTCCCAACCCAACAGCGCCTCGACCAGGGCCATGTTGTAGATTCGCGAATCGGTGAGTTGGTTGACAGCTACGCCCAGCTCTCCGGTCGCTTCTTCGTATTTGCCCTGCTTCAACAACGTTCGGCCGAGCTCACCATGAAGTTCCGCGGAATCAGGGTTGGCCGCGACCGCGGTTCGCTGGCGTGCCGCCAGAGCTTCGAGGTCGTTAACCTTCGCCGATCCCTGGGCGACCGCCTTCACGCCGCAAGGAAAGATAAATAAAAAAAAGAGGAAGGACAAAGCGCCGAAGAATGGCCAGCTGGGTAGCCAATCTGGATTGCAATTCCGAGAGTCGCTGAGCAATTTCATCGACATCGCTACGAGAGAAACGCCTCGGTCGGGCATGAGCAACGAAGCTTGGCAAGACTACCTGATGGAACGCCCTGCTGCAATGTCCGGCGGTTTGTGCTCGGGAGTGAATTCGGCGAGATGGAACATCGACGAATTTCGTAACTCATTCCATTGACAGGTACTTGCCGAAAGCTCCAAGAAAAGTGAATTCGGTCATCGAACCGAACTGACGGCTTCGCGGAAGTCCACGTCAAACTCCATGGTCAGCAGCCATTTTGTGGGATATGTGCACCCAATACGCAACGGCATATTCGCCATCCGCAAACATCTTTACTTGCTGGAAATCTAATTCTCGGAACTGATTCCGAAATTTCTTGACAAGCTTTCGTCAATGTTGCTAGTCTTCGCCAGTTTAAGAAGGGCCACAAAAGCGGGGCTCTACGCCCGGCTCCAGCTCAAGGCTCCCTTGCCGTCACTTACGGCAGGGCAAGTAAACGAAAGCGCTGTACGCGCCCGAGGGGGATTCTGGCGCAAACAAGAAGCACCGGAATGGCAGTTGCATCAGCGGAAGTCGTGGGTTCTAGAAAATCTTATGGATGCCGGGACAACAAAAAATATGAACATGTTACAAAAGTGGACTGTATCTCTCAGAGGGGCCATTCTCGCTTTGGCAGTGGTAGCCATCGCCTGCACAGGCCACAACGCATTCGCCCAATCAGGGCGTGCCTCGATCACAGGTGTTGTGACGGATTCTTCGGGCGCGGTAGTGCAGGACGTAAGCGTTACCGCGACCAACACGGCGACTGGAGTGGCGACGTCGGCAAAAACCAATGCCGCTGGCACGTACTCGCTCCTTCAACTGCAGCCGGGAACCTATTCTCTCCGGGTAGAAAAAGAGGGGTTCAGTTCGCAGGTACAGGAAAACTACCTGCTGGTAGCTGAGCAAAGTGGCGGCGTTAACTTTTCTCTGCACCCGGGCCAGGTAAGCGAACGGGTCAACGTTGAAGCCAACTCGGAATTGATCCATACCGAGAGCGCCGAGATCAGCCAGACCATCACCGAGCACGCGATCGTCGAACTTCCGTTAAACGGGCGCAACCCAGCTGAACTCGTGCTGCTTG
>DATBAT010000194.1:0-9521 GCA_036271375.1 Terriglobales bacterium
CGTGGGCGCCAACGTCGATTGCAAACCCGAAAATCTGGAGCAGTTCGCCGTGATGGGCGACACCTATTTCCGCACCATGTTCGGGACCCGCCGCCCGCGGGTGGGATTGCTCTCTCTCGGCGAAGAGGAAACCAAGGGCAACGAACTTACCCGCGATGCGTTTCATCTGTTGAAAGCCCTGCCGATAAATTTTGTAGGAAATGTGGAAGGCCGCGAGCTCTACAGCGGCAAGGTGGATGTCATCGTCGCCGACGGATTCGTAGGCAACGTGGCTCTGAAGATTTCCGAAGGCGTCGCCAATCTGGTTCGCTACACCCTCAAAGAAACTCTGCGCACGACCATCACCCGGCAAGTCGGATACTGGCTTTCGCGCAGTGCCTTCGCCGACTTTAAAAAGCGCCTCGATCACACCGAATACGGCGGCGCTCCGCTGCTGGGAGTGAAGGGCGTCTGCTTCATCACCCACGGCTCGTCCAACACAAACGCCATCAAGAACGCCGTGAGGGTAGCGGCGGAATTCGCCGAGCGTCGCATCAACGACAAGATCGAGCGCGAAGTGGGCGTGACCCATCCGGCAGCGGCAATGACGGTAGAGACGTAGCTCGGCTACGTCTCGGCAGTGCCGTGCTGATGCAAGACGTTGCCCGGAAACGTCTCTACAAGTAGTCTCCAGTCGACAGGTTTTAGTCCCTAAAGGTGCCCCGGCGGGCTTCAGCCAAGGTAAAATCGCTTTCCTCGATCCTTGATAAATCCGGATTCTTAAATTGATCGTATTTGACCCAGGAGGCGAATTACCATGACCGAAGAACAAAATGTACGTACAGTGCAGGGCGCCTACGCGGCTTTCAAGCGCGGCGAGATCCAGGGAGTATTAGATACGTTGGCCGACAACATCGAGTGGCACACGCCCGGCGAGGGTCTGATACCGCAGGGAGGGACGCACCGCGGGAAAGAAGCCGTCGGCCGTTTCTTCCAGATCATCGGGCAGACCATGGATTTCGGAATCTTTGAACCGCAAACTTTCGTGGCTCAAGGAGAGAACGTGGTAGCCATGGGACGCTACGATGGGACCGTGAAGACCACCGGACGGTATTTCCAGTCCGACTTTGTCATGACCTTTAAGTTCGACGGAGAAAAAATCGTCCGCTTCCAGGAATACATGGACACCGCAGCACTGGCCCAGGCTTACGTGGCGAAAGCGGCGTAACCAGGCGCTCAGTCCCGTAGAGACGTAGCTCCGCTACGTCTCGGCAGCGCCGTGGTGTCAGGGAATGCAACGAATTAGTTCAAGACCAGAAACAAGAACGAGGGGATTTGCCAACGCCAAACACGGTAGCTTTCATTTTCCCCGGCCAGGGATCGCAAACAGTTGGAATGGGAAGCGACTTGGCCCAGAAGTTTCCTATTGCCCGGCAAACCTTTGAGGAAGCCGACGAAGCGCTGGGTTACAAGCTCTCTCAGTGCTGCTTCGAGGGTCCCGAAGATCGCCTGAAACTAACCGAGACCACACAGCCTGCGATCCTGACTGCCTCGATTGCAGCGTGGCGCGTACTCGACGAGAAGGGCTTTAAAGCTGGCTTCGTAGCCGGCCACAGCCTGGGCGAATACTCCGCACATGTGGCAGCTGGAACAATCGCCTTTGCCGACGCCGTCCGCACCGTCGCCAATCGCGGACGCTACATGCAGGAAGCGGTTCCCGTAGGCGTCGGCGCGATGGCCGCGATCCTCGGAATGGATCTAGAAAAAGTGACCGCAGTCTGTACCGACGCAGCCCAAGGCGAAGTGTGCCAGGCGGCCAACATCAACTCCCCCGAACAGATCGTAATTTCCGGAAGTAAAGATGCCGTCGAGCGCGCCGCAAAACTTGCCACCGAGCGCGGTGCCAAACGCGCGGTGATGCTGCCGGTAAGCGCGCCTTTCCATTGCGCACTGATGCAGCCTGCACAAGACCGTCTGGCGGGCGATCTGCGCGAATTGAATTTCCAGGATCCCAAAGTCGCGGTCGCCTGCAACGTCGAAGCCGTGTTGCTCGACAACGGCGAAGCCGCGCGCGATGCGCTGGTCCGTCAGGTCACGGGCTCAGTCAAGTGGGACCAGTCCATGCGTCTGCTGATCGCGCAAGGCGCGCAGACATTTGTCGAAGTGGGCCCGGGGAAAGTTCTCTGCGGCCTGATGCGCCAGATCGATCGGGGACCAAAGTGCCTGAATGTCGGCGACGAGGCGTCATTGCAGAAGACGCTGGAAACCTTGGGATCGTGAGGGTGCCCCATTTCTCGCGGTTTTTGCGAGAAGTGGGGCCGTAGGTAAAACGCTTCTCGGTCTCGTTTCTGAACTTCAAAATCAGGCGCAATCCCAAAATACTTGCCGCTGCTATCGCCCCACTTCTCGCAAAGAGCGCGAGAAATGGGGCACCCTCAACACTTCAAGAAATTATCTACCCACGGATCACAGGTAACTCAGCCATCCCCAATCGCGATGCCGCCGCTTAAAGTTCATAAACCACCGGCAAGGCAAATAGAGAGATGCCACCGCAAGAAACCACATCAGGTAAATGAACGGCAACCCGTGCCCATATCCCTCGGGACGTTGCGCCGCAAAGATCGCGCCCTGCCATAACCACGCCGCCGGCTGATGGAAAAGCCAGGCCCCCGCGATCGCCATGACGTGTATCAGGTAAATGTGAACCACGTAATAGAACATCGGCACGCGGCCGTAGACCAGCAAAATTCTGGCGATACTACTCTCAGAACGAAAACCATCAAACCACGCCAGCACCATCAACGCCGGACCCAGTGTCATCAGTAAATAATCCAGCGACGGCGGATACTTGAGCGTGTCCAGAAACGCAATCACCGCCATAGATAACGTGGGCTGCTTGCTCCACGGTCCGGCGGCGAGAGGAACTCCGAATGACTGTCCGGCAACGCCATTGCCGTAGTGATTGAACGCCCGTAGCGCAAAGAATGCCACGGTCAGTGAAGCGCCCAATATCAACAGTAATTTCTTGCGATCGGGTCTCACCAACAACGCCCCCAGCGCGTATCCCGCAGCCATCACGCCAATCCACGGCACCAGGGGATAGAGCACAATCGCCCCGATGTCGGGTGGCTTGATCAAATAGAATCCCGGCGTGTGCAGCACCATCCACACCCCCGACAACTTCCCGAACGAAGCCGGATTGATCCGGTCAAGCAAGCCATGCAGCACGATCATGCCCACGCCAAAAGCACCGATCCACCGCACCGGCATCCGCACGATCAGCGCCATCGCGACCATGCACCATCCCAGCGCCCAAATCACGCTGGCCGCGCCAAAGGGCTCGATGAAGGTCCACCCGAAATCCACGACAGTAAGTTCTATGAAAACCAGCCACAGGCCGCGGGTCCAGAAGAAACGCGAAACCTGCCGCACCGTTTTTCCGTTCGACACGCTGAGAAACGCGCCTGTCCCGGCGAGCAGGAAGAATACCGGCGCGCAGAAGTGAGTGATGAAACGCGTAAAAAATAACGGTCCGGTGGTTTGTGCCAGAAGTTCAGGCGGGAACTGCAGGTTCGTGAAATACTCTCGCGCGTGGTCGAGGGCCATGATGATCATGACCAGCCCCCGCAGCAAATCAACCGAAACCACCCGCGTAGCCCGTGAGACTTCCGGCATCGAAGACCCTCATTCCGAAAAGATGCTGGAGAGTTTAACATCGGGCTAGCCCGCGACCCGCATGCCGCCAATTAACCTCACCATCGCCAAGATCGGTCCCGAATCGGACGACTTTCTTCGAAATCTATTTCAGCGTTACCTGCACGACATGGCCCAGTGGTTCGATGTCGAGGCTGAACCGGACGGAAGTTACGCCTACGACTTTTCCTCGATCTGGAAAAACTACGACGTGTATCTGGCGAAGGTCGACGACGCGAATGCAGGCTTTGCCCTGGTCGGATCAGCCGCTGAGTGGATCGCCGACAGCTACGCCCGAGACGTCCACGAATTTTTCGTCATGCACGAATTCCGCAGGGCGGGCGTGGGACAAAGAATGGCAACGTTTGTCTGGAACAAATATCCGGGAGAATGGCTGGTCAGGGTCCTTGAAGCGAATACTCCGGCAGTGCTTTTCTGGCGAGCCTCTGTTTCCCACTATTCCCACAAAGAAGAAACCCACCACGTCGGCGGCCGCCCCTGGCGTTTTTTCCGTTTCACATCATTCCCTGGCTAAACTGCCGGAAGGTGTATGCTTTTTGGCGCAAGCGCTAGCCGTTCGTCTCCATCACAATCCAGGCGTTCCCTGAAAGGGGCTTATGGGAATCAGACCGATCCTTGTGGTCTTCGCGGCATGTTCTTTGTTGGCGGCAGAGAATTTAGAAAAGACCCAGAAAAAAGAACTGGAAGCTCAAGTCAAAACCATGACTGCGGAGGCCGAGCGCCTGGTGAAATCGGGTGAACTGGCCGAAGCCCGCATTAAATATGCCGAATCGCAGGCGCTGATTGAGACCAAGGATGTCATAGACGCCCTCAAACACTTGGACGATGAGATCCACAAGCGCGTCAAAGATAGGTTGAATGAATCGCGCAAGCTCTACGAGTCGCACAAATTTAATGAGGCCGCCACTTCCCTCGACGAAGGCATGAAATTACGCGCTTTCCAATCTGTGCTCGCCTATAACCTTGCGCTCTGCTACCACCAGTTGGGCGAACGGGCCAAAGCGCTGGAATACATGACCAAGGCCAGGGCGGGAACGAACGATCCGAAAGAGAAACAGCGGCTATCGCAAATGCTCACATTCTTTACCACCGGCGAGCACGAAGCGTCGGCAAAAGACAACGACAAGAATCGAATCACACAGGTCAATAAACTTTCCGACAGTGTTGGGATGGAAGCGTTTCTTGAAGATGAGGCGGGAGAAGAAGATTCACCCTCGGAAGCAGATGCCGCCCCGGCGCCGCCACAGGCAAGCGGATCCGCCCGTCCGCACGCGAACGTCAACGCCGGTCATCGCTCCAGTTTGTGCAATGCTTTGGGCGAACTGAAGACCACGCTGGTGAACAGTCCGGCGGCAACTTTTGATCTGGCGAATTGCGCCGAATCCAACGGACGCGCCACCGAAGCGGTCAAACTCCTCGAGCGCTATCTGGAAATTGCGCCTGCTGCTCTCGACGCTAAAGAGTCGCAGGCGCGTATTGCAGACTTGAAGTCGCTGCTGACTCTGCCGGGTCAGAACGGAATCGAAATCCGCCGCCTTTACGCATCGGTGTACCAATCCCTGGCCGAGCGCAAATATGATCGTGCGCTCGCCGACCTGCGCAAGGCTGGCGATCTTGCCCCGGATTTCGCGCTCAGCAAATGGAAGCTGGCGCTGCTCTATGAAGCGATGGGCGACACCGATCAGGCGCGTGAGAACTTTACCCGCTACCAACAATTGACTTCCGACCAGAGCGCCAAAGACGAGGCGGCTTTGCACCTCAGCACTCTCGACGCCAGGCGGACCAAGTACGACGAAGAGATTGACGAGGCCGAAGATCTGATCGCCGATTTGTTCGACCGCTCTATGAAGCTGGCCTTCAACGGATCGGAAAACCGCAGCGCCCTACGAACCAAGCGTGCACGCGTAAAAAAGAAAGAACAGAACAAGGCGAGAAACCGGGTGGGCGGCTTCACAATTCCTTTCGCATATGCGCAACAGCAACTGGGACGGGCCAGCGAACATCTTCAAGTGGCTCTCGCTCTCTTTCCGCTCGGCGCGGAAGCCAATGAACTGATGGGTCTGGTCTTCCTGCAGGCCAACGATGGCCGCGCGGCGATCAGAAATTTCGATGTCGTTGCGAGCGAGGATCTCCCAGTCTCGTTCTACGCGGAAATGCGCGGGCACAAACAGGACCAAGCCGTGAAATGCGAGTTGACCCATGACCGGGTGCGCCTGATCTTCCTTTCGTCCTATGACAAGCGAGGAAACCCGGCGCCGCCCCGCAAGCCCGCCGGAGACGACGGACTCGGCGACATGGTGATCGATCCCTCCGACAAGCGCCAAGCCGAGTTCGATTCGCTAGATCTCTCCTTGAGCGACATCAAAAAGGTCGAGACTAACAGCGGGATTCTCAGACTCAAACTCGCTAAAGAAGACGTGTCGCTGGCCCCGATTTATCTGCCGTCGTTTACGCCTGTCGAAGGTCCACCCGCGCGACGATTTGCCAACAACTACACTCGCCTGTTTGTGCGCTACCCGGGATTGGAGGATTCCAAGCTCGGCACCGAAGGAATGAGTGGCGGCGAGAAATTCAAGATGGGCTACAGTATCGCCACCGCAGGCATGGATATGGCGATGGGTGGCTTCGGAGGTATCGGAGCGATCTCAAGCGTGCAAGACGTAGTCTCAATCACCCGCACTATTCACTCCGCCATGGCTTCGATGAGCGTGAGCTTCGCCACCTGGGAGAAAGGTGTCGACGACCAGCAGCAACTGCTGGCCGGAAAGTCGTTCAAATCGATTCCAATCCAGGCCGTGAATCTGGGATTTATGCAGGAGATGAAGTAGAAGCCGCTTGGGCGGGCACCAATTCGTCCATCACATTCGCCGGTTCCGCCGGATATCGCGGCAACAACAAACTGAGCGCCGCGCCCGCCACGCAGGTAAAAGCCAGCGCGAAGATAAATCGCGGCTGGTAGGAACCGTACCGATCGTAGAAACGCCCGACGATCACCGGCCCCGTAGCTCCGCCCACCGCGTAGGCAGTCCAGGTCATGCCGTAGAGCGCTGCGAAATGTTTTCTGCCGAAGTAACGGGAAATCAAATAAGGCAAAACATCAGCCTCGCTGCCCAGCCCATAGCCCAATACCGCGGTGCCTATAAGAGCCGTGGTCGCGGTCGACGCCGACGAGAGAGTGAATATTCCAACCGAAGCCACGGCCATCATGACCATCGAAACATAGGGAGCAAAAAAGCGATCCAGTAACAACCCGGTAGTCAGCCGCCCCAGAATTCCGGTCGCTCCCATCACTGAAAGCGCCAGCGCCGCGCTCTCTCCGGAAACGCCGCGCTCGGTGAGCATAGCGGCCAGATGCGAAAGCAGTCCGTTGGATCCAAACGCTTCCAGCATCGTGATAACTGCGAGGATCCAGAAGATGCCGCCGCGTAGCGCCTTGCCCATCGACGTCCCGGTCGCGAAACTTTCATCAAGGCGCGAAGCGGTCACGGGCCGGTTGCGCACCAGCAGCGCCGTCAGCGGAAATCCCAGCAACGCGATGCAGCCCAGCGCAACATATGCACTGCGCCAGCCATATTGCTGAATGACATGCTGCGCCACGAGTGGGATCACAATCGACCCCGTTCCACTTCCGGTCAACGTGAGCGCCAGCGCGATACCACGGCGTTTCTGAAACCATGTGAGCACGGCGCGTGTGTAGGCAAGCTGCGCCGTCCCGTTACCTACAATGCCGAGCACGAAGTACGTCAGATAGAACTGCGCAATATTCGACGTCAGCCGGCTCAGCGACATGTACGCCAGGGCGAACACGACTATGCAGGGCAGGATGATCCGCCGCGGCGGGAAGCGGTCGAGTAGAGATCCCAGGCCGGGCGAAAATACCGCCACCGTCATCGCCGCAATTCCAAAAGCGCTGGAGATGGCTTCACGATGCCAGCCAAATGTTTTGGACAACGGCTCAAGGAACAGACTGAACGTATACGGCATGATCGCCGCAAAGCTGACCATGACGCCGACGAAGGCCGCCAGGCAAACTCCCCAGCCGGGATAGTGAATGGAACTCTCTTCGTTGGACATTTTTATGCGACTTCTTGCGCGGCCGGCAACCCAGAATAACCTTCCCGCGCCATTCGCTCTCCCATCTCGCGATACCCTGCGGGATCGAGTGGCTGTGTAGTCACCAGACCGTCAACGTATCGGTTGTACATACAAAACGCAGCGGCGATCAGCACCGTGTCGTGAATCTCCTTGTCGGTCGCGCCATACTGCCGGGCGCGGGCAACATCGTCAGTGGTGACCCGCTTGCCATCGATTTGCACTTTCCCTGCAATATTCAGTAGCGCTTTCATCTTGTCCGAGACATTGCTGGTTTCCGGGTCAACCTTCACCCGGTCAATCAGCCCGATGTCTCCGCCCATGTGCGCCGCTGCAGCGGCGCTATGCGAAAGCTGGCAGAAGTTGCATTCGTTGCGATAGGAAACGTGCGCGGCGATCATCTCCCGCTCTGCCGAGGTCAGCGTGTTGGGTCCGCGCAGTAGCGTCTCCGCTAGTGCGCGCAACGGTTTGGCGGTTTCCGGATAAGCGGCCATCGGGCCAACAATGCCGGGCAGTCCTTCGGGTAACGGAATGTGAGCCATGACGGAATTCTCCAGGATGTATGCGCGGGTGGGATGAGAACGAACGACCACACCTGTCGATGGCCGCAACGTTAAATAAGCCGAAGGGAGCAGGGCAATAGCAGAAAAGCACTAGTGTTGGGGAACAAAAAATAAAGCCCCACCCTGGCCGCAGAAATGCTCGACCGGGGTGGGGCGCCAATACGCAGAAATTAGAAGCTTACCCTCAATCCCAATTGCACCTGCCGTGGCGAGTTCGATGTATAGCTCACCGTGCCGAATTCGGGATCGTCCACCGAGGTATTCGGAGTGCCGAACACCGGATGATTGAACACGTTCTGCGCTTCGAGTTTGAACTCGAGGTTCATTCCTTCCCGCACGCTGGCAAGGGAGAACAGCTTCCCCAGCGCCATGTCACAAGTAAAGGAAGTTGGTGACCGCACGCTTCCGATGGCGCGCGGCGCATTGCCCAGCGTATCCGGCTCCGGCAGCTGGAAGACGCCGGGGTCGGCGAAGTAGCTGTCGATGAAATCCGGGCCATTGTTGCGGCGCGGCGTGCCCACGATGTTCGGCCGTTGCGCGCCGTAGGTCGGAAGCGAGGTTCCATCGGAGAGCGTCATGACCAGCGGCCTTCCGGCGGAGGTTCGCAAGATCCCGCTAGTCTTCCATCCTCCAAGAACGGCTTCCGCAACTCGCGGCATGTTGCCGAGGATCGCCTTGCCGCGGCCGACCGGGAAGTCGTAGGTATAGCTGAACTGGAGCACCGACGGAATATCGAAGGTCGAAAGGCTGCGCTCCAGATACGGCTTGTTCGGGTCCTGAAGGCTGGTAAGGCTGCCCAGCCAGGTCACGTTGTCGTCGGAAACCGAAGAGTCGTCGATCGACTTCGACCAGGTATAACTCACCAGAAACTGCAAGCCGTTGGTGTAGCGCTTCTCCGCCACCAGTTGCAGTCCGTGGTAAATGGAGCTGGCGATCGGCCTCACGTCGGTGGTTACACCGTCAGGGAACTGCGGGAAGGGCACCATCAATTGGAACGCCTGGATCTGCGGTGAAGAAAGCACGCTGTTAGGATCAGTAATCGTTCCGTAGAACGGATTGTCGACGAAGGTGGTAAGCGCGTCGATCTGGTCTTGCGAGTAGCTTTCAATCTCCGGTCCAAGAATATTCAATTGGTTGGATCCGCTGAAGGGCAGGTGCGTGCCTTTCTTGCCG
>DATBAT010000195.1:0-3578 GCA_036271375.1 Terriglobales bacterium
CGTGCCAGCCACAGCGATTCCAAGTCGAGTAGATGGCCGGCGTGCTCCTGGGCTGACCACTTGCCGTCGGGTTTGGCGATCATTTTATGTTGCGCTGTCCCGCGTAACATTTCTTCTAGACGCGGCGGAGTGCCGCGCAGCCGTACACGCAGATTGGGATACTGCTCGACCGGGAAATTGAATTCGAATTTGCGTTCAAACCAGGCTGGGACTTGGCTCATCCGAACTTAGATTTATGTCCTGCTGAAAGCGCTTCATTTTTTGCGATGCTTACTTCAGTTGAAAGTTCGAGGGATCAGGCCCGACGTTGGTCTCGATCTTCTCAACAGTCATGTCCCAATCGTAGATGCGGGTTGAGCCACTCTGTAGCTCCTCCGTGTATTGCAGGTCGTAGTGATGGGGTAGGGTGATGCCATTTTCCGCCTTGAAATCACTGAAGCGTTCTTCGATGGTGTAGCGCAGTTGTTGCTGGGAAGCGCTTTCGTTGATGCCGTTTTGCGTGTTGTGAGGAACCGTTTCCACGGAATAGACGGTCATCACGTGCTGGTGCGTCTCGGCGTCAAAGTAGATCTTGACGTTCATGTCGCTGCCGCCCTTGGATGAATACTCGATCCCTTCCACTTCCTGGCCTTTTATCTTCTTGTGTCCAATGGAATGAATCTTGGGGTGGTTCTGCTCGATGTTCTCGAGTGCCCATGCGCTGGAAAGCTCTCCGCCCAGCAGGCCCTCCCGGATGATGAAGTCGTGTCCGCTGACGAGTTTCGTAAAGGTGCTGTATTGATGCTCGGCGGTGGCCATAGCGAATGAAGTCTTGTTGCCGTCGAAGACGTATTGCTCGCCGCGCCAGTTATCGGTGTTGAAGCGCATCACAAAGTTGGACTTGCGCTGATCGGAGAGGCGTCCCCAGGTGCCGGTCGAATCGCCGAATCCGCCAACCAAAATCTTGAAACGCAGCGCGCCTTGTACTGCGATCGACTTGATGGCCGTGCGGGCTTCGGCAGTGCCGATCGAGTCGAGGTTCTTGGTTAGGATCTCATCTGGTTTCTTGTCGGCGGCGCGGGCAGAACCCATAAGGGCGGCAAGAGATAAAACGAGAGTGAGCGAGATCGAAGAGGTAATTCGGTTTGGCATGTTGGCTTTCAAAATGCCGCCCAGCATATACAGGTCTGGAGGTTTTGTCGAGATGGTCGTTACCCAGGTAATTTTACTCTTAGAAAATTCTTTTCCTGCGCCAGCTGTTTCTCGCATCTGACCTGATAAGGATTGGTGTTGTATGCGAGCCGCTTCTCGATATATCGCGCTGTTTTGCCTGCTGCTGACCCTGGGGTCGGCGGTAGCGGTGGTAACGCACCACCACTCAGGGCCCGAAGATGGCGCAAAATGTACGGTTTGCGTAACGGCGCATTCGGCTCGTCCTAGCGTAAGTTCCAGCCTCTCTCCGGTTTCTGCAAAGCTCGTTTCTGCGGTGCGGGTTGTTACTGTCCGGACCCAGCAACTGTTTGTTTCCTTCGCGTTATATGTAAGACCTCCTCCTCAGGTTTAGACCCTTCGCGCCGTAGGTCCACCTAAATTCTGAACGTTTGTTTCGACCACCCACATTGGAGGGGTTTGTCATGCTGCTTTCATTTAAGAAGCCGCGTCCTGCGGCTGCCGTGGCGCTTTTCTATTTCTTCGTTAGCCTCAACGCGTTCGCTCAATCGGGAAATTCGAGCACCTTGCAAGGTACGGTACAAGATCCTTCCGGGGCCGTGGTGCCAAATGCGACGGTCGAAATTCATAACCCTGTAAGTGGCTTTCAACGAAGTACAAACACCGACAAGGCCGGGAAGTTTTCAATTCCGAACGTGCCATTCAATCCGTATCACTTGCAGGTGAGCGGCGCTGGATTTGCGCCTTACTCAGAGGATGTCGATGTGCGGTCAACGGTGCCTTTGGAGGTTGACGTCAAATTGGCGGTTGAAGGATCGAACACCAGCGTTACGGTGGAAGCTTCGGCCGAAGATCTGCTGGAAAATACATCGGTGTTCCATACTGACGTCGATCGGGGACTGTTCGACAAGATTCCGGTGGAGAGCGCGTCGTCTTCGGTGAGTTCACTGGTGACGCTGGCGACTCCGGGCATCGCGGCGGATTCCAACGGTCTGTTTCACGGACTCGGAGACCATGCGGAGAATTCGTTCTCCGTGGATGGGCAGCCGATTACAGATCAGCAGAGCAAAGTGTTTTCCAATCAGATTCCATTGGAATCAGTGGAGTCAATGGAAGTGATTTCCGGTGCGCCTCCGGCGGAATTTGGCGACAAGACCAGCGTGGTAATTAACGTGACAACACGGTCGGGGCAGGGAGTAACCACTCCTCATGGAGCGGTCACGGCATCGTATGGATCGTTTGGATCACCGAGTTTGGGATTCAATCTTGCGTACGGCGGAAAGAATTGGGGCAATTTCGTTTCGTTGACGGGACTGAATAGCGGGCGATTTCTCGATCCTCCAGAATTCACGGTGATGCACGATAAGGGAAATGAAGAAAATGCGTTCGACCGGGTGGACTATCAACTGTCGAGTGCGGATTCGCTGCACTTTAATCTGGGGTTCACGCGTTCATGGTTCCAGACGCCGAATTCGTTTGATCAGCAGAACGCGACCGCCTGGTCGGGGCTGGTGGCCGACAATGGCGGGCTTGGGCCGAACGGGTTGCCGGTTCGTCCGGCGGACCAGCGTTCGCAGATTAAGACTTTCAATATCGCTCCGTCGTGGACGCGGCTGTTGAATTCTTCGACCGTGTTCACCTTGGGAGCGTTTGTGCGGCGTGATCAGTACAACTACTATCCGAGCGACAATCCGTTTGCGGATTTGTCTCCGGCGTTGCAATCGGAAACGGTTGGCCAGAATCGAACGCTGACCAATGCCGGGCTGCGATCGAATATCTCCTATGTCAAAGGTGTCCACAACCTGAAGGCTGGCGCAGTTTATGAGCAGACATTTCTGAACGAACGCGATTCCCTGGGGATTGTCGATCCTACGTTGAACGCGGTTTGCTTGAATGCTGATGGCAGTCCGAATACCGATCCTTCGGTTACCAGTTCGGCGCAGTGTGGCGGCACCCCAAACCCGGACTTCAATCCTGTGTTGTCGCCCTACGATCTGACGCGCGGTGGGGGGCTGTTTACCTTTAACGGCCACACCGACGTTAAGCAAACCGCGCTCTACCTGCAAGACACGATCACCAAAGGCGGATGGTCCTTCAACCTTGGGGTCCGTGGCGATTTCTACAACGGGCTGACGGTCCATCGGGAGGCGGAGCCGCGTGTCGGAATTGCTTACAACGTTAAGCGCACGGGAACGGTGCTGCGAGTGTCTTATGCCCGCGTGCTCGAGACCCCATTCAACGAGAACCTTGTGCTGTCGAGCGTTGGCTGCGGCAATGCCGTGCTGAATCCGTTGCTGGCTTGTTCAGCACCGGGAGTGACTCCGTTCAGTCCGGGATGGCGCAATGAATTTCACGCGGGCATCCAGCAGGCATTTGGAAAGTACGTGGTCTTCTCTGGGGAGTACATATGGAAATATACGCACAACGCT
>DATBAT010000196.1:0-7865 GCA_036271375.1 Terriglobales bacterium
AGTCGTTCCTTTCCTACCCGCAACAAAACCTGAATAGTGGCCTGAAGAATGGCCTCGACGCTTGCCGTTGATCGCACTTGCACAGGCGATTTACGCGGCTCTAACAGAACCGAGGAAGCATGGGGCAAATGCGAACTCCTAACCTGAAGCTTTCTTCATCTAAACACGCGGACATCATTACAGCACCCAGATAGCGAAAAGCCAACAGGAGATACAGAATGACGACCCAAAAACCATTCGGCGGCACTTTCACCTTTCCGAATACATCGATGACCGTGAACCGCGTGGGTTACGGGGCTATGAAACTTACCGGCCCAGAAGTATGGGGACCGCCGGCGGACGTTGATAGCGCGATTGCCCTCTTGTGCGAGGCGCTCGCCTTGGGCGTGAACCATATCGACACCAGCGATTTTTATGGTCCGCACGTGACCAATCAAATTATCAAGAAGGCGCTCCATCCCTATCCCGAGGGCTTGGTGATCGTGACCAAGGTGGGCGCGCGCCGCGCCGCCGACAAGTCGTGGCCGCATGCGCTTTCACGTAAGGAACTCACCGACGCTATCCATGACAACCTGCGAAATCTGGGTCTCGACGCGCTCGACATCGTTAACTTGCGGGTCGGTGGCATGATAGCTCCGTCAGAAGGGTCCATCGAAGCACCGTTAAGCGTTCTCGCCGACCTCAAACGTCAAGGGTTGATTCGGCATCTCGGCCTCAGCAACGTCTCTCCTGCGCAATTGGCAGAAGGTCAGAAGATCACGGAGATTGTTTGCGTGCAAAACATGTACAACGTCGTCCATCGAAACGACGATGGCTTCATCGATGCGCTAGCAAAACAAGGCATAGCCTACGTGCCATTCTTCCCCTTGGGAGGATTCACTCCGTTGCAGTCGTCATCGCTCGACAAGACTGCAGCATCCCTGGGATCCACGCCAATGCAGATCGCGCTCGCCTGGCTGCTTCACCGCTCTCCCAACATCCTGTTGATTCCGGGCACGACTTCTATCGAACATCTCCGCGAGAACCTTAAAACCGCTAACTTGCAGTTGCCGCCAAAAGTGATCGCAGATCTGGATTCGATGGGCAAACCCGCGAAGTAGTTCCAAAGCGAGGAGGATGGTTGTCGGCTGCGAAGGGGGAAATGTACTCCGCGTAAGGCTTTTGTCTACAATACTTGCGGATCGTTTGTGGCGCGCTGACCGCTCGAAACTAAAATCCCAAACGAGCATCTAATTGGCAGGCCCGAAACAAACTGGAAGGCGGTGATCGAATGCCGAAATACCAAAAAGACCCTGAAACCGTCTCTAACCTTTCACCCGAGCAATATCGCGTAACCCAACAGAGCGGGACCGAACGTCCCTTTGAAAACGCCTATTGGGACCACAATGAACCCGGTCTCTACGTTGACATCGTTTCCGGCGAGCCGTTATTCACCTCGCTGAACAAATTCGACAGCGGCTGCGGCTGGCCAAGTTTCACCAAACCAATCGAGCCTGAAAACGTGATCGAGAACCACGACGCCAGCCACGGCATGGTGCGAACCGAAGTTCGCTCCAACCATGGCGACAGCCACCTTGGGCACGTTTTTCCCGACGGTCCGCGGGCCGAGGGCGGCATGCGTTACTGCATTAACTCGGCTTCGCTTCGCTTCATCCCTCTCGATGAACTGGAGAGCGAAGGCTATGGCGAATACGCTAAGCTATTCGAGGCACAGGAAAAAGGAGCAACGAAATGACTTCATCCACGGAACGGGCGGTCTTTGCCGGCGGTTGTTTCTGGGGTATGCAGGATTTGCTGCGAAGCTACCCTGGCGTGATTTCGACGCGAGTCGGCTACTCAGGCGGAGATGTCAAAAATGCGACCTACCGCAACCACGGCACCCACGCCGAAGCCATCGAGATTATGTTTGATCCGGAGAAGATCAGCTACCGGAAGTTGTTGGAGTTCTTCTTCCAGATCCACGATCCAACAACCCTGAACCGTCAGGGAAATGACCGGGGCTCAAGCTATCGCTCGGCGATCTTCTACACCAGCGAAGATCAGAAAGAAATCGCCAACGACGCTATCGCGGACGTAAATGCCTCCGGACTTTGGCCGGGAAAAGTGGTCACTCAAGTCGCGCCTGTGGGCGATTTCTGGGAAGCCGAGCCCGAGCACCAGGACTACCTGGAACGCATTCCCAACGGCTATACCTGCCACTTCATTCGCCCAGACTGGAAGCTGCCGAAACGGACCGAGACGGTCAAGGCCAGCTAAGCCAATCCTGTGAGGATCCGGCGGGAACGGAGATATCCTTCGCTCCCGCTATTTTTTTACTGAGACTTTTCTGACCCTAGTTCCAGCACCACTACCCGGTCTACTTCGCCTTTGCCGGCGGCAGGCAGCTTCAACAACATGCCGTCCGCATTTTGCGTGACCACGACCGTCTCGCTGCTGATCAGCGAATGCGCGGACTTCACGGTCCGCCCCAGAACAGGTAGGGCTAGCAAGGGTGTATTCCAGTGCAGAACGTGTACATAAATTTTGTCTTTCTTTTGGGTCGTTACGCCCCAATCGCCGGGCACCACCGGGCCACCGCGAGTTCCATAGATGCTGTCGCCGTACCGAGAAACCCATTCGCCAACGGCGTGCAGACGCTCTACGAATTCCGGCTGGATCTCTCCGTTTGGCATCGGTCCGATATTGAGCAGCAGATTTGAATTATTTCCGGCGGCGCGCACCAGCATCTCCTCTACTTCTTCCGCGCTCTTGTACTTACTGTCGCTGATATTGAAACCCCAGGCGCCATTCAACGTATTGCTGCTCTCGAGCGGAATCTGATCGCTGACGAACTTGGTGTTGAATCCCGCGGAATTCTGTCCCGGCAGATCTTTCTCGAAGGTCTGCACGTCTTCGCCCGGCATTGGGGTCTGGTGATGGTTGGGGATAATCAACGCCGCCGGCTGAAGCTGGTGAATCAGCGAGTAGGTCTTTTGCAGATGCCACTCCGCGTCCGGCTTGTCCCACATACCGTCGAACCAGATGCCGCCCACAGCACCGTAGTTGGTGAGCAATTCCGTCAACTGCCCATTCATGTAATCAAGATACGCGTTCCAATCACCGTGATTGGGCCGACCGTTGTCCCACACGCCTTGGTCAGTCGCGGTCTTCCCTCGCGGAAAATAATCGGGATGGTGCCAGTCGAGCTGCGAGTAGTAAAAGAACAGCTTCAGTCCCTGGCGATGACACTCGTCAGCCAGCATCTTCAACGGATCCTTCCCGTAAGGCGTGCGCTGCACGATGTTCCAATCGGAAACCTTAGAATCGAACATCGCGAAGCCATCGTGGTGCCGCGAGGTGATGGTGATGTACTTCATCCCTGCTGATTTGGCGAGCGAGACCCAGGCCTTGGCGTCAAACTTCTCCGGATCGAAAAACTTCGGCAGCTTCTCATATTCCGCCAGAGTGAGCTTGCGGTTATGAAATACCCACTCGCCATCCCCGAGGACGCTGTACACGCCCCAGTGAATGAACATGCCAAATTTTTCGTCTTGAAATTCCTGGCGGGCCTTGAGATTTTCAGGCGTGGGCTGATAGGTAGGTTGCGCGGTCAGGGTAATCGTTGAAAAAATCAGAATCGCTAGAGTCCAGAAGTTGAGCGACACCAGCCGGCGTACTCTCATGGTTCGTCTCCTCACCGGCTGTGGTTATACCCGTAAGGAGGACTTCGATCAAGAGGAAGGCTGGAACCAGAAAACCGATCCCTTCGAAATCGAAGGAAGTTTATAGGTTATGTGGCCCGAAGCCGATACTCCTTTGAGCTCTTGCGTCTCTCCGAGAAAAGGAAGAAAGAACGCTTTCCCCTCCGACGAAGAGGAAATCGTGACTTGGACGTCAGTCTGCGGAGTTTGTACCGGATTTACTCCGCCCTGCAATCCGGCAAAGTTGGCCAGGTAAACGTAGGTTCCGCCGTTCACTCGTGAGATGGAAGATGCGATCATCGGCGAAGCAGCGATGTTAACGCCGTCGGAAACTTTCAGGCTACGCAGAAATGCTTCCTGCGACGACGGAAGCGTGTGCTCGAAATTTTTTTGTAGCGCCTCCGTGTAGGCTTTTCCCGGACAATTCTCGAATCGGGTTATGCCGGAAGAATCTCCCAACCCTGTCGCGTCGGTTCCGGTCACGATGAGGGACTTCCCTCCTGTCGCATATTTCTGCAACAAGCCTTTCTCTGTCGCATCCAGGAAAGAGACGTTGGGAAGAACCAGTGAGTCTCCCTGGAAATCCGCCAGCGTGCGCGGTGTGACAATCTGAAACTCCAGGTGCTTCTGCATTAGCAGAATCAGAACGCCGCGATAGGACTCGATGAATTCCTCAGGGTTGTAATTTCGAGTCGTGGGAGAAAAATAAACCCCAATTGGATGTATTGGTGCGCGCGGGGCAAAGAACGTTTTCTCGTGTGCTTTAATCCACGAAAATATTTTCTCGCGCGTCGGGAGATCATTCGACCCGCCCATGGAGTGCCCGGGAGCGTCCCAGAAATTCGACCCCGTCATGATCTGCGACATGGCGAGATTCTTCATCGCCTCACGCTTGTCGACCTTTTTGTCACCGTCCCAGGAATAATTCAGGATCCATGTCGCTTTGCCTTGTGCAAACGCGCGGAAGGAATACATTCCTACCTGATAGGCGAACCAATCCAGCGGCTTGCGCCCCGATGCCATGTGGTCGCCGTTGCCGAACTCGTATTCGTGCGCAATGGCGTCCACCACGGGATAGAGGCTGTAGACGTCTGCCCCTACCCGAACCGCTTCCTGCTCAATGCCTGGGTAGATTTCAGGAATCGTCTTGATTTTCGGATTTACTGACTTCGCATTCACGTCGATATCGTGCATGAAATCGGTAAAGGTCTGGATGCGAAAATCAGTCCACTTGCGGAAATTTTCGTCTTTGAAATCTCCCAGCTTCAGATCCTTGCGCGCGTCCAGCCCGGTTTGTTTCTTAAACTCGGCCACTGTAAAGTCGTCGAAACTCGCCCAGGTGTTTTCCCAACCGTCGAAGTGCGTCATCCAGTATGGGATATCGACGTAAATCCCGTCGATCCCGGTGCCGGCAATTTGCCGCACCCGCTCCATATAAATTTTTCGCCACTCCGTCGCGTAGGGGCTGACCCACGCGTCTTCATCGCCCTTTCTGATCCAAAAGGCTGACCCGCCGCCGAAAACGGCCGGTTCGCCGGTGATCTTCCGCTGCAACCAGTCCGGATGCTCTTTTGCGAGAGTGTGCGGCGTCCCGTCTGCCTTGGCCGTAATGCACTCTGTGCCCGCGATGTAAACGTAGGCGTAGTTGCCTGCCTGGTGGGCTTTCTCGGCCACCGCGTGAATGGCCTTCAACTTCTCTTCCGGATTTACGAAGCTCTCGTAGCGTCCGGGAATGTCGTTATCGACTTCAATGCCGAAGACATGGTTAGCCGTGGCATTACGCACGATTTCGTCCGCGTTGTCGCTTTTCAACCCATACCCGCCGATGCGGACGTAATGGGTCCAATCCTGTCCGGCGGGGAAGTCCTGCGAAGAGGCCAGCAGAGTCAAAACCAAAACGCTAGTCGCAACGATGCGCAGACGCATGAGGTCTCCTTGAAATATCAGAAAGAATCGCTCGGTGAACCTCTGTGTCCCCTGTGGTTAAGGCCTTTTGCCGACCCTAACCACAGAGGAACAGATGGCTAGAACTGGAAGCGCGCGCCAAACTGCATCTTGCGGTAGTTGCCGGTGGTGTTTTGCACGGTTCCGAAGCTGCCATCGCCCGAAGAGATATCGGGGAAGGCAAAGCGCTGATGGTTGGCTACGTTGAACATCTCGGCGCGAACTTGCAGCACCATGCCTTCGTGGAAGGTGAATTCTTTCGAGAGCGAAGCATCCAGATTGCGGATTCCGTCGCCCCGCAGATTGGAGAAATGCCGCGGCGCATCGCCCGGAACATTGTCACCTGGGTCACCGAAGCAATCCTGGTTGAGGTAAGGGTCGCCCGATTGCGCCGCTTGGCGGTAGCTGATGCCGGTCCGGAGTTGCGGGCAAATAATGTTCGGACGCTGGTTGCCATCGGCGAGACGGTTATCGCTCATGATGACGGCCAGCGGTTGTCCCGATTGGAGGGTAAGGAAGTTGTTGAGCGACCATCCACCCAGAATCGCATCAGTCACGCGGTTGAAGTCGCGGCCAATCCAGCGGCCACGTCCGATCGGCAGATCGACGATAAATGCAGTAGTCAGGCGGTGAGTGGCATCATTCGAGCTGATACCGTGCTCACCCTTTAAATTGTCCAACTCCTGCGGGTTATCGATGCTGAGGTTACCGATCCAGGCGTTGCGGCCAGCCGATGAATCGTCGGTCGACTTGGAGAACGTGTAGTTTCCTTCGAAGCTGACGTAGTGGCCTGCACGTTTCTGGAAACGGACCTGTAACGAGTGGTACCACGAGGTGGCATTCAGCCGTGGCAGTCCTTCGAATCCGCCATCGAACTGTGGATACGGACGCAGCAAGTTGATCTGCGGAATTTGCGCGTCGTTGTAACGGGAGTCGACCACATCATCCTGCGAGTAAGTCGGAGTCGAAGGACAGTACGAGCCCGGCGCTCCTACCGTCTGGAAGAAACACTGGAACGGATTGTCCACCAAATTGTTCAGGTAATCGGACACCGCGGTATTGTCCGGATCGTGCGTCGGATTCAACTGCTGCACCAGGGCCGCGCGGGTCGCCGACGGCAGGAAATTGCGGTCTCGCGTGGAAATTCCGCCCGCACCCGCCCACGGAAGATGAGTGCTGCGGTTTGCAGAGTAGTCGACGCCGATCACGATCTCCCCAGGCAGGCGATGCTGCACGCCCAGGTTCCATTGATAGATTTCCGCGTTGCGCGCAGTCTGGGTATCGAGATCGCTGGAGTTACCGAAGCCCCATTGCGCAAGAGGTCCATACTTCGTACCTTGCGCCGGCCCTAAGCCGTTGGGGAAAGGATTGCTTAGTGTGGCGAATTGGGTTTCGTAATTGTCTTTCGAGAAGTAAATGTTCGCCGACTTCTGGAACGCCGGACCCGCATATTGGAAATTGGTGGCCACGTTCATTCCGTAAAAAACGCCGGCGCCGCCGCGCAGCACGGTGTTTGGCGACAGTTGATAAGCGAAGCCCAGCCGGGGTGAAAAGTTGTTGCGATCGACTGGAGAGTTGCGATCATTGGCAGTCGGGAAGACAGTGGTGCCTGGCAGATCACCCAGGCCAGGGATGGTAATTCCAGTGTCTCCGCTGAAGTTGCTGAACTGCAGACGGTTGAAGCGTTCCGAGTAGGGCGTGCTCCACTCGTAACGCAGACCAACGTTGAGCGTCAGCTTGCTGGTGATCTTCCAGTCATCTTGAACATAAAACGCGGTCTCTTTCGATTTGTCGGCAACTGCCGGCACGACATTCATTTGTCCGCCGTAAGCGAAGCCGGTCAACATGGTGGCAAAAGAATTTCCCTCGGACGGAGTAGTGTCGCTGCCATCGCCAAGTCCCGCGTTAGGTGCTGCCGTGGTTACGTCGCGCGAGAAATCAAAAGTCCCGGTGGGATAGTTTGGCTGCCAGAAGTTGTTGAAGAAGACGCGCTGCTCACCGCCGAACTTGATGGAGTGCGCTCCCTTCACCCACTGCAGAGACGAAGAATAGCTGTAAAGGGCATGGGCAAAGTGCGTGTCCACGCAGCATTGGGTGTAAATCGAAAGCAAACCGCCATCGACGTTAATGCTGGGGACACGATCCAGACCGTTCGCCGCCAGAATCGAAGGCAGGCCTACATCCTCCAGTGTCGGATAGTTGTTGGTTTGGCCAGGTGCAACGACGCGGTCGATGCTTAAG
>DATBAT010000197.1:0-5588 GCA_036271375.1 Terriglobales bacterium
CTCTGCCCGCGAAAGAAAAGACGGTTGTCCCCTAAAAATAAAGGCCGGAGGAGGTTTCCTCCGGCCTTCTTTTTCAGCGTTACGCTAAGCCGCTGCGCTATCGCGCAAGCCCTTCACTTTGTCGTGCGCGGCTTGAACGCTGGCCGCCTGACGCCGCACGATCTCTGCGACGTTCGTGGGCAACGAGCCCTTCAGCGCTTCCTGATAGTTGGCTTTTGCGTTGTCCTCGCCCTGCTCGACCGAATCAAGAATGGTCTTGTCTCCGCCGCCAAGGGCAACTTTGGTGTCAATCCAGGTGCGATGCAGAGCCGCCACCGCAGAACCGGATTCCTTCTTCCCCGGCTCACCCAAGTTTGTTAGCTCGACCGTTAGTTCGTTGGCGAACTTTTTGCGTTCGGCACTTTGTTGGTTGAAATAGCTCTGAAGATCGGGCCGCTTGGTGTGCTCGGCTGCGTCCTTGTAGCCATTTTCTCCGTCTTTCAAAGTTTCTATGAGTTTCTCGACCACATCGACAGCATTTTTATTATCCATAATGATGACCTCCAATCTCTGGGATGCACTCGGGCGAGAGAGGTTGTCGGTTGCGGGTTAGTTTTCGGTGAATGCTGGTTATGCACTAGAATATTGGCTGATACGTAAGTATTTTCTTGTAGGAAACATGACCAAGAGAAAATCCAAGGGCGCGTACATGATCTCGTCGGTGGCCGAGATGTACGGGATTCATCCGCAGACGTTGCGCCTCTATGAACGCGAAGGATTGCTCAAGCCCTCACGTACGGAAGGCAACACTCGGCTGTATACGGATGACGACCTGCAACGGCTGGAATTCATTCTTTCCCTGGCGCGCGATTTGGGCGTGAATATCAGCGGGATGGCCATCATCCTGCAAATGCGCGAACGCATGGAAGAGATGCAGCGTCAGATGCAGGACTTTGTAAAGTATTTACAAGAAGAGGTGCAGTCGCGGGCCACTGCGGCTGTCGATGCTTCGCAGGGCGCGATTGTCCCCATGCCAAGGCGCGTACCGGTCGTTTCCACCATCAAAAAACGTTAGCCCGCCCGATGCCCCGTCGTTTCTCTCAAACTCTCCTGATCGACGCCGATGACACACTCTGGGAAAACAATATTTATTTTGAGCGGGCGATCGCGAATTTCATCTCATTCTTGAACCATCGCGAGTTTTCACCGGAGCAAGTGCGCGAAGTGCTCAACGAAGTGGAACGCGAATGCATCGTCAGCCACGGATACGGGTTGCATGTCTTCGAACACGCCCTGGTGCGAACTTTCGAACAGCTTTCGGTTGAGCCGATCACTCCGGCGCTTCACGTAACAATCGTTGGGCTGACCAAGGCAATCGCGGAGCAACCGATCGAGGTCCGGCCCGGAGTTCGCGAGACGCTTCCCTATCTTGCCGCACGGCATCGGCTGATCATGATGACCAAGGGAGCGCTGGCCGAACAGTCAGGAAAAGTGGAGCGCTCCGGGTTGAAGGAATTCTTTGCTGCGGTGGAAATCGTGGCCGAGAAAGATGTGGCGACCTATCGCACGGTAATTTCGAAATACGGGTTGACCGATGAGTTGACCTGGATGATCGGGAATAGTCCGAAGTCGGACATTAATCCGGCGATGGCGGCGGGGTTGAATGCGGTATTTCTGCCGCATGGTGACACCTGGATCCTGGAGCATGAGGAGGTAGCGGCCCCGCTTCCTTCGCGGGAGTTGTTGGTGGTGGATGATTTCTTTCGACTGCGGGAGCACTTCTAGCGCGGTTGGAAAATTGGTTAGCAGTTCCCGGTTCTTGGTTTAGTTACCTTCCCACAACATATGGGCTTGCTTTAAACGACCCACAATTCCTTGAGCTTCTTCTTTCGGTTACAGACCGCCTCAAGCTTGGTGCATCCAAGGGCCTGCGTAGTCTAAACTCACTAAGCTTGGCGGTTCTCCGCCGGCGTGGAGACGATTCATGGCAGCTTCGGTCTGGTCTGGCTATCTCACCTTTGGACTTATTTCCCTTCCGGTGCGGCTTTTTTCCGGCGCGCGCAGCACCAGTATTTCGTTCAACATGTTGCATCGCGACGACCTGCAACGGGTGAAACAGCAACTGGTGTGCTCAGCTGACGGCCAGGTGATCGAGCGCAGCGATACGGTGAAGGGCTACGAGTTTCGCAAGGGCGAGTACATCGTGATCGAGCCGGAGGAGATCAAAAAGATCGAGCCGAAGACCGCGAAGACCATGGAGATTCTGGAATTCGTGAAGACGGACGACGTTGACCCGGTGTTTTTCGAGTCTTCTTATTACATGATTCCGGAGGAGGCGGGACGGCGTCCGTATGCCCTGCTGACTAAGGCGCTCGAGGAAAGTAAGTACGTCGCTATTGCAAAATTGACCATGCACAATCGTGAGTACACGGTGTTTCTGCGTCCACATGAAGGCGGCATGATGCTGCATACGATGTATTACTCGGAAGAAGTTCGCAAGGTGGAAGGCTTTGGCGCGCCGGACGTAGAGTTGAAAGATGCGGAAGTGAAGATCGCGCACCAGTTGATCGACGCTCTGGCAGCCGACTGGGACCCGGAAAAGTATCACGACGAATTCCAGGAAAATCTGAAGAAATTGATCGAGACGAAGCTGGAAGGCGGCACAGTGGCGGAAGTGGAGAAGCCCAAGAAGCTGGCCCCAGTGGTGGATTTGATGTCGGCTTTGAAGCAGAGTCTGGCGGAGATGGAAGGCCGAAAGAAGCCCGCGGCGAGTACGGAGGGGAGCCGGGAGCCGGCTGCGCCTCCGAAGAAGTCGAAGCGAAAGGCGTAAGTGTTGCCACCAAGACGTTGCGGAGCAACGTCTCTACACTGCTGCCGTTTCTGTTACTTCGGAAAGCGCGACGGCAAAGGCTTCCAGCGCACGATCAATTTGTTCGCGGGTAATCACCAGAGGCGGCTGGAAGCGGACTACATTTCCAAAAACTCCTCCAACACCTGCTAACACTCCCTGCTTGAGCAGTGAAGCACGGATGGCTTCCGCTTCCGCCGTGGCTGGGGTCAGCTTTTTGTCTTTGACTAGCTCAACACCGATCATCAAGCCCAAGCCGCGGACCTCCCCGATCAGCGAATTTTCCTTCTGCATGTCTTTCAGCTTCGCCATCGCATAGTTTCCAGTGTCGGTGGCTCGCGCTGCGAGGTTTTCTTCCTGCATGAATTCGATATTGGCTAGTGCTGCCGCGCAGGAAACCGGATTGCCGCCGAAAGTGGAGAGGTGGTCGCCTGGTTTGTAGGCTGCGGCGATTTCCGGGCGCGTGGTGAATCCGCTAAGCGGGAAGCCGTCGGCAATGCCCTTTGCAGTGACCAGAATGTCGGGCTCGACGCCATAGTATTCGATGGCAAACATCTTTCCGGTGCGGCAGAAGCCAGACTGTACTTCGTCGGCGATGAACAAGATACCGTTCTGGTCGAGAATCTTTTTGACCTCGCGGAAATAATTCATCGGCGGAACGACGATGCCGCCCTCGCCCATCACCGGCTCGGCGATGAAAGCCGCAACATCTCCGGAAGTGGAATATCGAATGACGTCTTCGATGGAGCGGGCGCATTGACGTCCGCATTCTTCGGCATTATTTGGCCACTGCGAGCGGTAGGAATATGGCGCTGGGGCGAACGAAACGCCGGCGGCGTAAGGGCCTCCCCGTTTCTTGCGGCCCTGGTTGCCAGTTATGCTGAGAGCGCCGAAACTGCGTCCGTGGAAGCTGGCATTGAGTGCGATGAATTCGTGCTTGCCGGTGTAGAGCCGGGCTAACTTCATGGCGCCTTCAATGGCTTCAGCGCCACCGTTGCCGAAGAAGGTCTTGGTCAGGCCGCGCGGAGTGATGTGAGCGATCTTTTCCGCGAGATCGGCGACTGGCTGCGCGTGATAGATGTAGGAAGCACAGTGGATGAGCTTGTCCATCTGGGCTTTGGCGGCGGCGATCACCTTCGGATTGTTGTGGCCAGCGTTCACCACCGATATGCCGGCGAAGCAGTCCAGATATTCTTTCCCGTTGACGTCGGTCACGGTTGCGCCACTGGCTTTGTCGATGACGATGGGAGTGACGGCTTTCACAAAGCCGGTCATTACGTAGTCTTTGTATTTTTGGATGGTGTCGGACATGGTTTAAACCCTTTCACCACGGAGTCACGGAGTCACGGAGTCACGGAGACACAGAGACACAGAGACACAGAGACACAGAGAAAAACTTTCAGAATTTTCTTGAGTGTTCTTTTGCCCAGCGCTCCACGACCACTTTCTTTTCGGTGTAGAACTCTATGGCATCCCGCCCCTGTCCGTGCATAATTCCGAAGAAGCTGTCTTTCCATCCGCTGAAGGGAAAGTAGGCCATTGGTGCGGCGACGCCTATGTTGATTCCGATGTTCCCTGCCGGAGCCTCGTAGCGGAAACGACGGGCTGCCGATCCGCTAGAAGTGAATAGTGACGCCTGATTTCCGTAAGCGCTACGCTCCAGAAATGCCAGCGCGTCGTCGATATCGGTTGCATGCACAAGACTAAGCACCGGGCCGAAGATTTCGGTGTCGGCCAGATCGCTGGTTGCAGGGAGAGCGTCGATGATGGTTGGCTTAACGAAATTTCCGGATTCGTATTTCGGGATCGACGATTGGCGGCCATCGACCAGGATTTTCGCTCCCTGCTTTTCGCCGGCGGCTACCAACGACTCGATTCGCGATTTGCTTTGAGGGGTGATGACCGGGCCCATCTGTACCCCTTCATCTAGTCCGTTGCCGACCCGCAGTGATGCCGCCGCATCGGTGATGGCATCGCGAAAAGTCTTCTGGGCTTCACCAACTGTCACCGCTACGGACACTGCCAGGCATCGCTGTCCGGCGCAACCGAAGGCGCTGTCGGTAATGATCTGCGTGGCGGAAGCCATGTCGGCGTCGGGCAGCACGATGACATGATTCTTTGCACCGCCCTGGCACTGGGCGCGCTTGCCGTTAGCTCCGGCGCGGGCGTAGACGTAGCGGGCCACGGGAGTCGAGCCGACGAAACTGATGGCGCGCACTTTCGGGTGGTCGAGCAGCGTGTCGACAGCAGCTTTGCCGCCGTTGACCAGATTCACCACGCCTTTGGGCAGCCCCGTTTGATCGAGCAGTTCGAAAGCACGTCGCATAGTGAGCGGTACGCGCTCGGACGGTTTCAGGATCAGCGTGTTGCCGCAGGCGATGGCATAGGGCAGAAACCAGAACGGAATCATGCCGGGAAAGTTGAAGGGCGTGATCGCCGCAACTACGCCGAGCGGCTGGCGGATCATGGTCTCGTCGATACCGCGAGCCACGTCTTCCAAATTGTAGCCCTGCATCATCATGGGAATGCCGCAAGCAACCTCGACATTCTCGATGGCGCGGCGGAGTTCACCCCTGGCTTCGGTCAGGGTCTTGCCATTTTCCTGAGTGATGATTCGAGCAAGATCGTTGATGTGCTCTTCGAGTAGCGTCTTCAGCTTAAACAGCGGCTGGATGCGGTCTTCGGGTGGAGTGCGACGCCATTCGGGATAGGCCGCCGCAGCGACCTCAATGGCAGCGCTGACTTCAGCGGCGTCAGCCAG
>DATBAT010000198.1:0-10436 GCA_036271375.1 Terriglobales bacterium
TGACAGTTCCCTGGGAACCATTCAAGAACTGAATCGCGATGACTACGTTGTCGCCAGAGTAGCGGCCAGTGTCGGATACACTCCGCGTCAGCACCTCAATGGGCTGTGACCCAGCAAGAAAAATCAGGAAATCTATAAAATGGCACACCTCGCCGAGGATGCGGCCGCCGCCTTGTTCAGGATCGTTTACCCAATTGTCTGCGGGGATAAAACCTGCGTTGACGCGATAGTTGAGCAAGAAAGGCTCCTGCACAGCGGAAAGAAATTTCTTCATTTCGCGGGCCATGGGAGCGAAGCGGCGATTGAAACCAACCGTTAGCAGGGATTGCGCGCTGGCAGCTGTTCGTGCGATTTCCGTCAGCTCGTCTTCAGTAAGGCAAAGGGGCTTCTCGCAAAAAACGTGCTTCCCCGCGCGCAGTGCCGCTAGCACTTGTGCTGCATGCAAGTGATGCCTTGTCGAAATAGCGACCGTGCTCACGGACGGATCGTCGATAATTTTTTCTTCTTCGGTGGTGCAATAGCGAAAGTCAAATTTCTCGGCGGCGAGTTTCGAATGCGATCCATTGGCGGTGCAGACGCCGACAAGCTCAACTCCGGGTACTTGCTTCGCAGCCGGGATCAAGATTCCCGTAGCAAAAGCACCAGCACCCAGCCAGCCAATACTCACCGCATTTGAGCCACCGGCAGCCCTTTCGGGCCGCTTCAATTCCAGGTCAGAAGAATCATCTGGATGGTCCGGATAAGTGATGAGCACACCCAACGACGGCTCACCGGCCTTTCCGGTAATCAGTTCGTAAGCTCCGTGCGCCTGCTCGACAGGAAAGCGATGCGTGATCAACGACTTCACATCGATCTTTCCTTCGGCGAGAAGTTGCAGAAACCCCTCCATGTTGCGGGTCTCAGTCCAGCGCACGTAACCGATGGGATAGTCGCGCCCCTTCTGCTCAAAAGCGGTGTCATAGCGGCCCGGGCCGTAAGAACGTGAAATACGGAAATCCAATTCCTTCTCGTAATAGGCCTTGCGCTGAATATCGATGCCGACGGTTCCCACAGCGGTGACGATGCCGCGGTCGCGCGCAATCTCTCCCGCCAAGTTTACGGGCGCACTGCTCGAAGTTTCAGCGGTAATCAAAACTGAATCGACGCCGCGTCCGTTCGACCAATGCAAGCACAGGTCGCGAAATTCTTCGGCGGAAGTACTCACAATATCAGCGCCTAAGCGCGCGGCGAGCTTGGCACGGCCAGGATCGATATCCATCCCCAAAACCCGGCAACCGGCGGCCTTCAACAGTTGCGACGCCAACTGTCCCAGAAGGCCCAAGCCGATCACGGCAACCGTATCGCCAAGCTTCACTTCGGCAATACGCATGCCATGTAGAGCCACCGCGCCCACCGTAGTGAAGGCCACTTCGTCTAAAACAACCGAACCCGAAGGAACTTTCGCGACGAGTAAGCGCGGCACGCAAGCGAATTCCGCATGTACCGCGTAGCCAGCCCCCGCGCAGGCAACTTGATCCCCGACCTTAATATCGTTAATGTCTTCTGCCACTCCAATGACGGTACCCGCGCTACTGTAGCCGAGAGCAGTGGGCTGATCGAGCCGGTTACGAACCGCGGAGACAGCCGACAGCAAACCATCGCGCCGAACTTTGTTGATCACCTCACGAACCAGATCAGGCCGGGCTTTGGCTTTCTGCGCCAGATTCTTACTGGCAAATTCCGCAGACGCACGCTCGGTACCGGCCGACACCAGTGATGCGGCGATCCTTACCAAAACGCAACCTGGTAACAACCTGGGCGCGGGAACCTCGGTCACGGAAATTTCGCCGGTGGCCGGCTGTTGAAGAACTTGCCTCATGAAGCCGCCATGCTCGCGTGAATCACGTCATCCGCCATGCGCCGTCCTCCGCCGTCCTGGAAAGTTTGCATCCACAGTTCAAGCGTCAGAAATTGCCAGATCTGCATGGACCAGTCCTGCGCTCCGCTGCGGTGTTCATCGACATACTGCCGCACTTTCTCTGGGCGGAAAATTCCGCGCTGACGAATTCTGCTCTCGGAAAGTAAATCGTCCACCATGTCTCGCAGGTCGTTGGCCAGCCAATAGTCGACAGGCGCAGCGAAACCGGCTTTCGGCTGTCTAATAACTTCGTCAGGAAGAACTCCATCCATGGCGCGACGAAAAATATGTTTAGTGGTCGGACGAAGAAAGCCCTTCAATTTTAATTTTGGCGGAACATTCCATGCGACAAACTCCGCGAGTTCGCGATCAAGAAACGGCACGCGGACTTCAACCGACGAAGCCATGCTCATCTTGTCGTTATAGGTAAGGTTGAGGCTGGTCATGAAAATCTTGGTGTCAAGGTAAAGCATCTGGTTTAGAAAGTCGGCCTGGTCCACTTTATCGAAGGTCGCCATATGTCGGTCGTCCGCCTTCGAAGTGCCCAGTTGATCGGCCAGCGCTTCCAGGTATAAGTCGTCCTTCTGCTGGTCATCAAGATAGGTACAGTTCATGACGAACCGGTCACGTGCGCCAAAACCCGCGCTGCGCGCCATCTTCTTTGCAAGCCGTACTCTTCCCTTTACCGAGGTTCCCCGGAAGCTGGGCAGCTTCATAAGTCCCGCTTCGAGCAACCCACGGAGTGGGCCAGGAACATTGTGATACGCCTCCGCCCAATAGTGCGCTGAGTGTTTGCGATATCCCGCAAAGAGTTCGTCGCCTCCCACGCCGGACAGCAATACTGTCGCTTGCTTTCGCGCCTCGCGGCAAACAAGGTAGGCCGTGATGATGGCAGGATCGGCCGCAGGCTCATCCATGTGCCAGATCAATTTCGGCAGCAATTCGGCAACATTCGGTTCAACCACAATGTTGTGGTGTTCGCAGCCGAGACGCTGTGCCAAACGCTCTGCAACTTTCGGATCATCAAGCGTAGTCTCGCCAACGCGATACTTCTGTGGAAACGTAATCGTATAGGTACGCAGCGGCGGGCTCGCAGTACGCGTCATCATGGCGACGATGCTCGAAGAATCCAGCCCCGCACTGAGGAAGGCACCCAGCGGGACATCGCTCACCATCTGCGAACGAACACATCTACGAAATCGTTCCCGAACTTCCTCGGCCAGTTCGGATTCAGACCGAGGAAAATTTGCGTCCGCCGCAGGAAATGTAAGGTCCCAGTACTCGCGAATCGAAAGTCGTCCGTCGCGAAAAATTGCGTAGTGACCCGCTGGAAGTTTCTCGACGCCACGAAACAACGTCTTTGGATCAGGTACCCATAAGAATGTCAGATACTGGTGGAGAGATTCAGGATCAACGTCCGCCGAAATTTCGGGCACCTCCAGAAGCGCTTTGACCTCCGAAGCGAACGCCAGTTTGTGACCCTGTTGCGTGAAATAAAAAGGCTTTACACCGAAATGATCCCGCGCCAAAAACAGCGACGGCGTCGCGCCGCGCAAGTCACAGATCGCGAAGGCGAACATTCCGTTGAGACGCTTGACGCAATCCGGGCCCTCTTCTTCGTAGAGATGAACCACCACTTCTGTATCCGTATTCGAAGCGAAGCGGTGACCCTTGGTTTGCAGTTCGGTGCGCAACTCGGCGAAGTTGTAAATTTCTCCGTTGTAGGTAATCCAGACCGTGGCGTCTTCGTTGCACATCGGCATATGGCCGTCGGCGGTGAGATCAATGATGGCCAGGCGGCGGCTTCCCAGTCCGACGTATCCACCGTCAGGAAAGCGCTTTTCCCAAAAGCCAACGTCGTCAGGTCCGCGATGCGCCTGGACATTGGTCATCCGCGCCAGCGTTTCCCGATTGCCCCAGTTGACCAAACCGCTAATGCCGCACATGCTTCAAACCTTCTTGCTGCGCAATTCGTAAATCTTGGCTTTGATGTTGAAGAACTGAATTCCCTGAAAGCCACAAAAGATCAGGCCGGGGATACCGTCTAGTACCCCAAGAAGGAAAAAGTATTTGTACAGGAAGAACAAAATCGGCGAGCCCGGAAGACTGAAGAATTTTCTTCTCAACCAGCGCCGGCGTTGGGCTTGGGAGCCAAATAGCGCCGGCGGCAATTCATCCGGCACATCTCCGCCCTGAAGCCAAAGTCGCGCCTCCCAGTTGGAATATTCGTCGTGCTTGCGAATGTACCGCGACAACGATTCCACGTTGTGATGGACTAGATAGTTTTCGAGCTTCGACGTCACACCATCCACAATGATGTGCTCGTGCACTTCCATGTCGGCCATCGAAGCATCCTGGTCCCGAAGCCTGCATTCGAATCGGCCCTTTCCTCGGCGAAAAAGCGAAAGCTTGTAGAACTTCGCTCCGCAGTGTCGCAGCCGCCGGCCGAGAAAATACATCTGCAACCCCACGTAAAACCCATCCGCTTTTTCGCTTTCGATTGCGCGTTTAATTTCCCCTGCCAATTCGGGGGTAACAGCTTCATCGGCATCGACCAGGAATATCCAGTCGTAGTTCAGGGGTAAAGTGTCCATCGCCCACTGCCGCTTCTTGGGCCATCCGCCTCCGTAGCGGAACTGCGCAACCTTCGCGCCATATTCTGTCGCGATCGCGGCCGTATCGTCCGTGCTCTGTGAATCGACGAGATAGACCTCGCCCATTTGCTGTAAAGACTTCAAGCACCGCGGCAGATTGTGCGCCTCATTGCGAACCGGCACAATGACGCTCACCGGCAGAAGTCCCGGGGACACACCAGCCACGCGCGGGATTTCCTGCAATTTTTCCATTACCCCGTATTATTCATCTTATCCTGAACCGTGCGGTGCACCGAGAACGGAACATGAGTCGTCACGCCTACCCGCTATACTACGAATAGCGAGTTTGTATGGCAGAAACCCGATCCGCAACGCAACTCAAAGATGAAGTCCAGAATTTCTGGAATGCAGAGCCGTGCGGCACGCGCTATCTGGACGACCCTAAAGACTTCGAATCTCACAGGCAAGCGCGATACTCGCTCGAACCGTACATTCACGACTTTGCGCGATTTTCTGAAGCGAAAGATCTTCGAGTGCTGGAAATCGGCGTGGGGATGGGCTCAGATTATCTGGAATGGTTGAAGGCGGGAGCCATCGCCTCGGGGGTGGACCTTTCGGCGGCTTCAATCGAACAGACCCGATCGAGATGTCAGCAAGCGGGCTATACGGCTGATGTCCAAACCGGAGATGCCGAGAACCTGCCCTTTCCTCCTGCGACGTTCGATTTGGTTTATTCGTACGGGGTAATGCATCACAGTCCGAACACTGAGCGATGCGTTGAGGAAGCCTGGCGGGTGCTCAAACCTGGCGGGACTGCTCGAATCATGGTTTACCACCATCCTTCGCTGACGGGCCTATCTTTGTGGCTGCGATACGGCGCCCTTCGCGGCAAATCTCTTCGGCGCACCGTCTATGAGCAACTCGAGAGCCCCGGAACCAAGACATACACTGAAGACGAGGCACGAGTTTTGATGAATTCGTTTCAAGATGTAACCGTACGGCAGGTGTTCAGCCCGGGAGATCTGCTCCAGCACGAACCTTCAGCCCGTTTTAGCTCCGGATTCTACCGAATGGTTTGGAAACTCTACCCGCGGTGGCTATTGGAAAAAATCGCAGCAAGCTGGGGGCTCTTTCTGTTGATCGAAGGCAAGAAACCCGCAGCCTAACCACGCCGCCTTAATGAACCGCAAGGAAGGAATAGCTCCCCGCCGGAACGTTGCCCGCAGCCGTACTTGCGTTGCAAAAATGTAGGTTCACCGAATCGGCGGCTACCGTATAACCGGTTACCGAAAGATTCCCCAGCGGCGCAGGCGGCTTGATGCCGGTCACCATGTCGTTGGCCGTCAGTCCCGGCGCGGCCCCAGCCAAGTCAATACAGCTTTGCGGTGGCACCGGACGGCGCTCAACCGGTTTCGTGCTGAACATCTTCATTTGAGAAAGCGGCGAACCTGAGCCAACCGTCAAAGTATTCCCCGGGGCTATCGTCACCGGCACCGCAAAACTTTTTTCGTTCCCAGTAAGACGTTCCTTCCAGTTTGCCTTGTCAGGAAGAGTCCCCACGTAGTTTCGGATCTCCAAATTCGCGCGCGTGTATTGAATCCCCTTGGCGAACATGCCGGAGTCGGAGTCGGTGAGTTCAGCCGAGGGCCGAGTCAAAATATGGGACAACGTCTTTTCCGGAGTTGAGTCTTCCCAGGTAATCAACGGCGCTGGGCCTGAACCTGTAGTCAGGAAATTGAGCCGACCTTTGTAGTTGGCGAAGCTATTGCCGCTTTGAGCGCTCTGACTTTGTAGAATCCAGCCTCGTTTCAAACCGTAGGTCGGCGCCCCCGGGTCGCTGCATGAGCGCGCGGGGTATATCGAGGCCGCGTACCCTGTACTGCCGTAGCTGCAAAATTCGGAGAATACCGCGGGACCATCCACATAGCGACCGACCGAAACGATCCCGTCGGTTGCCAGATCGGTGAACAATTTCGCAGGTGCGCTGAGGTTTTGTGTGTCCCGTGCTGACGCGAGGATTATGTTTCCCGGCCAGAAATCCAGCATTGGGAAATAGGGAGGCGCGCCCCCTAACGTGCTCACCGATGTAAAGGTCTTTGGCGAGGCGTGAGTGTCCGTGAACTTGCACCGCGCCGGATTACAGCTGGCAGGGTCAATAGTCGCAATCAACCAGTCGCCGCTCCCTGAGATCGCCGGCTTGAAGCCTTTGCCGTCCCAACGTGCGCGCAGCAGCTTGTACCTCCCTGTCCCCGTAACGCCGCGCACTACCGGCCAACTCACGGGCACAGGCGTACTGCCGTCGGTTTTCGCCCACCCCATCGGCAAGGGAACAGAATCACCGAGGGTGGGATGGTTTAGCACAATGAAATAGGCGTAGAAGTTCGAACCTAGGTCTTGAAATTTTGGAATCGTTCCGGTCGGCGTCCGCTCGCTTCTGACTGTGAGCATTCCTCCCTGAACGATCGCTCCTGCCGCCCCGTTTTCTGCAGCGCCACAGGCGTTCCCGACCTCCATGTACACGTTGTCTAATTCCGTTCCTCCGTAGCCGCCACGTCCATGGCCAGTCCGCACGCCGAATTGGTGAAAGCCCTGAATTACGCTGTCAGAAACGCGCAAAGTGTTTCCACTTTGCCAATCGATTCCGTTTCCATGGCAACCAGGCGAAACGTTCATGTTTTTCAGCCAGCCAACAGCCGACCATTTATTAAACGGGCCGGGAGCCGTCACATATGAGCCGCAAAAGGTCTCATCGCATTTAATTTTTGCCCCGCCCGTATCGAGACCATCCAGCAGGAATGCCTGATCGTCATCGACTTGAACGTAGGAACCGAAGGTGCTCGCCCCTTCCCCGGATCTGGTCGAAACATCGATGATGCGGGTTTTTTGTGCGTTGACCTCGATCATGGGATGACTTCCTCCCGGGACTTGCGGCCGGCCGCTTGGCGCAATCAGCGTTATATTGCGGAACCAAATTGATTTTTCGGGATCACCGACCATGATGCAATCGTCGTCCATGTAGCAGTTGAAAGCAGTTCCCGAAAAATCGATGGTCTGGTAAGCGGCGCGGATGGAAACGCGGGCGTGGATTTCGATGTCCGCCCCGGGCGACACAATTACTCTTCCCCCTTCCGGGCGCATCTTGGAATTCGCAGGTCGAGCCCGGGCTGCGATGGATGCTTCCTGCAGCCCGTCAGAGGCGCTCCCAAGCGTGTATCCGCGTCCATGCGCGTTTACGGTGGTGAACTGTAAGGTCCCGGGCCGGCCATCGCCGTTGCAGGTTCCACCAGTAACTTTAACCGCTTCCGGCTTCCCTTCTCCAGAGATGTACACCCAGTATTCAGACTCGCTTCCGTTAACGCCAAGCGGGCAACTACTTAGTTCTGCAGTCTTCGCACCAAGAACCGACAGGTCGGTCGACGGCTTCTGCGACCAGTCAAAATCCGCCGTGTACTTAGCGCCTCGATTCGCGTGGCTCGCGGATTGCGCAAGAGCGTCGGACTGAGCGCCGCCTGAGGGAGGCGTGTTCGTCTGGGCGATACTGCACCCACCCATCGTAAGAACCAACAATGCAGCGCGAAGAAAATTCGACATAAGAACCTCGTAAAAATGTTTGGATGCGAACCGGTTCAACAGCTAACTACAGTGAGCCTGCAAGGGAAATCAGTTCGCTAACATGGCGAGCCCAGCTGTATCGTTCCGCTTGTAGTAAGCCATTGCGGGAAATCTCTGCAGCCTGATTCGGATTGGCGGAGATTTCCCCGATTCGGACACTGAATTCCTCGGGAGAAAAGCGAGAGAAATAGGTGGCGCCGTCCCCACAAACTTCGCGGTGTACCGCCAGATCCGAGGCGACAACCGGAAGACCACTCGCCATGGCTTCCACCAGGGGATGTGCGAAAGATTCCGCATAAGCGGCGGAGACATAGATATCACTTGCCCTGTAAACATGGTGCAATTGTGAATACGGAATTGCTCCTAGTTCCACCACTTCAGCATCAATCCCAAGTTGCCTCACCAACGCGGCAGCACTCTCGGCACCGTATTCTCCTGGATTGTCCTGGCTGCGAAGTTTGCAAGTGAGCAACAAACTCACTCTGCACTCGGGTAATCGCTGGCGGAGCAAGGCAACGCCGCGAAACAATGTCTCAAAATTTCTATAGTAGTTATAGTGGCTGACGAACAGCAGGCGCAGAGTCCCCTGGGTCTTGGCTAGCTTCTGCGCGGTTTCGGCTGGTAGTTGAGTCGCGTCCCCGAAGAAAGTTTCGCGGTCGAATCCGTGGTGGATACCGCGCACTCGTCCGCCTGCCCATTGGTGAAGTTCTTGCGCAAAAGCTGACGTTGGAGAAACCGTCACATCCGCCCAGGCAACGGATCTTCTGGCGAAGAAAGCCTTGATCCTTGTGTCCAGCCACAATTTGTAATCGTGGCGTACTTGCAGATCGCGATAGAAATCTGGTGACGTATAGAGCGAATTCCCGCTGAGCAATATTTGGGGAACCGGACTGCCACGCAACGCGAAATTTCCCGCGGAAATGAGAACGTTCGCTTTACTGTCGCGAATAAGTCCAGGCAAGATGCGCTGTTCGTAGAGAAATCGTTTTCCAGCGCTTGACGGACCTTCTCGCTCGACGAAAGAAACGTTCTGATAGGAACCTAACCGCTCGCGAAGCTCGGGGCGCAACAGGAACGTCGCCTGAACGTCGTTTCGCTGCGCGTAGTGCGGCACCACATTACGAACGTAGGTCGGGCCCGAACCTGCACTCGCCGCCAGAACATTGATGAACAGGTGCATAGGATGGAATTGGCTGCTTGAAACGAATGAGCCAACATTTCACCTCGTCTGTAAACCTCGAGGCTGGACCGAGGCAAATCCGGGATGGAGACTAACCTGTCTCCGCAGAAACGGGTTTAGCACGGATCGCTGCGTCCTCGGCGGAACCATGTCCATCAACAAGAAAGCACAAGGCCAAAAGAAAACGCAAATGTAGGAACCTGCCGCAAACATCCAGTCTTCAAATCCAGCGTGAATCACGCCAACAATCACAATCATCACGAAGGGGATGGCTTGGTAGCTAAAGTCGCGACTTCGCCATACAAACCGGCAGACCTGCCAAATCCGCTGGATTAAGAGAAACAGGAGTAGCCCGAACATGCCGGCACCCACGATTCCCGTGTAGTCGACGATGCTGACGTAGCTACTGCCATATTCGAAGTCGTGGATTGAACGGCTGAGCTGAAGCTGCGAGACATCGCCCACCGAAAGCCACGTTCGAGTCCCGAACCCCGAACCAAAGAACGGGTGTTTCTGAATCGTTTCCGACGCTTTTGACCATGGGCTTAGACGCGATCCCAAAATTCCGCTCTGTTCGTTGTTCTTGTACAGGAAGCTTCCGGTAACTGAATCGACAAAATTAGAGAACCGAGCCGGCTCCAAAACTCCAGCGAGACTTACCAGAAGAATCGACACCAAAGCAACTTTGGACAACATCCGGTGACGGCGCAGAATCGTGCACAAAACGACGGTGGCGACCGCAGCTCCAAGGATCGCTGCTCTGGCAACGCTGGTGTAAAGCAGTAATCCCGAGAAACAAAGTGCGGCAATACGGCGATGGCGGCCAGTCTTGCTGGGATTGACCAGAACATCCCAGAGCAGTAGCGGTTCTATGAATGCCATGATCGCGCCCAAAGAATTGGGATTTCCGAATATCGGTATTTTTAGCGCGAGATAGACAAACGCGCTGACGAAGACGACAATCTCGCAGCCTATTAACAAAACCCGTATGAATTTTTCCGGATCTCGGCGGAATGATGCTCGCGCGCCTGTCGCTCCGTAGAGGAACAACATCGCGAGGCCGGCCACTTTTAGGATAGAGATCAAGGGTGCAGCTGAGATTAGAGACGAAGCCAGAGCTGAAATAATGCAAGCCATGGCACCCAAGTGAAAG
>DATBAT010000199.1:0-14850 GCA_036271375.1 Terriglobales bacterium
CAGGGGCACGCCAACATCGACCTGCAAGGCGAGAACTACACCACGGCTTCGTTCGACACCAAGGGGCTGCCGCTGGGGCCGCTGATCGCGCTTTACAAGCCGGTTCCCGAGCAGTTCAAGGGAGTGCTGGAACTTCATGCAACGGCGAAAGGGCCGCTGAAGAATAAAGATGCGATGGAAGCGCACGTTACTATCCCGACTTTTTCCGCGGCCTACCAGCAGTTGGAAATCGCCAACGCCGGGCCGATCAAAGCGGACTACGTGAATTCCGTGGTGACGATCGCGCCCAGCGAACTGCGCGGCACGGGAACGTCGTTGAAATTCAACGGAGAGGTCCCTCTGAAGGGTTCGGTACCCCCGCGCATGACGGTGACCGGATCGGTGAATCTGGAGTTGCTGCGCATCGTCAGTCCAGACTTGCAGAGTGCGGGCCAAGTTGGACTCGATTTGCACGCTGTTCGCGCGGCGGAAGGCATTGGCGTGGAGGGCCAGGTCAAGTTGCAGAACGCTTCCCTCTCGACCGCATCCTCGCCTTTAGGAGTCCAGAACGCGAATGGCATGTTCAATATTCAGAACAATGAAGTGCGTATCGGCGAGTTAACGGCACAAATTGGCGGGGGAAATCTGACTGCCACCGGCGGCCTTACTTACAAGCCGCAGTTGCGATTCAATCTGGCTTTGAAGGCCGAGGGCGTTCGCCTGCGTTATCCCGAGGGAATGCGTACTGTGCTGATCAGCGATCTTACGGTCAACGGCAACGCCGACGAGTCGACGGTGACGGGCCGGGTGTTGATCGACAATGTGTCGTTTACACAGGATTTCGATCTGGGCGATTTCATCGGACAGTTTACGGGCACTTCCTCGCCGCCGTCGGGCGTGGGAATGACGCAGAACATGCGGCTGAACATCACGGTGCAAACCACCTCGAACGTTAACCTGGTGAGTTCGACGGTGAGCTTGCAAGGACAGGCGAATTTGCGAGTCATTGGCACGGCGGCGAATCCGGTGATCGTGGGACGCGCCGACCTCACGGGCGGCGAAATTTTCCTGATGAACAAGCGTTACCAGTTGGTGCGGGGAATTCTCAACTTCAATAATCCAAATGAAACTCAGCCGGTGGTGAACGTCGTGGTAACAACGTCAGTGAATCAGTACAACCTGAATCTGACTTTCATTGGGCCGATGGACCGGTTGCGTACCAGTTACACTTCCGATCCTCCGCTACCGCCGGTGGACATTATCAATCTTCTGGCGCGCGGACAGACCACAGAGGAGGCTGCGCCTGCGAACCTCAATGCCAACTCGATTCTGGCGCAGGGATTGGCAAGTCAAGTCAGCGGGCGCATTCAGAAGTTGGCGGGGCTATCGGCGTTGCAGATCGATCCCACGATTGGCGGCAATGGATCGGATCCCACAGCGCGCATTGCGATTCAGCAGCGCGTGACCAAGAATTTCATCTTCACGTTTAGTACCGACGTAACCGATCCGGAGAGCCAGGTGATTCAGGGCGAGTACCAGTTCAATAACCGGTGGTCGATGACAGCGGCGCGGACGCAGTACGGCGGGTATGCGGTGGATGCGAAGTATCACAAGACATTTTGAGGCGGATCAGGGCAGGGGGGAGATGCTCACGTGCGGTTCAGGTGCCGTCGCTTTGAATGACCTGGCGGGAAGTGATCCTCAAGGGACTGGGACTGATCTGGTCACTCACCACGAGGTGATTGCTGGTGGTCCAACGATTGGCGTCATGAACATCCGAAAAGAAGGGAAACACGGCATGGCCGTCGTTAGGCTGGGCCTGACAGTGTGGAATGGTTCCAGCAGTAAGCCAGACGGTTGTGGATCCGGAAGATGCCAAAGACGGGAGCCTGGTCCAAAGCAGGCCTTTGCCAGCGGAGGGGTCGAAGGATTCCACCCAGTGGGGCAAGGCGAGACCGGTTATTGAATCCCAAGTCGCAAGATTCGATCCGGTGACGTCGGTGGTGGAAAAATCAAAGTGCTTTTTGTCGAGCGCGATGGAGACCGGAAAGTCCGAGAGGTTGTCCGCGCTGGTGTTTTGAACGGTCACCGCCACAATGGCGGGAGCTGTCGTCGGATCGCAAGCCGGAGATACCGGCGGCGGCGAGATCTGAGTACCGCCGCCACACCCTACCAGGAAGATGCCTGCCAGCAGGACGAAGCTTACTTTTGCAATCTGACGGAAGAGCATCGCGTATCGTCCCGATGCAGCAGAGTGCGGCCCGGAGAAGACGCCGGCGGCCTGACAATATCTTGCAATGCGGTACGGCTCCGTAAGGAGACCGTGGGCGAGAATGTTGGTGCGGGTATCGACTTATACAACTGTCTGTATCAATCCGTCTCAATTTTGAAACTGAGAAGTACTGCATTGGGACGACTTTCCTCGTAAACTCCTCATCTTTCAATGCCTAGGTTTGGTGCAGGACTTGCAAGGTACGAATGGCCGATAGGCTATAGCACCAGCGTGCCATCGGTATTTGAGACATCCACCCTAGAATTGGGGCACGGCAGGATGTCCAAATGGCCTTGGGAGCGATGGAATGAATAGCACGCAAACGCCGCCGGCAGAAAACAAGTCACAGTATTCAGGCATGGTACGCGGGATTGTCAGAGACGAAGCTCCGACGCTGGGGCCGCGCCGCGTGGGCTATGGGTTGCCCTGCTCGAAGTGCAAGACCTACTACGCTGCGGATCTAAAAGCTTGCCCGGTATGCCAGGCGACTGAGCGGGTTTCCCCGCTGGACGCTCCAGTGGTGACCAACCAGGCCGCGATTGCGGTAGCGGAAATGCCCGATCCGGCGAAGTTGAAAGAAGAACGCGAACGCTTTCTGAAGGAATTTCAGGCTCGCGTGCCCATGGAAATTCAGACCACCGAAAACTACCACTGCAACAAGGGCGAAAATCATCCTGACAATTTCGCGCCTGCGTCAGTTTGCGAAGGGTGCTACGAGCAATTGGAGCAGCGCGTCGACCACATGGAAGCGGCGCTGTTGATCGATTCCAAAGAAGCCGCGGCGATTGTTTATAACGCAGTGTGGTCTGATCCGTCAGACCCGACCAAGACTTATGCGAACGCTGCGGAGGCCTTGTTGACCGAGCTTCGCAGCCGCGCCGGGGTGCGGATGATCGTCAGTCCGATGCAGCGCATGTCGCACTAGACTTGAGTGGATTAAAAAAGCCCGCCTTGTTGGCGGGCTTTTTGTTTTTAGTGGTCCGGATGGGGAAGGGGGATACACAAGGTCCCTCGGCTTCGCTCGGGACAACAGATTTCGGAGGATGCTACTCAGGCCTCATTGCTACCCATTTCCGTCCAGAATAAAACCTGTATCCGTTTCCGTCCTGCTGGAGCTTCAACGGCACCGGGTGCTGCAACTGCTCATCGAGCGTTGTGGTCGCGGTCATCAGATCATTCGCGCCCACGTCCATCACTATAAATTTGTTGTCACCGACGAACCCGAACCCGTAGGCGCCGGGTGCCAGTTCTGTCCCGCCGAGGTTCAGTTTGATTTCGGTAATCAGCATTCCCTGATATTTCTCAGCCACGTTTTGCGCGTAGCCAGATGTATCCACCAGCGCCACTAAAACCAATTTGCCGTTACTGGCGCGAAAGCCAGAGGAGTTACGTACCTGTACGGTGGCGGACTGTCCGCGAAAGTAGTACACCGACGGCACGACTTGCTTCAGTTCTGGCGTGCTCAGTGGTCCGGGCTTGGCGGCCTGTGCCCACATTGCGGTCGCGCACACGCAGGCTAAGAACGCGGCGCTTACTGCTTTAACTGTTGGTCTCATGGTCGCTCTCCGTTTCGAATATTTTCAAATGTACTTGGCAGACGGGCCGCTCCAAAGTGTGTTGAACCTCAAAGATTACCGTGGCACTGCGAATCTCAGTTCGCCAAAGGCCTCAGGGACATGGAAGTCGGGCTCGGCCGTCATAGTGGGCTTCCAGGCGTGGTAAGTGCGCGGTTCGCGGGGGCCTTCGATTCGGAAGAAGTTTATCCGCCAGGCACGCGCGGGATCGAACTTCTGGATCAGCGACTTCATCGGAATTGCCAGTTCGGCGGCCCAGGTGTGGTGTTTTTTATCGAGGAACACCGAACGTTCTAGTCCGCTCTTCAGACCGGTAACGGCTTCGTCAGAAATATCTAAGTCGATCCACATACCGTTGGGACTGACTTCGAATTCTTTGTAGAGTCGCGGACGAGACGGTTCTGGTTGCAGGAAGATTTCGGCGACATCGCGGTCCCAAAGCTGGTCGCGACGGCCGCTCGCGTCGGAGTCTTCGAACAGGAATAATTCGCGGTAGCGGCAATCGAAGCGTACGTAAAGTGCCTGCTCCGACCATAGCAGTCGAGCTTGCGTCTGTAGTCCGGGATCGGGATTTTCCCCGCGCCAGTCTTTACAAAATTCTATTGGCTGCGCCAGCTGCCACACCGGAAAGAGGTGCGCCGCATCGAGGGAGAAATCTTGTTCCACAGGTGCGGCAATAATTTCCGAAACGGTAGGGTCAGCTTCAAGGCCAGGGGTCGCATTCATGAAGAAGAATCCAAGAATTTCACGGCTTCATCAGAATAACCTACGAAGATAGTTTGACCGCAAGATTCGGATAGCCCATGTTTTCAGGCCGCCGTACGCTTTGGCCATGATGACAAGCAATGCGATACTCAACCCGTCAGAATTTAGCGAGATGGCCCAGAACCCCGACGAACGGCGCTGGCAGGCGGTAGTTGACCGCGATGCTGGCTTTGACGACCGCTTCGTCTTTGCCGTTTCTTCCACCGGGGTATATTGCCGGCCGTCGTGTGCGGCGCGGCGTCCGCGGCGGGAGAACGTTCGCTTCTTTCGAACCACGCTGGAAGCTGAACATGCCGGATACCGTGCATGCCTGCGCTGCCGTCCGACGGCCGTCGGCGGCAACGCGCAACTCAAGATGGTTAAAGCGATTTGCCGTTATATCGAGCAGCATCTCGATGAGCCGGTGACACTCTCCCGGCTGGGCGAAGAGTTTCATCAGAGCCCATTTCATTTGCAGCGGACGTTCAAAGCGGTTTTGAGAATTACGCCGCGCGCCTACGCGGACTCGTACAGAATGAATCAACTCAAGCAGAACCTGCGCTCCGGACATTCCGTGACTCGGGCGATGTATGACGCGGGATATGGCTCCAGCAGCCGGCTTTACGAGCGCACCGCTTCGCAGATGGGAATGACACCGGACAAGTATCGCCGCGGCGCGGTCGCGACACAGGTGCGTTACACCATCGCGAAATCGCCGCTCGGACCGATGCTGATCGCCGCGACCGACAAAGGGATTTGCGCCATCCAATTCGCCGACACTGAAGAAGAATTGGAGCAGGGAGTGAAGCACGAATTTCCTTTCGCGTTTCGTAAGCGCGACGATGTCTGGTTGAAGGGCTGGAAGGAGCAGTTGCTCGGCCAGCTTCGCGGGAAGGAAGTTAGCGCTACGTTACCGCTGGATATTCAAGCGACGGCATTTCAGCGGCGGGTGTGGACTTACCTACAGTCGATCCCAAGTGGGGAGACGCGATCTTATCAGCAGGTGGCGAAGTCGATCGGGCAGCCTACGGCCGCGCGCGCGGTGGCTCGGGCCTGCGCGACCAATCCTGTGGCGCTGGCGATTCCGTGTCACCGCATCGTTCGCGAGAACGGCGATATGGGCGGATACCGCTGGGGCATGGGCCGCAAGAAGACCTTACTCGAAATAGAATCCCAGAACGCCGAAGCGTAAAGGGGGCCAAACTTTGGTTTGGCCCCGCACCCCCTCTGTCTCTATCCCGGCCCAATGTTTGGGGCTACGATATTTTCATGAAGTATTTGAAGTTGTTTTTGGCCCTCAGCTTTTTGCCTGCGGTCTGCTTTGCGCAACAGCCCACGGTAGATAACGATTTCGTGCAGAAGCAATTTGGTGCGACCTGCCGGGTCGACGAAAATTCAAACGTGATCAGCACCGCCGACCTCAATGGCGACGGCATTGATGACGCGGTGATTGTGGCGCATTGCAAGAATCCGCTGATCGACGAGGCGGAGCACAATTTCAAGGTACTGGACCCTTACAACGCTTTCTTCGGATACTCCGACCCGAAAGTGACCAGCCAGTTTGCCTCGGAGGATCCCGGCAGCCGGGGTCGCGTTCTCCTGGTGATACACGGCAACGGCGCTGACGCCTGGCGGTCGAGCGAGCCCAAGGCCAAGTTCGTGATCATCAATTTGCCGTTTCAGCAGGTTGGCGTGAAGCGGTTGATGCTGAAGAAGAAGCCCGTGTCGGCGATCTTCGCGGAAGAATCAGGCGGAGAGCACACCAATTCGGCGCTGTTCTGGGACGGTAAAAAATATCACTACCAGCCATTGGGTACGGGGCTGGAAGATTAACCAACCTCGATTGCCCCTGTATACACGTTGGGCAATGTAGCTACCCGACCTGAGGACCGCAATCAGACGATAAACCTGCGCGCCAAGCGAAGCCAGAAGGCTTTGATTGATCGCGCTGCGGCCGCATTGGGAAGAAACCGGTCCGACTTCATGCTCGACGCGGCCTGCCGGGAAGCAGAAGCAGTCCTCCTCGACCGCCGCTACTTTGCTTTGCCCACAGAAGAATTCAGGCGCTTTACCACAATGCTCGACAAGCCGCCGGCGAGCAATCCCAAGCTCGCGCGCTTATTGAAAACCACGCCTCCGTGGGAGAAATGAGCGAGAAGCTTACCGCCCCTGAAAAGCTGACCATCCAGCACGACCTCGCTGATTTTTCTTGTGGTGAAGCCGCTCTGGATGACTGGCTGAATAAGAGAGCGCTGACCAACGAAGAAAGCGGAGCGTCGCGTACCTACGTGGTATGCGTGGGAAAACGGGTTGAGGGTTACTACACACTCGCGGTGGGCGCTGTGACCCACCTTGAAGCTCCTGGCAGAATCAGGCGGAACATGCCAAACCCGGTTCCCGTTATGATTCTGGGAAGACTTGCCGTACATCACTCAATTAAAGGGCAAGGGATCGGCGCCGGACTGCTGCGAGATGCGGTGTTGCGAACTACCCAGGCGTCCCATATCGCCGGGATTCGCGCGCTCCTGTTTCATGCCATTTCCGACACGGCGCGGGATTTCTATCTGCGGAATGGCTTTGTTCCATCCCCGCTAGACCCGATGACGTTGATGGTTACGCTGGCCGATGCCCGTCGCGGGTTGCAAAAATCCAAGCGGTAAAACTCAAAGGCCACCTCGAGTCACAAAGGGAATTTCCTTGGTGAATGCCGGTGGCCTGTTGTATTTGTGCGGACTAGCCTTTTTTGAGTTCGCTCAGAACCTGCTTGGCGATTTCCTTCAGCGTATCGAATACTCCGACGCCCTGGAAGGCGACCGCTTCAATCACCGGTTCGTTCTTCTTGCGGAGCTGCTTGCTTAAGGTATCTACCGGAAGCACGTTGGGCAGGTCGCGCTTATTGAGCTGTAGTACGTAGGGAATCTTTTGGAAGTCGTAGCTGTGTTCCTTAAGGTTGCTCATCAGGTTGTCGAGAGCTTCAAGGTTGGCGTCCATACGTTCCTGCTGGGAGTCGGCGACGAACACCACGCCATCCACGCCACGCAGAATCAGCTTACGGCTGGCGTCGTAGAAGACCTGTCCGGGGACGGTATAGAGGTGAACCCGGGTCTTGAATCCGCGGACCGAGCCCAGGTCCAGCGGCAGAAAGTCAAAGAACAGCGTACGCTCGGTTTCGGTAGCGAGCGAGATCATCTTGCCCTTCTGCTGCTCGGCAGTTTTCTGGTAGATGAACTGTAAATTCGTGGTTTTACCGCCAAGCCCGGCGCCGTAGTAGACGATCTTGCAGTTAATTTCGCGGGCTGCAAAGTTGATAAAACTCAAGACTTCCCCTCGAGAATTCCCGCAGGCGTTTCCTTACGTCGGAAATGCCCCGTACAAAGATTTCGGTTGATCTGCTGGATTTATATCACACCAAAAGGGTTACAAGCAGGTTACCGCCGTTATGGGACGAATGCCCCTCCCACCCGACGGCAGGCAACTTACCGGCCCGGCGGTAAGGGGTAATACCCGTCGCGCGCATAGACCCGGACGCAGGGGGCGTCATAGTTGGCACAGTCCGGTTTGGCGACTTTGACCTCAACTTGACGATAAACGCTGCTAGGCGTGCTTTTGGTCGCGTAGCCCAGCGTGTATTGGTTGCGGGCGTCGCCAATAGCCCGGGCGTAGACCCCTTCGATGTCTTCTTTTGAGAACTCGTTGAAAATCTCGCCGCCGGTGGCAGAGGCATACTTGGGAAGGATGTTGCCGTATCCCTGGCCGGGAATACGTAGCTTCTCTAACTTTCCATAAATCGGTATGGCCGCGGACTCCACTCCCACGCCATAGACCAGAATGTTATTGGTCAGTAGCACCTTAAGAACGTCGCGGTAGCTGGCATTGCTGCGCAACTCCCGGCCTTCGCCGATGATGAAAATGATCTTGCGGCGGGTCTTCTCACGTTTCCCAAGATCGAGGGCGGCCTCAAGGATGGCGTCATTCAAAACATGCGCTTCCCGCGGAGGTGCTGACGTGATGGGCGCCCCGGGGGTGGTCGGCACGCCATTGATGGTCGCGCCCTGTGGGCCGAAAGGGCCGCTGGTGACCGCCGGGCCGTTGTTCCGTCCATGCACCTGCTTCAGATCGCTCAGGGCCGCGTTCAATCTGGAGCCGACGGCATTGAAATCGGTAGCCTGGGAGACGCTACTTCCGTAGGTGTAGAGGGCAATTTCGTCGAACTGGCTGAATGCGCCTTGAAGGGCGGAGAACGTCCGGTTCACCTTCTGGATAGCCGTGTCCGACATGCTGAAATCGAAGATCACCGCCGCCGACAGCGGAAACGGATCGCTGGTGAAGTAGTTCATCACCTGATTGGTACCGTTTTCCAACACCTTGAAGTCTTTCGATGTCAGTCCGCTGACCAGCTTGCCGGATTGGTCCTTCACCATCACCGGCACCATCACTTGGTTTACATTGCGGACGATGCGGTAAAGATCGTCGGTCGTCGCCATGGGCTTGTCCGGGGTCGCTCCACCTTCGGGAACGGTCTTTATGTTGAATGGGATGGGGGCCGTTGGGTCGAGATCTCCGGGAGGCGTTTTCGGCTGCGCAGGCGGCGGCTCTGCCGGTTGTTGCTGGGCCGGAGGCAGGGTCGGCAAAGGCTGCGGTGGCCGGACGGCCGAGGGGGCATCGGGAATGTCCTGCTTTTTATCCTGCTGGGCAAAGGCCACAGTCGCCAGCAATCCCATTAAAAACACGATCCCAGCCCGCCATGATCTTCGTCCAACCCTCATTTGCACGTCTAACCCTCTCTAATCGTAATACTTGGGATGCTGAGCCGAGCCAATAGGTGCATCTAACTAACTGCCAGTAGACTAACAAAAAGGTAATGGGAATTCCCCCAATGCTAAAAGTCTTCCATTTTCAGCGTTTAGCCGCCGTGTTGGCGGTTGTCGTCGTATTCTCCGCCGCTTCGCTCTTTGGACAGGCCGACGCCCCGCCGGAGCGCAGCGCTCCCCAGGGCAACGACAGTTCGTCGGCCCAAGACGACCAGAGCGAGCCCGTTACTACCTTCAAGGGCGGCGTAGATGTGGTTCAGCTTTTCTTCAACGTAAAGGACAAAAGGGGCGCGCTGATCCCGAATCTCAAAAAGGAAGACTTCCTGCTCTCGGAAGACGGCAAGCCGCAGACGGTCAAATATTTTGCCGAGAACTCCGACCTGCCTTTGACGTTGGGGATTTTGATCGATGCCAGCGGTAGCCAGTCGAACGTGCTGGATATGGAAAAGCAAGTGGGCGGCGCGTTTCTTAGCGACATTATTCGCGAAAAGGATCTGGCGTTCGTGTTGAGTTTCGATGTCAACGTCGATTTGCTTCAGGATTTCACCAGCTCGACCCGCAAGTTGAAAGATGCTTTGAACAGCGCGCGCATAAACACCGGCGGCGGCGGGGGAACGATTGGCGGGCTGGGCGGGGGACCGATTCCGACCTCGGGCACGCCTCGAGGGACGCTGCTCTATGACGCCATTTATCTGGCTTCCCATGATGAACTGGCGCAACAGGTCGGCCGCAAAGCGATGATCATTCTCACCGACGGCGAAGACCAGGGTAGCCGGCTGCGCGTGCAGGACGCCATCGAAGCCGCGCAGAAATCCGACAGCATCGTCTATGTGTTGATGATCGCTGACCGCGGATTTTACGGTGGCGGCTTTTACCACGGCGACAGCGAGATGAAAAAGCTCAGCAATCAAACCGGTGGCCGGGTAATTGACGTGGGCAACAAGTTCGACAAACTCAGAGAAGCGTTCGACCAGATCGCGCAGGAGTTGCGCAGCCAGTACAGCGTGGGGTACACGCCGACGAACACCAATCGCGACGGCAGCTTCCGCAAGATTGAAGTCAAGGCAAAGGACTACAAGATCCAGGCGCGTGCCGGCTATTACGCTCGCGCATCGCAGTAAGGAAATTCCTTGCCGCCGGCTTCGTGGACGTGAGCCTCGGAGAAATCTCGCACGCGGTCTAGAGCCTGCTGGAGTTTTGCGTGGTACGCATCGCGGTCTGAGTCTTGGATATCTTCGGGAACTTGAATCCCACGGCTCACACGCATCAACGCCTTTGAGAATGGCCGCGGAATCATCGAACGGTCCCAAGTGTTCAGCACCCAGGGATTTTCCAGCGCGATGTGAAAAGCCACCATGGGGGCTCCCGTCGCTTTGGCAACCAGCACCGGCCCCGGTTTAGCCACAAAGCGCGGCCCTTTGGGACCATCAATGGTGAAGGCGGCGGTTCCTCCTTCTTCTACCGCTTTTTTCATTCCAAGCAGCGCGCGCACCGCGCCACGGCTGCTCGATCCCCGCACCTTCACGAATCCAAACTTGCGAATGATTCTTCCCGTGTACTCGCCGTCGAAGCTGTCGCTGCTCATCACGCGGATCTGTAAATTCCTCCACACGTAAGTCGCGGGGAAAATGCAGGAATGCCAGAAGGAGAGGATCATGGGCCGAGTATCAAGACTTGCTGGCGCACCATCTTCGTAAGAAACTGCAACTCGCAACGTCGGCCCGATGAGTTGAATGACCAAAAATCCGACCCAGGTAATTAGGGACAACTGCACCCGCTGCCAAAAGCTGAATTGTGGGGAACTCAAAGGCGCGGTACTCACGCAGGTATTGTAAGGTCAAGCACAACGCCAACTGAGAACTAAGAACCAATAACTAAACACTAAATTCCCAACCGCCCGAGCCTGCAAGAAATCTCCTTGCTAATCACTTGCCTCAACCCCCCGGTTGCGGTATGAAGGTACGCCGCTGATCAGCGGCAGAACGCCAATGGACAAGCTGAACGTAGTGCTTTGTCTAATCACCGATGAGAACGACTACCAACGCCATCAGGCGGCGGAAGCGGAAGCTACTGCCCGGCGTCTGGGGTTGAACCTCCGGATTTTCTACGCAGGAAATGACGCAGTCGAACAAAGCCAGCAGCTTTTGAAAGTGATTCAGGATGGCAACCGGCACACCGATGCCATCCTGGTGGAACCGGTCGGCACCGGGATGCCGCAAGTGGCGGCCGCCGCGATCAGGACCGGCATCTCTTGGGTAGTCATGAACCGCGATGTAACTTACCTTCCTGATTTGCGAAAAAATTCAGCGGCTTTCGCATTTTCAGTGAGTACCAACAACGAAGAAGTCGGAAAACTTCAAGGCCGTCAATTCGGAGCATTGCTCAGAGGCGGCGGAAGCGTTTTGTATCTGGAAGGGCCCACTACATCTACTGCCGCCCGCATGCGCAGTCTGGGAATGAAGTCCACCAAGCCAGACCGTGTCGATGTAAAAACTCTGAAAGGCGATTGGACCAAAGAAAGCGGCCACCGGGCCATTACTTCGTGGCTGCGATTGAGTACGTCACGGCAATTGCATGTGGGATTGGTAAGCGCGCAGAACGACGCCATGGCCATGGGCGCGCGGGCTGCATTTCAGGAACTGGTGAACGCCGAAGACCGGCAAAGCTGGCTGGCGATGCCGTTTACCGGATGCGACGGATTGCCCGATACCGGCAAAGCATGGGTGAATCAGAAATTGCTGGCCGCTACCGTGGTCGCCCCGGCCCTAACCCCCACGGCGTTGGAACTGGTCGTTAAGGCGACACAAACTAAGACTCAGCCCCCGGAGTGCACGCTGATAACGCCGAGTTCGTATCCTTCGCTCGAAGAGTTAAGTCGTTAGTCTGACACCGCATTTTCGCCTGTTACGATCCTCAATGTTTTCAACCCCGCGGATGTTACTCCTTATGGAAGGCGCGACTATTTTTGTCGCGAGCCTTCTTCTGTACCGCCACTACCAGGCTGGCTGGGCGCTCTTCGCAATCCTGTTTTTTACGCCTGATATCTTGATGATTGGCTATGCCTTCAATGCGCGTGCCGGCGCCGCCCTTTACAATTCCGTGCACACTCTTGTCAGTCCCGGCGTCTTGCTGGCGATTTCTTTCCTCGCGGGCAAGCCCAACCTTCTGTCGTTAGCGCTGATCTGGACGGCCCACATCGGATTGGACCGTGCGATCGGATACGGGCTTAAATATCCCACCCATTTCAAGGGTACGCACCTTCAACACGTCTAGTTACCAGCCCGATTTCAGTCCCTTGTTCTGCTCGTCGAGCCACTTCTGCAGTGGAGCGAAATATTCCAGCAGCGCGCCTGCGTCGGTCTGCTTCTCTCCCGTCATAGCTTTGAGCGCCACGGGCCAGGGCTTGCTCTGCCCCATCTCAAGCATCGCGTTGAATTTGTCGCCGGCCACTTTCGATCCGTAAAACGTGCAACGATTCAGTGGTCCGGTATAGCCAGAGGCCTTGCACAGTGAGCGATAGAACTGGAATTCGTAAATGTGGGCCAGGAAATATCGGATGTAGGGTGTGTTCCCTGCCACGTGATACTTTGCCCCCGGATCGAAATCCGCTTCGCTGCGTTGCCCCGGCGGCACGACGCCCTGATACTTCAAGCGCAGCTCCCACCAGGCCTTGTTGTAATCCTCCGGCTTGATTTCGCCGGAGAAAACCTTCCAGCGCCACTGGTCGATCATCAGTCCGAATGGCAGAAAAGCGACGCGCTCCAGCGCCTGCTTTAGCAGTTGCGGAATGTCATTGTCGCCGGCTGGGACTCTATCGAGCAATCCCACCTTGTGCAGATATTCCGGAGTGATGGCCAGTGCGATGGCATCGCCGATCGCTTCGTGGAATCCATCGTTTGCGCCGTTGGCAAAAAGATACGGCTGGTTCTTGTAAGCCCGTTGATAGATGTTGTGGCCAAGCTCATGGTGTACGGTCACGAAGTCGACGCTGCGTATTTGCAAGCAAGTCTTGATTCGCAAATCGTCTTTGTTGTCGATGTCCCAGGCGCTGGCGTGGCAGACCACGTCGCGGTCGGCAGGTTTGGTAAACAGCGACCGCTCCCAGAAAGTTTTCGGCAAAGGAGCGAATCCCAGCGAGGTGAAGAAGCCTTCGCCGTATTTCACCATTCCCTTGGCGTCGAGCTTCTTGGCTTGCAGCAGTTGAGTAACATCGTAGCTGTGTCCGTTCTCCGGCATGCCGAGCAGCGGATAAATATTCTGCCACTCCTGCGCCCAGGGGTTACCCAACAAATCCGCAGGGATCGGCCCATTCGGCGGTACGACATTCGCGCCATAATGCTGCGACAACCGCGCCCGCACAAAAGTGTGCAGCGAAAGATAAAGGGGACGCACCTGGTTCCACAGCCGCTCAAGCTCGGCGCTGAACTCTTCCGGAGTCATGTCGTAGCCACTGCGCCACATCGCGCCTGTGTCTTTAAATCCAATTTCTCGCGCGCCCTGGTTGGATAAATCGACAAAACGCGCGTAACGCTCACGCATGGGCGCGCCCACTTTGTGCCAGCCGGCCCACAATTCCGCGAGTTCTTTGGGATCGCGGCTGCTCGACATGATGCGTTCAATCGCCGTGATATCCAGACACTCGCCGGAGGGGCGGCAATATTTTCCTTTGCCGTAGTCGGCATCCATCGAGGTAGAAATCTTCGTCATTTCGCGGCGCAACGCGGGATCTTTTGGGGCGGGCGCGGTGAGTGACAGCCGCAGCAGGTTGAATTTGCGGGAAAGGGCTTCGGGCAACGCAAGCCCGTAAAAGCGCTTGGCTTGCTCAACCAGTTCGGTGGTCGCGGCGGTCACCTGCTCCTGCGCGTCGGCGGAGATCGCTTCCGTATCTTCGGTGATGAAATTTTCCTGCACCCAGGTTGCGTGATTGACCTTGACGCTGAGTTCCGCCAGGCGCGCTTCCGCTTGATTCATGAAGGCTTCGGCATCTTGCACGGTGGGAGCGGGGTTGGTTTGGGCTTGAAGCGCGCACGCAAATAGCAAAACAACAAGAAATCGCAGGGATTTCATGCAGACCTCCGCAGAGAATTATACGAGGGTAGACGATTTTTAAAGTCCCATCGCCACGCGGCGCATCTAGAGGTCATGCGAGCTCCGGGCGACTACGCGCTGCCGCCACGCGGCAAAGACTCCGCTGTTGTTCTGCCTGCCAGGCAGAAGTGGATATTGTCCGCGACTATCCTTGGTTCGAGCATGGCATTTATCGACGGCACGGTGGTGAATGTCGCGCTGCCTGCGATCCAAAACAATTTTCACGCCAACGTGGCGGATGTCCAGTGGGTGGTCGAAGCTTACGGTCTTTTTTTGGCCGCGCTGATCCTGGTCGGCGGATCGCTGGGGGATCTGTTTGGACGGCGGCTGATTTTTTTGTCCGGGGTGGCGCTGTTTGCTGCAGCGTCTATAGCTTGTGGAA
>DATBAT010000200.1:0-5283 GCA_036271375.1 Terriglobales bacterium
CACCGAAGCTTTCGACTCGATTCAACGACTCGCTCAGGAAGGGGAGCCTGCCAAAGCCTCTGACAACGTTTTCTGTCCCTCGTGCAGAAGGCCAAACGGGTCCAACAATAAATTCTGCAGCTCTTGCGGCACGTCTCTGAAAGCAGTGCAGGCCGAAGCCCCCGGCCGTCATCACTACCATCACCACTATCATCATCACGAATTTTCCGGTGGCGCACCGGGCATGGCGCAGTTTGTCGCGCCGAATGCAGCAGCCGCCACACGCGATGTGCCCAGACCACGAACCGCGGGCGCCGCTCCCGGACAGCCGATGGGGCGCGCCGAAGTTTCACTGCGCAAAGTTACGCAGGACTGGGCGTTCGCCTGCAACACCAAACATCTCGACGACATGGTTGGCCTCTACGCCACCGATGCCATGGTCATGCGTTCGAATGTTCCACCAATTCGGGGTACTGCGGCGATGCGAGAGTTTTTCTTTGCCGCACTCGATGCTGGATTGGGTGAGGTTGAATTTGAACCGCTTCGCGTAGAACTTTTTGGGGACGTAGGCTACGAGGCGGGACGCTGCAAAATGCTGGTACCGAGTAGCAGCGGCAAGCGCCGCGAGGAACGCGGAAAATACCTGATGATTTCGCACAAGCAGGAAGGCGAATGGAAAATTGTCGCCGACTCCTGGTCGACTGATTTAAGCTTGAACGCAGGGACAGATTTAGTCGCCAAGCCCGCCGCCCTGCCGGTTGCGCCGCCTCGCCCTCCGAAAAAGTAGTTAGGCGGACACTCCTAGTTTCGTCAATTCTTCTTGCAACTGCTGCGCGTTCTGCATGCGGATCGTGCTCATGCCCAGGCGCTTGGCGGCGTCCAGATTCAACTCCCTGTCATCGATGAAGCAGCACTGGGCGGCCGGCATCTGCGTTACTTCCAGGGCCACGCGATAAATTGCCTCGTCCGGTTTGCGCAGGCGCACGAAGCAGGAACTCACGAACACGTCGAATATGTCTCGCAGCCCAAACTTGGCGATGCGATAGTCGTTTAAGTCCATGGACTCGTTGTTGATGGTGCCCATGAAATATTTGCCGGAAGCGGCAAGAGATCGCGCGATGGCGAGAGCCTCGTTATTGGGCAGCGACAGCGAATACATGAATTCGCGGAATGCGTCTATCGTGAACGGGCGGTCACGATAGAACACGGTGCGTTCGAGATAATCGGCCAGATTGATCTTCCCGCGCTCGAACGATGACGCCAGCATTTCGTGGCGGTCTTCGAATTCTGTCTGGTCGAGTTGGAATTTCTCCATCGCCTGGCGGCGCTGGTTGTGGTCCCACGCATTGGTCAGCAGTACTCCGCCGAGGTCCCAGAAAATGGCGCTGATCTTGGGCACGAAATCCTCCCTGTTAGGTCTTCATCATATGGGAAGAAACAGCCATCCGATACCGTGAACCCCGTCGCGAAGCGACGTAACGAGAAAGCCCGGCACGGAGAGTGCCGGGTAGGGAAGATATCGACACGAGTACCGTAAGGGACGGTACGTTTCGCTAACGGCTATACCGATTCGGGCGTGGCGGCCGCAAACTGGAGCTCTACACTTTGTTTTCCCAGCCAGGGATGCGTCGCCGTTAGCTTGACCGTGCCCGCCTCCTCCTTGGCACGAATCCAAATGGCACCGGTACCGCCGATCAGCGTGAAGGGATTGTCGCCAATAATCTCCGCCGGACCTTCGATCTCGAATTTAATCGCATCATTGGCGAAGGGCTTGATGTTGTCGAACTCGTCCGTTACTCGCAACACCACTCGCGTTGAGTCGGCACCGTCCGCCATCAGGCTGGTATCGTCGGGTAGGAGCGCGAATTTCGCATCAACACCTCTGCCGGAAAACTTCCTCTCGATTACTTTTTTGCCGCCGATGTAGCCCTCGAGCCGCAGATCACCCCATTTGTGGAAGAGTTCGGTTAACTCGATCACGAATGGGGCGTACTTAAGGTGCGCGAATTGCTTGCGATCAGGGTCGGCTTCCACAATGAGTTGGTCGGCGATGTAGAGCTTGATCTTTTCGCAGTTGGAACAGACCACCGCCTTCGAGAACCCAATGGACTCGTCGCCGCGCGCCCAGTGGAACGCCGGTTCCATGACGATCTCTTCCGCCGGTTCGCATTGCGATTTATAGAAACCTGCGGCAGGCTTAGGTTCACGGAACATGTCGGTTACGCCGTGATAGCAGATGCGGTCGCCGGAGCCGAAGTCGCCGTGGGTGTTGTAATCAAACGCGCACCAGCCGATGCCGCCGGCGTATTGCGGATTCGAAGCCAGCTGGTCGTGAATGCGAGCGTGCCGGATAGTGTGCTCGGTCAGCCGCTCGACCTGGTCGATTGTCTTCGTAGGGAAAGTGTGACCTACAAACTCGGTGTTCAAATAGCGAGGATGGTTCGGTGGCTTTAAAGGCCAGCCGAAGTCGTTCATGGTGAATACGTCTTCCAGGAATTCCGACTCCTGGAAATAGCGGATGCCGCCCGTCTGCCGCGTGGTGTCGAGCTTGTGGGCCATTGCGTTGGTGCGAATGTAAAAATCGTGGTCGTCTTTGGACTCGTTGATACGCACGCCCCACAGAATGATCGAAGGACGGTTCCAGTCGCGCCGGATCATACGGTTGACGTTATCAATGGAGATCACCTTCCACGGTTCGTCTCCGATGTGCTGCCATCCGGGAATTTCTTCGAGAACCAGCAATCCGATTTCATCGCAGGCGTCGAGAAAGTGCCGCGACTGGGGATAATGGGATGTACGTACAATGTTGCAGTGAAGCTTCTTCCGTAAAATCACCGCATCGCGCCGTTGCGCGCGTCCCGGCATGGCCTGACCCACAAATGGAAATGTCTGGTGACGGTCGAGCCCGCGCAGCTTGATCACCTTGCCATTCAATTCGAAGCCGTGGTCGGTAAACGACGCTTCCCGGAAGCCGATAGTACGCGACTCCTGGTCCACTAACTGCGTTCCGCGCATCAACCGCACCTGGACCGTATAGAGATTCGGACTCTCCAAATCCCATAACTTGATCGCGCCGAGGTTGTCGAGATGAACCGAGTGGGTGGAAGGTTCTGCCGCGACCGCCGCCGTTGGGACTTTAACCATGCCCTTGGCCAGCACACGATCACCCTCGCGAAGATCCACTTCCAGCGTCAGTCCATCTTTCGAAACATCCAGCCGTTGCACGAAACAATCCACATCCAGACTGGGTTTATTCAGTACATCCTTCGGCTTGGCAAAAACATTCTCAATGAACGTCCCGGGAACAATGCGCAGCGAAACCTCGCGATAGATTCCGCCGAAGGTTAGGTAGTCAATTTCATAACCGAATGGCGGAATATCAGGCCGTTCGGTCGAATCGACATCTACCGCGAGAACATTTTCGCCATCCCAATCCAAATACTTGGTCAGCTCAAACGTAAACGGCGTATATCCGCCTTTGTATTCGCCAAGCTTGTTCCCATTGATGTACACCGTCGACGCCGTCATCACGCCTTCGAAATCGACGAACACGTGCTTGCCCTTCGCTTCTGCCGGCAACTTGAATTTGCGCCGGTAGCTCGACACAAACTCGTAGCTCTTCTCGTCAAAGCTGTGCCACGGTAATTTCACATTGGTGTGAGGGACAACGACACGTTCATAGCCGGAATCGTCAAACTCGCGAGCATGCGCCGCATCCGAGGCCTTCGGACTAAACCGCCAATTGCGATTCATCGGCAAAATCATGCGCCCGCCCGCGGGAATCGTCGCCGCCATCTCGCTGGCAAAAGCGGCGGGTGCGAGCGTCGCTCCGGCGATGACGGTGCCGGTGGCTTTAATAAAGTTACGTCTATCCATGGAAATCCCTCGAATGCATTTTTCGTGATTGAGAAGAGCGAGCCATTATCCAACAGAAGGGAAGAACTGTAAACGCTTACATTGTGCTTTGCGTACCTGGATAACTTGTCATCTAGACGAAACGGGAGAGACCTTACGACAGGGTCGAGAGGAAGACCTACCGGTTCTTCAGCGCCATCTCTTTTTCTTCCGCCGTCATCTGGCTCCAGATGACTTCCAGGTCGCGCTCCAGCCGGCCGTTGTCGCGGTCATTGTGCAGCGCGAGTGCGAACCAATGGTAGGCCGACGGCAAATTGCGGGGTAGGCAGTGGCCGGTCGCGTACATGGTGGCGACGGTGCTCTGGGCCTTGGCGTTTGATTGCCCGGCGGCGGCTATCAATTTGGCTCGTGCCCGAACGCAGTCTTCGGGTACGCCGCTTCCATATAGATATTTTTGACCTTCGATAAAAAGCGCTTCCGAGGGATCGGGGGCCGGTTCCGGTGCAGGCTTTGTAGCCTCGCGCTTAGGTCGTACCGCCGTAGGCGGAACAACCGCTTTTGCCATTTTGGGTTCCGGCTTCACTTCGTCAGGTACAGGGCTGGCGGCATCGGAAGACGCAGCCGCCGGCGAACTCGTCTCTGCGCTTTTCTCTTCAGGTTTAGCCTCTTCCGAAGCTGCCGCAGCAGGGCTAGGTTTATCGGCCGCAGCCGAGGCTTCAGGCTTCGCGGGCTCTGGCGTCACCGCGGCAGGCAACTGAGAACTGTCCGCACTCGGCGCGGGTGCTGGTTCGGTGCTATCCCCGCCAACGCTGCTGGTCACGGGCTTAGGCGCGGGGTTCCACGGGTATCCCTCATGCTGCCATTGCCAGAAAAGTCCTCCGCCGATCGCCAGTACCAGAACCAATCCGATCAGAAATTTTCCGCGGCCTTGTGGCTCATCATCCTCGAATAAATATTGCGGCGTCGGCTCCGAAGCAGCGGCTCCGCCGGGAGCCAGTCCTAGAAAAGAAGGTCCGTTGACGGGTTCATATTCGCGAGTTTCCACCCTGGGCAACGGCGGCAGAGGACGATCGTCGGCGTAGGCCCGTCGCACCGGAGCATCGTAGGAACTGGACGCGACCGTCTCCTTGACCGGAGGTGCCGGAACCGGCCTCGGTCTTATCGGCTCGTCATATTGGAGATTAAGCGGAGCGCCGCACATGCCGCAGAATCGGAACTCGGCGTCGTTGCTGTAGCCGCACTTGGGGCACCGAATAGGCATAGTTAACTGACAACCATTTTACGAGCGCAGTAAGATTGTGTGTGAGTCCAATCGGTTGGCTGGACACAACTTTACACCCCGCGCGGCAACATGTTACTCTCAAAGGCGTTACGAAGATAAATCGAAATTGAACAGGAGTGCATCAGGTTAGTGCTAGCCAGAGAGCAAAAGCAGTCCCTCATTGACCA
>DATBAT010000201.1:0-6855 GCA_036271375.1 Terriglobales bacterium
TATTCCATCGCGAGACCAGAAGTCGAGAGCCATCCGGCCACCATCCGTACACGTCATAGTCCTTCCCATCGAGTGCTAGCTCTTCTTTGCGATTCTGGCTTGACCAAATGACGATTTCGTTTTCATTTCCAGGCACTCTCATTCGGCGGTAGGCTAGTTGCGTGCCGTCTGGAGACCAGGCGGGATAGCTGCGGCTAAACCCATCGTCACTCTCAATCGGAACCTCCTCGCCGCCCGGCGTTTTCTCCCATATCTGAAGCTTTGATTTTCCTATGTGTCTAGGTTGGGAGATTGCCGAGAAAAATTCGAGCATAGCCCTATGGTGCCGGTGCGAGACCACCAAGCGACGCGCATGTTCAATTCTTTCCCCCTACGACTTGGGCGTGCCCGAGGGCAGCAACTAGGGAGACGCCTCCGATAATGTTGCCAAGCAGCGTGGGGACGAAAAAGAGAATGAAATAGGCCCCCCATGTTATCGATTTCGTGAGCACCAAAAATAGAGCAGTCGTCGATCCAGCGACGATGTGACTGAACCCGCCTATGCCCACCAAATAGGTAACGATGATGATGATGCTTAGCTTCCCGGAATCAGCGCCGGGAAGCAGCCACACCATTAGTGCGATCAGCCAGCCCGCGAAGATGGCTCGCGCGAACACAATGCCAAAGCCGGTTCCCATGTGAGCCAACGCGGCTTCTTGCAAACACCGTTGAACGGGGGCCTCGAACAACCCGATTCGGGCAACGCAGAGAGCAAAAAGGAAAGTTCCCGCCAAATTGGCGCTAAGCACCACTCCCCACAAGCGGAGGACTCGCAGCAACGTGACCAAATCCTTGCGCGCCAGCAACGGCAAGATCACGGTGAGCGTGTTTTCGGTAAAGAGCTGCTGCCGTCCAAGAATCACGATCAGAAATCCGATGCAGTAGCCGGCCCGCGAGATTAGCGGACGCCACGGCGTGTCCGGAAGATGCGCCATCAGCACCGCCTCGGCGACGAAGGAAAATCCCATCGAGAGTCCTGCGGCCAAGGCCGACCAAGCCAGGGCCGCCGCGGGGCGATGCAGTTCATCTTCTCCCTCCCGCCGGATGGTTTCATAAACGACGTTGGCGCCAATCGCCTGCCGCTCTTCGACTTGCTTTTGTTCCGCGCGGGTGGTGATGGATCCTTTGGCAGAGGCCGCTTCTGTCTTTTTGGGCTTCACTTCTTCACTCTTCTGCCGCCCATGGTTCTCCATTGATTCGCCGGACTTAAACGGGAGACTGGGTACGCGATGGCGCGTTGTCACGAGTTAGGAATTGAGCGAAGGCAGCCATTCCATCACCAGTTTTGGCCGAGACCTCGAACACACGCATTCCTGGCCGAACGCTCTGGATATTGCGGCGGGCGGTTTCTATGTCGAATTCGGCGGCTGAGGCCATGTCCATTTTCGTGATGACGGCGATGTCGGCGGTGTTGAAGATCGTGGGATATTTCAGCGGCTTGTCTTCGCCTTCGGTGGCGGAAAGCAGTACGAGGCGTGTGTCTTCCCCGAGATCGTAGCTGGCCGGACAGACAAGATTTCCAACGTTTTCGATGAAGAGAAGATCCAGGTCGCTCAGGTCCCAACCCGCGAGCGCTTTTTCCACCATCTGAGCGTCGAGATGGCAGATGGTGCCGGTGGTGATTTGTCGAACCTGGGGAGTGGCGCGGGCTAGGCGAGCAGCGTCATTCTCGGTGGCGAGATCGCCCACCAGCGCGGCAACTCGATAATCCATGGCTAGCTGGCCCAGCAGTTTCTCCAATAACATGGTCTTGCCGGAGCCTGGACTCGATACCAGACTGGTGACAAATACTCCGGCGTCTTGAAATCGTGCGCGCAAAGCGGCAGCCAGCAGATCGTTCTGCTTTAGGACTTTGTGCCGGACTTCGATGAGGCGTGTACTCATGTGGCTATTTCTAGTCCCGTGACTTCCATTTCCTGGCCCTGCACAATTCGTTCCGCCGGGGTGAAGCAGATTGCGCAGCAAAGCTGCTGTTCGGAATGGGCTGCACGCTCTGTCGCGCAGGCCGGACAGAAAATGAGCAACGGGACTTTCTCGATCACCAGCATCGAGCCCTCCAGAGGCGTACCTTCGCAGGCCAATTCGTAGGAAAACGTCAAGGCCTCGCGGTCGACGCCTGAGAAGACACCTAGCCGTAAGTGCACGATCTCGATCTTGATTCCGCCGCGCTTCTCGGATTCTTCCAGCACGCCTTCAATCATGCTGAGCGCAATAGATAGTTCGTGCATGGGCTTACATGCAGCTAATCTTAATGTAACGGCGAAGATCGGGTGCCGCTGAAATCAGCATCCCTATCGCCGCCAATGAGACCGCTGTCCAAAACAGTTTGCTTTTCATAATGCTTCCTTTCAATAATTACTTACGCTTAATGTCTTGTCGGCGAGGAGCCTCGCCGACAATTCTTCCGCCATCAGAGCGCCCTCGCTAACTACCGCTCGCACCGACGCGCTCAACTCCATTCGGCCTTCGTCTCCGCCAAGATCTTCCGGTTCGCATCCCACTACAAAGATCTGAGCCCGGACTTCTCCACTGCATTTTGCGAGTTGCAGAACTTTGACCGGATTCATGCTGTGGCCATCGGGAGTTTCGCCACTACTTCCCAGTTCTTTGAGATCGATTTCCATGGTATAGAGCGTCCCGGGAGCTTCTCCGCGAGGCAAGGCATCCACAAAAATGATCGCTTCCCAAGGGTCGAGCAACGCGTATGCCAGATCGAACGAGCGAATACCAAAGTCTTTGGCCACTACGCCTTCGGGAAGAGCGCGCGATGCGAGGACGCGAATAACCTCCACGCCAAAAGCATCATCACCTAAGAAAATATTTCCGATACCGGCGATGAGTATTCGCCCATTCATGCGGTCGCTTCCTGATCGACCGGTTCAACTTCTTCCGGCGAAAAGAAAAACCTGTGGCCCGGTTGGCGCAACATCCCAAACTCGCGGCCTGGGTCGTCTTCCACCACAACGGCTAAGTGAACTTGATCGTCAAAATCCTGCTCGATGGCCTCAATGATAGCTATTTTGCCTTTCAGCGCCATATCCATAATGTCGGCGGTTTTCTGCGGCCATAAGCGGACGCGGCTCCCCACGCGCACTTCGATGCCGAAGACTTGAACGCTTTCCGGCGCAACCTTCTCGGCAAGCGGGTCCCATTCGCCGTTCATAATTCTTCCTCGGGCACGCGGCGCATGCCGCGAATCGCCCCGTGAACTTTCATCCAGTGTTCAGCGGGCAGATTATCGGTGCGTTCCAGAATCATCCGCGCCTGTTCATCCCCCTGGCGCATCGCGTCTTTCTCCGCGTCGGTCAAGGTCATGACGCGAAGCGCGAGCATTTCGTCCATCTCGGTTCCGTCGAAAAAATCCCCTGTGCTTTCAGGTGCGATCTGCGGATAGTCATACAGAATGATTGGAGACGAGAGCATCATGGTTCGCTGGCTTTCATCCCCCACCAGGACGGGAAAGGCCCCGACATTCTGGCAAGAGCGGACGGCATCGGCAGCCATCTCAGGCGGATCAAGTAGCGAGACAAATTCTCCATCTTCGATGCCCATGAGTAAATGCGCGGAAATCATCGACTGCAACAACATCTCGGTGCGCGAGAAGCCGCCGGAAGTCGGCGTCGCATTCGAAAGTTCCAGATGAAGTTTGTAGAAACCGTCCGGCAAGGCTGCGGCCGCGATGGAAAGACTTCCCATCAACGGTTTGAGCGTCGCAACCTGGCTGGTTTGCTTGAAAAACAGATCGAACGAATGCACTTCGTCGCAAAGCGAAGCGACATTGAGTTCGGACTGGTCTGCCCAGCGCTCGACACCTTGTTCCCAACCTTCGACCGAAGGCAAGAATTGCAAGAACCGAGGCTGAAGATGGATTCGAGATTCTGGTCCGGCGGCCACCACGCACTCGGTGATCATGCGGAACGGCTCGGCGGGCTTTTGCGTTTCCGCCCATGCGCGAGGATAAAGCGTTCCGAAATTCCAGCGCTGCTGATTCTTGGTAGAAGACGGCCGATAAGGATACAAAATGTAGCCTTCGTAAAGCACCGCCTTCGCAATTTTCTCCGCCGAAGAAAAGTTCATACTTTCGCCTCTTCTTCCGCCGCAATCAGTCGATCCAGCGCTTCTTCCCAGGTGGGCAGGCCGTGCTTCACTTTGTAGCGATAGAGCCGCTCGAAGGCATCGCGTTGCAGGCAAAGAAACGCACTGTTGGGATAGTGCATGTCCATCATCTGCTGCCAAGTCGCGACCGGCAATCGGTAATTGGCTTCGCGGTCCCAGGGAATTTGTGTTGCCTGCAACGGCCCGTCATCTTCGCTATAGAAAACAGTTCCGCTGAACATCAGACACAGCGGAACTTCTCCATCTTCCAAAGCGTGAAAATATTTTGTCGCCGCCACGTTGAAATCGAATGTGCATGGCAAATGCAGGTCGACCAGCGTGTTGTCGGAGAATCCGGGAACGCACAGGCTGGTATTCATCCAGAGGAACGGGCGTACGGTGCGGCCCCAGCGCTCCGGTTCTCCGAAAATGTCTTTCAGATCTCCTTGTTCGGCCGCCGCATAGCGCCGTTTTGCAGGTTCGATCTGTACCTGGCAGCGCAAATTCACGGAGTGGATGATCTCTTGCGGCGGTTGGTTGGCTACCCGCAGCTTGAGATCTAGCAAGGGAGCGGCGGCATGCATCACCGCCTCGGAGGCTTCGATCTGAAAGCGCAGATCAGGCAAGCGCCGCCTCTTTCCGCACTCCGCACCTGGCATTAAGCGTGTCGAAGAAAGTCTTGAGTTCCTTCCACACTTCGTTGCCGCCGGAAAGCCCACGCCAGTGCGACCGAATAAGACCGACCAGGCGATAGCATTCGTCGATGGGAACCAGATAATAATCGTGAGATTCCCCAATGCGATTCACCAGCAGCGCCTCAACATCGGGTTCTATTTTCCGCAGGACGGGATTTTGCGCCTCCAGTTCTGCCCACGATTCCAAACTGAGTTGCGATTCCGTGGCTCCCGCTGGGCTGGGATACATCGCCACGATGCGCTGCGCGGCACTATCGCGGTAAAAGAATGCCAGGTTGATGGGCAGCATGAGCGCTTCCCATTCCATATCCGTGAGACGGAAATCAGTGAGCATTCGGCTACGCCGGGGTACACGGCGGTACTTCATATTTCCTTGATCGCTGAACAGAATTGCGCAAGCGTCGCACGAACACGCTATTTTCCGTGTCTTCAACTCGAGCAGATGAGGGTGTTGCTCACCCAACGCGGCGCTACACAGTTCGCACCGCTCCACGTTCGGGCGAGGACGAGCGAATTTGCGTAACACAGCGAAAGCGCTTTGTGCGCTGGTGGGTTGATCGCTCATGCGGGTTTAAGCCGGCGGCATGTCGGGCATTCGCGGGTCGATGGGCGACCGCTGCGCGGGATTGATCCCAGTTGCGTCTCTCGCAGTGCGGCCGACGCCCTCGCGTCCCGGTTCTTTCTGGTGTTTTACCCAGTCTTCTGCGCGATGCGTGCCTGGAGTATGCGATGGAGTATCTGGACTGACCATGAATCCCTCCTGAAGGGTTATTTCAATGTGACCAATTGGGCGGCACGAGGACGTTCCACCGTTTCCGTCATGACCTGCACAGCGTCGGGCGCAGCTTGATAGATGGCGTCTTCAACCGATTGCTTGAGCGTGGCTGCCGAAGGAGAGTGACATCCTCCGCCCCCGCTAGCCAGAAGTCTCAACCGGACGACGCCATCTTCAACGCCTAGAAGCTCAGCGTCGGCGCCTTCCTCTTGCAACTTGGGGCGAAGCCTGTCCAGGGCTTGAAGTATCCGGGTTTCCATCTCGTCGGGATGAAGCTCATGCAGCAAAAGCAAGCTGGAGACGAGGTCGTCTTGCAGAAAATCGTCCACCAGCCGCTCCCCATCCGAACTTTGCGAGACCACTTCGAGCATTTTCTGCAAGCCGACGCCGTGAAGCTCCATCACCGATTGCATCAACTCGAGAGCGACGGCGTGAAGCTTGGGATCTTCCGCGCTCTCGAGTATGCGCACCAGTTCTTCGATTCGTTCGGTTCGCGCCTGGAACTCTCTTTGTTCGGGCATCCGGTCTCCGGACTATTCGTGACCCGCAACGCCGAACATTGGCGAGTGGCGAGTTTCCAGCACCTTGCCATTGCCCAGGTACATGTGGACACCGCAAGGCAAGCAGGGATCGAAGCTGCGCACCGCGCGCATGATATCGATACCCTTGAATTTATCCGGCCCGTTCTCTTCGAAGATGGGCGTGTTCTGCACCGCGTCTTCGTAAGGTCCGGGCGTGCCGTAGATGTCCCGGGGGTTCGCATTCCACGGCGTTGGCGGATAAGGATGATAGTTGGCGATCTTGCCTTCGCGAATCACCACGTGATGCGAAAGCACCCCGCGCACGGCCTCGTGAAAGCCGCAACTGATGGCTTCTTCCGGTACGGTGAAGTCGGTCCAGGTCTTGGTACGTCCGGCCCGTAGTTCTTCCAAGGCCTTCTCAACGAAATGCAGAGCGGTAGCCGCAGCATAGGCCTGGAAGTAAGTGCGCGCGCGATCCCGTTCGATGGCATTGCTCCACTTGGGGATTTTCCATTCGAATTCAACTTCGGGGAGGCTCATGGTTTTGGGGAGATAGATTTTGACGCTGGTGCCGGTGGATTTCACGTAACCAAAATCGACCAGACCGGCCAGCGCGGTGGACCAGAGGCGGGCGATGGGGCCGCCGCCGGTATCCAGAGCCAGGTGTTCCTTGGTGCGTTTGTCATACCAGCGCGGGGACATGACCCAACTGTACTTCTCCTTGAAGTTG
>DATBAT010000202.1:0-3699 GCA_036271375.1 Terriglobales bacterium
CGAAGTGCTGGTGTGGGATTCGGAAGCCGCCAAACACTACGCAAAGTTGCGCGCGGACCAGGAAAAGAAGGGTGAGCCCATGGGCAACATGGACATGATGATAGCCGCCCAGGCGCTGGCGGCGGAGGTTGTGCTGGTGACGCATGATCGGGTGTTTCGGCGGGTCAAAGAGTTGAGAATTGAGGACTGGAGTCGGTGATCCGCGTCGAGGGCGGGCGGGTGGCTGACCCTTTCATTCAAAATAAAGATGGCTGCCCCACCCTTGGCTTTTCAAGGGTGGGCACCACAAAGATGACGCCCATGGGATTTTGGTGGTCATAGAAAACGACAGACGGCTTCCTAACCCTAGCTCTTAGAAAAAAGATCAAAAGAACGCGCTATCGGCGTTCGTGGCGCCCATTCTTCCAAAAACGAAGGGTGGTGCAGCCATATTCTTTTCAACTATACTTCCGGCGAAAGGGTGTTCAAGTCCCCAAGTTTCAAACACACTGAATCAATCGAGGGACACAATGAGTAAGGCGATTGAAACTCTGCAAGCCGCACAGAAACGCGCGATGGAGGGCCGCCCCAAGGTGGGAGGCTTTCCGTACCTGGCCGAGACTCTCCGGCGGGCGGGCGTGAAGCGCAATCTGTGGTACCTGCCATCCTGCCAAAGCGTGTATCTCACGGACGAAGGCCCGGTAGTGACCGTGGGTGCGCCGTTGGTGTCGGGAACGGCTGATGTGCCCGCGTTTGACCGTGACGCACTCATCCGCGCGCTGCGAACGGACCAGGCAGGCAAGAGCACTTTCCCGGAATTTCTGATGGCGTCCTGGCAGGCGGGAGTCATCCGTTACGATGTCGATTTCAACGCCCGCACGGTCACCTACTATGGTTGCGATGGGGAAGAGTACGTGGAAGCGTATCCGGCGGCGGATGTGGATTCACAAAAAACGTAAAGGTGGCCCGCCGTCCTGATACGGCTGAGTCTTCTCAACTGCGCAAATACCTGTCCAAGGGGTATCAATTCTGGTGAGTGACCTTTAGCACGAATCAAGTCTCCTGTCATAATCACGCAATGCTCAGCGCAGTACGGCGAGATGTAGTGTTTGCGATTCGCTATTTTCGGCGCAGCCCAGGATTCGCTGCAACTGCGGTTCTCACACTGGCGTTAGGCATCGGGGCCACCACCGCCATCTTCAGCTTGTTCGACGGCATTCTTCTTCGCCCGCTGCCTTTTCCTCATCCCGAACAGCTCGTAGCAATCTCGACTCTTGATTTCCCCGCAGGAGCCGCTCCTTCCAACGTCGGCGCGGCCTATACGATCGGCAATTCCTATCCCAATTTTTTTGACTGGCAGCGTCAAAGCCACACTTTCGAATCGCTCTCCTCCTACGACAACATCGACCGCCTCTTCAGTAAGGCGAACGGTGAAGGCGCTCGGGTACTGGAGGGTGGCCGCACCTCCGCAAATCTGTTTTCGACGCTTGGCGTTGCCCCTGCACTCGGACGCACATTCACCAAGGACGAAGAACTGCCCGGCCATCGCGTCGCCATTCTGAGTCACGAAATCTGGGTCTCAGACTTTGCCGCGTCGCCCAACGCAATTGGTCAAACGGTCAAGATCAGCGACGAACCGTACACCGTTGTTGGCGTCATGCCGGCCGGCTTTCACTATCCTGTCGGTCAGCCCGCCAACTTCTGGTCGACTTTCGCGATCGACGCGGAAGGTCTGAAACCTGGCACTTCGCTCCGTGACGATGACAGACTTTCCGTCATCGGACGCCTCAAGCCCGATGTCAGCACTAATCAATCTCTGGCGGAACTGAACGCCATCCAGCGCGGACTTGCCGAGCAGTATTCTGAAGAGAGCAGTCGCCTCGGCGTTTCTATTAGCCCGTTGCTCGATCAGGAAGTCTCCAATATCCGTCCAGCACTGTCTCTCTTGTTTGCCGCGGTTGGAATCGTCCTGATCATCAGTTGCGCCAACGTCGCCGGACTTCTCCTCGCCCGTGCAAACGGACGACGTGCGGAAATAGCTTTGCGGACAGCACTCGGCGCGAGCCGCATTCGAGTGGTGCGCCAACTGTTGGTCGAGGCGTTGCTCCTTGCCTTCGCCGGCGGCGTCTGCGGCGTCTTCGCGTCTTTCGCGATTCTGCGCACCGGAATCCACCTTGTCCCAAGCGATTTGCCCCGGTTGTACAACATTGCAATCGACGGGCGCGTGCTCGCGTTCTCAGCCTTGCTTTCCGCCGGCACCTCGCTCATCTTCGGATTGCTCCCGGCCTGGCGAATCTCGAAGTCCGATCCGGCCACTGCGTTGCGCGACGGTGCCTTTACGACCACGTCCGGACGTCACCGCAACTTTCTTCACCATGCTCTGATCGTCGCCCAGACCGCGTTGGGATTCACCTTGCTCATCGGCTCCGGCTTGCTCATCCGTAGCATGCTCAACTTGATTCACATCAAGCCGGGGTTCGATATCGCACACACTGTTTATTTCGACATCGCATTGACCAACAAAGCCTTTCCCGTCCCCGGCAAAGTCCGCTTCATCGAAAGAATTCTTCCGGAATTTGCTGCAATCCCAGGGGTTGAACGGGTGAGCGCCGGACACCCCCTGCCCATTCTTTGGGGATCAGGCACCTATACCAACTTCACCATCGCAAATCATCCGAGCACGCCCAACAACCTTCCGGATGCCGGCGCGGCAGTCGTGATGCCGGGCTACTTTGAAACGCTCTCGATTCCCCTGCTCCGGGGTCGCACCATCGAACCGCACGACAACGATCCGAAGGCTGCGCCAGTAGCGGTCATCAATCAGACCTTCGCCAAGAAATATTTCCCGAATGAAGATCCAATCGGACACTACTTCACGCCCACGTTTGAGCACACGGACGAACCGGTTGTTGGACGTCAGATCGTCGGAATCGTGGGAGATACCAGGGTCGATGACACATTGGAACCCTATCAACCACAATTCTTTCTGCCTTATGCCCAGGATCCGAGCCACCAGCGCACGCTGATCGTAATGAGAGTTGCCGGCAATCCCGCATCCTATGAGGACACAGTTCGCAGGATTGTGGCTGCGACCGATAACGCCCATCCTGTATTCAGATATCGCACCTTTACAGAAAGCATTGGGATGGAGGTCGCGCAACCACGCTTCGAAGCCATTCTTCTCTCGGGCTTTGCTGGGATCGCCCTGCTTTTATCGGCCTTAGGCCTCTATGCCGTGCTGTCCTTCGTGGTTTCTCAGCGAGTGCGCGAACTCGGCCTGCGGATGGCCTTCGGAGCGTCCCGCTCCGATATCTTAAGGATAGTTCTCCAACGCGCTTTGATGCTCGCGGGAATTGGGATTGGCGTAGGCATAGCCGTTTCGCTGTTCGCGACCAGACTTATTTCCGATGCTTTGTTTCGCGTGGAACCGATGGACCTGCGAGTGTTCTTCATCGTGACGCTGGTGCTCATGCTCGTATCGTTGATCGCTGCAATCGTTCCCGCTTTGCGAGCGGCGACTGCGGATCCGATGCGTACCCTCCGGGAACAGTAACTTTGGAGCAACCGTGAAAGAGCGGCGGCTTTAGCCCCGCGTTAAGTGAGTTAGAGGGTTCGCGCTTCAGCGCTTGGACTGAAGTGCGCGAATCAAAGACCGGATCGGACGGGCGGCAATCCTAGTAGCTCGCCGGGATCGAACCTCTCGTCCCTTTGCTTTCTTGA
>DATBAT010000203.1:0-10577 GCA_036271375.1 Terriglobales bacterium
CTTCATTCTTGAGGCATCAAACTCCACGCGTACGGTCTTTTCCTTTTCGTTGAAGCTGATTTTGCGAATGCCGTAGACTTCGCGAACGTTGTCGAGGGCCAACATTTCGGTCTGCGTCGGCGGATTGACGTAGCGATAGAGCACTTCCAGTTGGGTCATTGTGGGGAAATCCCTCCGCTAACAAGATACAACATCGAGCGTAGATCGACCTTGCGGTCGGAAGAATCTAATATGTCCAGACTCAGGTTTGGGCCGGGGAGTGGCTCGCTTAATGGAAAGTTCAGGGCTGGTGAAAGATCCGGTTTGCGGGATGTCGGTGGATCCCTCGACGGCCAAACATACCGTTGAGCACGCGGGCTTGAATTACTTTTTCTGCTCGGCGGGGTGTGCCGCGAAATTTGCGGCTGATCCGGAAAAATATCTAAAACCTAAGGGGGCGGGTCTGGTGACGATTGGCGCGATTGCCACTTGCCACGGATCTGTCGCGATGGAGGGGGACGAGCCGGCTTCTCCGGTTGAGGCGGAGGACGCGACTTATGTCTGCCCCATGTGCCCTGAGGTGCGGGAAAGTAGGCCGGTGCCTTGTCCGAAATGCGGCATGGCGTTGGAGCAGGAGACGCCCGCAGTTTCCTCGCGGGTGGAATATACCTGCCCGATGCATCCGGAAATTGTGCGATCGGAGCCGGGGCATTGTCCGATTTGCGGCATGGCATTGGAGCCACGCACGGTCACGGCGGAGGAAGAAGAAAATCCTGAGCTAACCAATATGTCGCGACGGTTTTGGGTGAGCCTGGGGTTGACTGTACCGCTGCTGATTATTGCCATGGCGGGGATGATTCCGGGCCTGCATTTTTCGTGGAGTTTTCTTCCCTGGTTCGAACTGATTCTGGCTACGCCGGTAGTGCTGTGGGGAGGGCGGCCGTTTTTTGAACGGGGATGGGCGTCGATTGTGAACCGCTCCACCAACATGTTTACCCTGATCGCGATGGGGACGGGCGTCGCGTATCTGTTCAGTCTTGTAGCTACGGTGATTCCGGAGATTTTTCCGGCGTCTATGCACGATATGGGAGGCAGGGCGCCGATTTATTTCGAGGCTTCAGCTGCGATTGTCACCCTGGTTTTGCTGGGACAAGTTTTGGAACTTCGAGCGCGTAGCCGCACCGGGGCGGCGATTCGCGCATTGCTCAACTTGGCTCCAAAGATGGCGCGGGTGATTCGCGGCGGGCAGGAATTGGATGTGCCCCTTGAACAGGTAAGGGTGGGCGATCGTCTGCGAGTACGGCCTGGAGAAAAGGTTCCCGTCGATGGCACTGTGATTGAGGGATCGAGCTCGGTTGATGAGTCGATGGTGACCGGGGAATCGATGCCGGTTGAGAAGACGCTGGGTGGGCACGTGATCGGCGCGACGGTGAATGGCACGGGCTCGCTGGTGATGAAGGCTGAACGCATCGGCAGCGAGACGCTGCTGGCGCAGATTGTGCAGATGGTGAGCCAGGCGCAGCGTAGCAGGGCCCCGATTCAGCGGTTGGCGGATCGCGTGGCCGCCTGGTTCGTTCCGGCGGTAATTGCGATGTCAGTTCTGACATTTTTGGTGTGGAGTTTGGTTGGGCCGCAGCCGCGATTCGCCCATGCGCTGGTGAATGCGGTGGCAGTGCTGATCATTGCGTGTCCCTGTGCGTTGGGACTGGCGACGCCGATGGCGATCATGGTTGGCACCGGGCGTGGGGCTCACGCCGGAGTGTTGATCAAGAACGCGGAAGCTCTCGAGACTTTGGAAAAAGTTGACACGCTGGTGATTGATAAGACCGGCACGTTGACTGAAGGCAAGCCGCGCGTGACCGCGGTGTACGCCGTCAGTGGTGATGAAAGTCGATTGCTTCAACTGGTGGCTAGTTTGGAGAAGGGAAGTGAGCATCCGCTCGGCGCTGCGGTGGTTGCGGCTGCAAAGGATCGCGGGATTGCTTTGTCGGATGCGCGCGATTTTGTTTATGTTCCGGGACGTGGTCTGAAGGGTTCGGTCGATGGACATCATATTTTGGCGGGTAATGCTGGGTTGTTAGGGGACGTTTCTGTTTTGAGCGGTAAAGCCTCGGAGTTGGCCATCGACGGACAGAGTGTGATTTATGTTTCTGTGGATGGCGTGCCTGCCGGGCTGATCGGGATTGCGGATCCTATCAAGGCTTCAACCGCGCAGGCCTTGCGTGATTTGAAGGCTGAGGGGATTCGAATTGTCATGCTTACCGGCGACAGCAAATCTACTGCCGAAGCGGTGGCGCGTCAGCTCGGAATTTCTGACTACGAAGCGGAGGTGCTGCCGGCAGCGAAAGCAGAGGTGGTTTCTCGCTTGCAAAAAGAAGGACGGATAGTGGCGATGGCGGGCGATGGGATCAATGACGCTCCGGCGCTGGCGCAGGCTAATGTGGGGATCGCGATGGGCACCGGCACCGATGTCGCGATGGAGAGCGGCGGCGTGACGTTGGTAAAGGGCGATCTCGCGGGGATTGTCCGGGCACGGAAGTTGAGCCGTGCGACGATGAAGAATATCCGGCAGAATCTCTTCTTCGCGTTTATCTATAACTCGGTGGGGGTGCCTATCGCGGCGGGCGTTTTGTATCCAATATTCGGATGGTTGTTGAGTCCGATATTCGCGGCGGCGGCTATGAGTTTGAGTTCAGTTTCGGTGATTGCGAATTCGCTGCGGTTGCGGCGGTTGGAGATGTAAGCCCATTTCGAACTTACGTAGAGGCAGGTGTCCTCACCTGCCGGCCGAGCGCAGCTCGGTTTGTCATTCGTTCTTAAAATGCGCGCACAGTCCTGAGCATCGCTGGGCAGGTGAGGACACCTGCCGCTCCGCGATCCGAGTAAAGGTCCCCCGAAATTCTGCGTGGTACCATCGAAGCCTGGGCCTATCCCGTGAAAATCCTCTTCATTGGTGACATTTTTGGCAAGCCGGGGCGGACGATTGTCCGTGAACGAATCAAGGAATTGGTGCGCGAGAATTCGGCCGACCTCATCATTGCGAATGGAGAGAATTCGGCGGCGGGGTTCGGCATTACTCCGGCGCTGGCGGACGAGCTGTTTGAACTGGGCATCGATGTCATTACCACCGGCAACCACATTTGGGACAAGCGCGAGATCATTGATTATTTTGAAGCCGCGAAGGGTGATGCCAAGAGCCAGGCGCGGCGGGTTTTGCGGCCGGCGAATTATCCGCCCGACATGCCGGGGTGGGGTGTTTACGAGGGGCGCAAGAATGGTGTTGCTTACGCCGTGATCAATTTGCAGGGACGGGTTTTTATGGCGTCGAATGACGATCCGTTTCGCAAGGCGGACCTGTTGCTCAAGGACCTGAATGCCAAAGTTATCTTCGTGGATTTTCACGCGGAGGCAACTTCGGAAAAAGTTGCCATGGGCTGGTATCTCGATGGACGGGTGACGGCTATTGTCGGGACGCACACGCATATCCCGACGGCCGATCAGACGGTTTTGCCGGGGGGCACGGCTTACATCACGGATGTTGGCATGACCGGGCCTTATGACGGGGTGATCGGGGTCCAGAAGGACTTGGTGCTGGGGAAGTTTCTCAGCAATATGCCGGTGCGGTTTGAGCCGGCTACCGGGGACGTGCGGCTGTGCGGCGTGGTAGTCGATTGCGACGCGGATACCGGCCGAGCGCGGGACATTCGGCGGGTGCTGGCCTCGTAGGATTCGTGGTGCTAGTGGCACAAGGCTTTCACCACAGAGGGCACGGAGTTTCACAGAGGGATTCGGGGATGCTGCTTACTTTTTCGACGTGAGCGCGGACCTGGATCTTCTTTTATTTTTGCCAGGTAGGTACAGCAGGGCGGCGCGCGCCAGCGCTTTGTATACTTCAGCCGCTTGTGGGATTTCTTTTAAGGCTTTCAGATGACGGGATAGGACTGCGACGTCTCCTCGGACTATGGGGCCACTGAAGGCTTTGCCTGGGCCGAGGGATACATAGTTGGCTAGCGTCTGCTTCAGGATGGGCAGCATCTTCTTGCGAGCTTCTTTGATGGACACCCCCGATGCTTGGGCTACTTGTTCTGTTGTCGCCAGGAGCGCGATCAGCAGAGGTGAGGCGAAGGTCCCCCAGGCGTGGTAGAGGGTCTTGTCTTCCTTGCGAATTTGGAAGGATTCTCCGCCAAGTTTTCCAACAATTTTTTTGGCAGTGGCTACGGCGCTGCGATCACCTTCCAGTGCGAAGGGTACCCCTTCCAAGTCGGGTTGCGAGTCGCTGACGAATGTCATCAACGGGTGCACTGAGGCCACGATGGCACCTCGGGCTCGCAGTCCTGCCAGTTCATCACTGGATAGCGCGCCGCTGGAGTGAAAGGTCAGTTTGTTTTTCCAGCCTTTGCCGGCTAGGCTTTCGGCAGCTTCGCGTATTTTCCCGTCAGGGACACAGAACCAGACGAGATCGGCGTCCAATTTTGCTCGCCTTGCCGTTACCCTCGTCGCACCCACGGTTCGTGCGAGAACGCCGGCCTTCAGCAGGGACGAAGCTTTGGGTCGCGAGATTATCTCTGTGATGGAGTGGCCTGATTGTTTTAGTGCTGGCGCCAGCGCGCAGGCAAGCCGTCCGGAGCCTACTATGGCGATTTTCATGGGCGGGAGCGGGTAGCCGGCATCCGTGCCGCTGCCGGCGTACTAGCGGATTCCTCGGCGCTTCGCGCTTCGGAATGACAAGGCTGTAAGACCAAATGCATCGAAAGGCAGGATATCAGGAACAGTACGACCATTCGGATTTTGGTTTTGCAGCATCCCAAGTCCGCGCGTAGAGACGTTGCTCCGCAACGTCTCGGGCGGCGCCGTACTGTGAGCCGAGACCGCCAGACGTAGCGGAGCTACGTCTCTACGGCAAACACCGAAAGATGAAGTTCGCTTATATTCTTAGACATGGCCAAAGCGAAAAAAGTGAAGATTGTTTCGTCGAAGGTGTCTTATCGCGGACCGGCTTTTTGGGTCACAACCGACCATGTGGTCGAACCCAGCGGCGTTTCCACCCGGCGCGATATCGTGCATCACAGCGGGTCGGTGGTGATTCTGGTTTCCGACGACAGTAAGCCTGAGCCGAACGTTTTGCTGGAGCGGCAGTACCGCCACGCCGCGGAACAATATTTGTGGGAGCTGCCTGCCGGCCGCAAAGAACAAGGCGAAAACGAACTCGTCGCCGCTAAGCGAGAGCTTTTGGAAGAGACTGGCTACACCGCCACCAAATGGAAGCGCATTCTGAAATTCTTCGCCAGCCCAGGATTTCTTGCGGAACCTATGTCGGTGTTCCTCGCGCAAGGATTGAAGAAGGGCAAGGCCCAGCCTGAGGCCGACGAGGTGATATCCATGCGAATGGTTCCACTTTCCCGCGTGGTTAGTATGATCAATAACGGTACGATCCGCGACGCTAAGACGATTTGTTCTGTCCTATGGCTGGCCCAGTCCCGGCTTGGAAAAAAGTCCCGCCGGTAGGCCCATTCGCTCCCGCATTTTCTTGACACTGCCCCTTGATAGCAGCACAATTGCACCAATAGGTAGGCACGTCCTCGGAAAGGTGCAAGAGTTCGTGCCGAGGGGGAGTACGTGGAAGAAGGACGTTTGAAAGGTACGGTTAAGTGGTTCAACAACGCCAAGGGATATGGATTTCTCGGACGCGATGATGGGCCGGATGTTTTCGTGCACTACAGCGCCATTACCTCAGAAGGCTACAAGAGTCTTCAAGAGGGCGACGCGGTGGAGTTCGAGATTATTCAGGGACAGAAAGGTCCGCAAGCAGCGAACGTTACCAAAGCCTCTTAAAGTGAATCCTTAGCCTAGCTGTCGCCAACCAGCCAGTCCAAACTGGCACGGTATTGGTGTGTCTCGTAGCCAGCTTTTTCCTCAGGTGGAACCTCGTTTAAGCTGTTGTTTCATGGACAATAAAGCTCTCGCGGGAATTCTCTACGAGACCGCCGATCTAATGGAGATTGACGGCGCCGACTCGTTCCGCATTCGTTCCTACCGCAACGCCGCCGAAGCCATTGAAGCTCAGCCGCGGCAAATTTCCGAGTTGATCGTTGAGCCCAAGCAGGTGCTGGCCATCCCTAATATTGGGAAGGGCATGCTGATCAATCTCCAGCAAATGCTTGGCGAGGGGAAGTTGACAGCGCATGCGGAGCTGCTGAAGAAATATCGTCCATCGATGCTGGAGTTACTGAAGCTTCAGGGGCTGGGGCCGAAGACGATTGCGCTTTTGTGGAGCACGTTTCAGGTTTGCGATATTGAGGGGCTGGAGAAGCTGGCGCGGGAAGGCAAGATTCGTGAACTGCCGCGCATGGGCGAGAAGCAGGAGCAGAAGCTGCTCAAGTCCATTGAAGACTATCGGCGGATTGCCGGACGGTTTCTGCTGGATGTGGCCGAGCGCGAGGCCGCCAAGATCGCTGAACATTTGAAGGGTTATCCAGGGGTGGAGAAAGTGACGCCTGCCGGATCGCTTCGCCGCGGACGCGAGACGGTTGGCGATCTCGACATTCTGGTCACGGGCAAAGCTTGTTGCGACGATGCGGAACGGCAGAAGCTGATTCAGCATGTCATCAAATTGCCCGGTCTGATGGACATCATCGCGCAGGGCGAAAACAAAGTCAGCTTCCGGTTGCGTGGCGGCATGCAGGTCGATGTAAGGCTGCTCCCGCCGGATTCGTTCGGCGCGGCCATGCAGTATTTCACCGGGTCGAAGGCGCACAACGTGGCCTTGAGGCAGCGCGCGCTCAAGCTGGGATATACGCTCAGCGAGTACAGCCTGGCGAGCCTGGAAGATGAAAAGCCAGTGGCAGGGAAGTCGGAGGAGGAGATTTACGGTAAGTTGGGCCTGGATTATATTCCGCCGGAGCTGCGCGAAAACTGCGGCGAGATTGACGCCGCGCTCACCCACTCTCTTCCTGAGCTGATCACCAAGGCAGACCTGCAGGGTGATGTCCACATGCACACGGTCGAAACAGATGGCCGTAACACCATTGAAGAGATGGCCCAGGCGGCGAAGGATTTCGGCTACAAGTACATGGCGATTACCGACCATTCCAAGAATCTGGCGTTCGCCAATGGATTAGACGACAAGCGAGCGGTCGAGCACATCGCGCGCATTCGAGCGGCTAATGAACAGATCGAAGGCATCACGATTTTCGCGGGTATTGAAGTGGATATTCTCGCCGATGGAACGCTCGACTTGTCCGATTCAGTGCTGGAACAGATGGATATCGTCATCGCCAGCGTGCACTCGCACTTCGCGCAGGAGCCGGCACAGATGACGGACCGGTTGATGAAGGCGGTGTCGAATCCCAATACGTCTTTGGTGGGGCATCCCACTGGGCGGATGCTGTTACGGCGTGATGCCTACTCTTATGACATCGACGCGGTGTTGAAGCAGGCAGCCAAACTGAAGGTCGCGTTTGAGCTGAATGCATATCCTGATCGGCTGGATCTATGTGACCGGCATCTTCGGTTGGCCAAGCAGCACGGAGTGAAGATCGTGATCAATACCGACTCTCACCATACTTCGCACCTGGAGAAGATTCGCTTCGGGCTGCTGCAGGCGCGGCGGGCCTGGCTGACCAAGGACGACGTGCTGAATACATTGCCGGCGGCTAAGTTCGCGAAGGCAATGAAGCATGGATGGGCCTAACCTTTCTTAACCAGTTTGCAAGTCACTGAATCTCTAACGTTCTTCTTCCTTAGAATCACTCTGGCTAATAGTGCTACCAAAAAGAAGCGGTATTTGTGCGTCTGGGTGTCTATGATGTTGCGGACTTTGTCACAGCCATGAAGACAGTCTGGTTCTGCTGCTTATTCATCCTGCTCGCGCCTGCGGCATTTGCCGACGGTGTCGTTGAAATCACTGAAGTTGGACTGAAAGGGTACTACGCCCCTTCAGTTACGCTGCCGGTCCGCGCCCGGATCGCCGTTCCCGAAGGGGTGAGCCACGTTGATTTGCAGTATTCGGTGACAAACGGGTCTATCGACGCGCCAGGAAATCCGCTGCGAACCGACCGCTTTTCAATGTCAGTGAGTGTGACGCCCGGCCAGCTCGCAGAGGTCGATTCTCCCTTGGTCTCCAGCAGCGGCAATGACTTGAAGATTGATCTCACTGCGGTGGCGCAAGGGGGGCGCGTCCTCGGAAACTCTCGGGTGGCTCCGGAGGCGATCAATGGGATCGCCGATCAGACATTTTTAGTCATGCTCTGCGGTGAGCGTAAACTTTGCGATTCCATTCAATCGCAAATCTCGTTTAGCGGTACAGAAGACGAGACCTCGGAAAAAAATAGAAACTATAAATTTCTCGCCCTCGATCACCCGCGCAATCGCTGGTGGGAGTATTCAATTGCCAGCATGCTGATTATTGCTGATCCGGTGGCGCGCTGGAGCGCCGAGGAGCAGGAGGCGGCGGAATTTTTTGTGCGGAGCGGCGGACAGGCGATCTTTCTCACTAGTGAGTGTGGAGAAACTACGTTTTTGGAGGCGTATAGGAAGGATGCTCCAGCCGGGAAATGGGTGAGCGTGGGAAAGGGAAGGCTGTTATCCGTTGCCCGAGTTCAGGACAAGTTGCTGCCGGAGACTTTCCGAGTAAAGCAAGGACAGAGTTTTCAGAACCGTCAAGAATTGCGCTTTTTTCAGATGGGTTTGGATTTCGAGCTTTGGGTGCTGCGGCAGGTAGGAGTTGCATTTACATTCCCGCGGTTGCGTTGGATTTTGCTCTGGATAGCCGTTTACATCCTCACCGTCGGTCTGGCGAACTTCAGCTTGTTGCGGCGCCTCAAAAAGGTGGAGTGGGGATGGCTTACCAGTGGCGGCCTTGCCATCCTTTTTGCTTTGGGCTTCTTTTTTGTAAATTCTGCCAAGCGACCGAAGCAGGTGACGCTCGACAACATCACCACTTATTGGCTGGACTCACGCAGTGGCACTGCATTTGAAACCGTTAGTCTGAGAGTTTCCTCACCACGGGCGCAGAGCATAGGCCTGCGGGCCGGCGACGCCGCGGCGACCTATCGGAGCCAATATCGCTCGAATACGCCTGACGCGGAGATCGGCCGCAAGATGATCCGGCAGCGGTACCTAGCCGAGGGAACAGATATTGATCTGGGACCTCCTGAGGAGGTTCATTTGGCTTTGTTGCGCTGGTCGCTTATGGATACGAAGTTTGAGACGTTCCATAAATTCGCCGGGTCAGTCGATCATCCGGATGCTTCTCATCTTGTAAACCAAACGGGAGTGGCATTCCCCGAGGCCGTCTACCTGGATTTTGACAAGAACCAGCAATTCCAACTGGGAGCTGTTGCGCCGGGACAAACTATTGACCTCAAGGCTATGCAGTCCGCTCCGATTTGGCGGGAAGAGAACTTCGGGCAATATTCGAGTCACGAATTTATTCGCGACTCGACGAAAAACAAAGAAGATAAGGGATTTTTTCTCTCAGACATGAGATTTGCCAGCAGCCTGCAAGGGGGTGCCAAGCATTTGTTTGTCGCCAAAGGCGGGCCGCCAGTCGACGGCGCAAAAATCTCAACAAATCATGTGATTGAGCAGAAGCTGTCGGTCACAATCGTTTCACTGGACCAGCCATGATCGATGTAGAGGAGATTCGTAAACTTTACGGAAACCGGGCGGCGTTGGATGGGTTCAATCTCCATGTGATGACAGGGGAGCTGCTAGGTCTGGTGGGCCCGAATGGGGCAGGCAAGAGCACGCTGATAAAACTGCTAGCCACCCTGCTCGCGCCGACTTCCGGCACGGCAAAGATAGCGAACATCGACGTCTGCTATGACCCTGATTCCGTAAAGAAAATCACTGGTTATATGCCCGACCAACCGGGCCTCTACCAGGATATGCGCCTACGAGAATTTCTGCAGTTCTTTGCCGATGCATTTCATATTCCCCGCTCCGGGCAACCGCAGGTGATTGAGAAAGCAATGGTTCACGCTGGTCTTTTGGACCGGAAGGAACAATTCGTTGAGGAGTTGTCATTTGGCCTCAAGCAAAGGCTCTTTCTGGCCAAGACGCTGCTTCATCAACCCAAGGTCTTGCTTCTAGATGAGCCAGCCACCGGACTCGATCCTATTGCGCGTCTCGATCTCCGGGAACAGCTGAAGGTCTTGCATACCAGTGGTGTGACCATCTTGATCTCTTCGCATATCCTGAGCGACCTTGAAGATATCTGCACCCGTGTGGTTTTTATATCCCAAGGGAAAAACGTCACCGGGACAGCGGATGCGTTGCCAGATGCGAATAACCTCTCGGGCCGCAAATATCAGATCGAAATCTTGAATGCGTCCGGCGATGAGGCGCGGATTCTCGAGGGCGCGGCAGGCGTAAAAGTGATTGATTCGCAGGCCTGTGAATTGACAGTAACGATTTCGGGGGGAAAGAACGAGGCGGCGGCAGTGTTACGCTTCTTGATCGGAGCTGGAGTGGAAGTCGTACGTTTTGAACCTCAGACGGGGGCGCTGGAACAGGCATATCAGAGGCAATTTGGAGGAAACAGACCTTGAACCCAATGATTCGCAAAGAATTGAACCTGCGCATGCGCGAACGCATGG
>DATBAT010000204.1:0-6979 GCA_036271375.1 Terriglobales bacterium
CCGGCGCCCAACGTTGTCGTGATCACGATCGATACGCTGCGCGCCGACCACGTGGGATGCTACGGATACAAGGAGATTCGCACTCCCAACATCGACTCTCTCGCCGCCGATGGCGCCCGCTTCGAGCGCGCCTACAGCTCAGTTCCGGTAACTCTGCCCTCGCACACCGTGATGTTTACCGGGACGCTGCCCACGCTCAACGGCATGCACGACTTCAGCGGCAACAAGCTTGGCCCGAACCAGACGACGTTGGCGGCAGTGCTAAAAAATGCCGGCTACGCTACCGGTGCGGTGATTGGCTCGGCAGTGCTGGATTCGCGCTTCGGGCTGAATCGCGGTTTTGATTTTTACTATGACCATTTCGATTTCAGCCGCTTGCAGGAATCGAACCTCGACGAGATGGAGCGGCCAGGCAACGTAGTTGCAGACCAGGCATTGGATTGGCTGGAGAAAAATTCGCAGAAGAAATTCTTTCTGTGGATGCATCTCTACGATCCGCATTATCCCTATCGCCCGCCGGAGCCGTTCGCCACGGAATACAAGGACCGTCCGTACGACGGCGAAATAGCCTTCGCCGATTCTCAAGTAGGCCGCCTGATTTCCTTTCTCAAACAAAAGGGCCTCTACCGAAATACCATCATCGTGGTGACCGGCGATCACGGGGAAGGCCTCGGAGAACACAGCGAGAAAACTCACGGCTTCTTCATTTACAACTCCACGCTGCATGTTCCGGTCATCGTTCATCTACCCGGTCAGGCCGCCAAAAAAATCGAGAATGTAGTGAACCTGGCAGATCTAATGCCGACGGTTCTGGAATCGGTCAAAGTGCCTGTCCCCACCCAGGTTCAAGGCAAAAGCCTGCTGCCGCTAATCGCGGACAAGCCCACCGATCCGCGTAATCTCTACGCCGAGACCTTCCTGCCGCGCTTGCATTTCAACTGGAGCGAACTGAGATCAGTTGAAAACCAGAAATATCACTTCATCGACGCGCCGAAGGCCGAACTCTACGACGTAAGTAAAGACCCCGGAGAAACGCAAAACCTCTTCGACCAGAAAAAAGCTGTCTCCGAAGAAATGCGCGCGCTCTTAGCGCGAATCATCAAAGAGAACAGTGGCAATCAAGAGCTGGCCGAAAAATCCGGACTCGATCCCGCCCTGGCCGAACGCCTGCGCTCCCTCGGCTACATGGCATTTTCCGGCGGCGGCAATCCCACGATCAGCAATCGCCTTCTGCCTGACCCTAAAGATCGTATTCAGACCTACGAACTGATTTCTGACGCCCTCTCGGAAGGCCAGCATGGAGACTATGCGAGCTCGATTGCGAAGCTCAACGAAGCTGTCAAAACCGAACCCGATTCAGTCGCTGTTCACTATTTGCTGGGATTGAATTATTACCGCATGCGCAAGTTTCCAAACTCGATTGAGCATCTGGAAAAGGTAATGCAGTTGAGTCCGGAATACGCATTGGCGGCATTTCAATTGGGACTTGCCTACGGCCGCACCGGGGAATTCGATAAGTCTGTGGCAACCCTCAAGCGGGCGTTGGAACTTGATCCCACAAATTTCGCCGCGGCCTACAATCTTGGCGCGGCCTATTTGCAGCAGAAGAATGGCGCCGATGCGACCGCTGCATTCCGTCAGTGTGTGACCATTGCTCCCGACTATGCTCCGGGCCACCGCGCCTTGGGGGAGATGTTGCTTTACCAACATCAAGTCGACGACGCCTTGACCGAGCTTCGTCGCGCCGCGGAACTGGCCCCGCAGGATGCCAGCGCGCACGCGTCCCTGGCGAAAGCCTTGTCAGCCAAGGGATTGGACGGTGAGGCTGAACAGGAACGGCAAAAAGCTCGCGAAATTCAGCCTCAATAAAAGTTTGAGAGCGATCTTCCACATCGTTGCCGGTTTGCTGCTTTCCTTCACGCAGGCATGGGCCGCTGCCGCCAAGCCGCAGCCCAACGTCATCCTGATCACCATCGACACCGTTCGCGCCGACCACCTGGGATGCTACGGCTACAAAGAGATTAAAACTCCGACCATCGACAGCCTTGCGCGCGATGGAGTTCTTTTCGAGCGCGCAATTTCGCAAGTGCCCCTGACGTGGCCGTCCCATGCCGCGATTCTCACCGGCACCTATCCATTCCAGAACGGCGTACAGGACTTCACCGGCCAGCCACTGGCCCCACAAATCCGCTCCATTGCGCAAGCCTTCAAGCAACGCGGATACGCCACCGGTGCCGTGGTCAGTGCCTTCGTGCTTGATCGTAGTTGGGGTTTGGCCCGCGGATTCGATTTCTACGACGATGCTTTCTCCGCGCAAACTTTCGCCAAGAAAGACATCGGCTTGGTCGACCGCCGCGCCGGTGAGAGCGTGGGGCACGCTCTGCAATGGTTGCAAAAAACCCCGCGCCGCCCGTTCTTCCTGTGGCTGCACCTATACGACCCGCACAACCCTTACGATCCGCCCGAACCTTACGGCAGCCAATACAAGGGCCACCTGTACGACGGCGAGATCGCCTATGCCGATCACGAACTCGGGCGACTTATCGCCTGGCTCAAGCGAACTCAACTCTACGACCGAACGGCGATTGCCTTCCTATCTGACCATGGCGAATCGCTAGGCGAACACGGCGAAGCCGAGCACGGATTTTTTATCTACAACTCGACCGTCCACATTCCGCTAATCGTTAAACTGCCCGCGGGAAGCGGCAACCCGGGCCGTGTGAGCCGTCCGGTGGAGACGACCTCAGTCGCTCCAACCTTGCTCGAAATTGCCGGTCTGAAAGATGCAATCGAAAAGCAGTTCGCGTCGCCAAGTCTCTTTTCGAAAGACGAACCAGACGCCGCCTACAGCGAGACCTTCTATCCCTTCAGTTCATTTGGATGGAGTCCTTTACGCTCGCTCGAAACCAGCCGCTACCACTACATCGAAGCGCCTGAGCCAGAACTCTACGACCTGACCACCGACGCGGGAGAGAAAAACAATCTGGCTAAGCAGCAAACTGCGACCATTGCAGTGCTGAAAGAAAAACTGCAACTGCGATCCAGCACAAATGTCGCCACCGCGCAGGATTCCACGGGTGTAAATCCCGAAGCTCTCGAAAAACTTCGCGCTCTAGGTTACGTGGCCTACCGCGCACCAGTTTCCGCCGAAGCGCTCAAAGCAGGACTGCCAGACCCAAAAGACAAGCTCTGGGAATTCAATGCCATCCTCAAAGCTGCTGATCTGTTTAAGACGGGTAGCTACGACGATGGGGAAACCGCGCTTGCCAAGGTTCGCGAGAGTGATCCCGGGATGTACATTGTCTCTTTCATGTTGGGCGAGAACGCGCTCCGACGCAACGATTGGGAAAAGGCTGCCGCTGAATTGCAAAAGTGTCTGGATTTAAATCCTAACTTCGATCAAGCGATGGCAGGTCTGGCGCGAGCGTTGGTGAATCTCGACAAGCCCGAAGAAGCCAAGCAATGGCTGGATAAGGCGCTGAAATATAACCCGCAAAATTATCGCGCGTGGTACGAGCGCGGATTCATCGAATCGAAAACCGACAAGCCGGCAGCCATCGCCGACATGCAGAAGGCCGTCGCCATCCAGCCAAACTTTGCATCACTTCGTCGCGACCTCGGCATGCTGGAGTTCCAACAGCAAAATTATGCTGAAGCTGCCGCGCATCTCTCGAAAGCGGCCGAGCTGGGCATCCACGACGCGCCGCTCTACAACTTCCTGGGGATCTCCTACAGCCGCACCAAAGATTTCAAGAAAGCAGCGGCAAGCTACAAGGAAGCACTGAAGATCGATCCGACGCTGGCCGAAGCCCACCTCAACCTAGGCTTCGCCTACAAGCAATCGAACGACCCACTGAATTCGAAGAAAGAATACGCCGAAGCATGCCGCCTCGAAGCGAAGTTCTGTCAATTCGCGAATCAATAGGTTTAAGGCTGAGAGGTAGGATCGATTCGCTTCAGCACCTGCGTGGCTTGGGTCGCCAGAGGGTCTCCAGGAGAGTTCTTCAAGAACGCGCGTAGCTCGGTTGCCGCCGCCTCATTCTTCTTCTGCCGCAAGTAAAGATTCACCAACGCCAAATGCGCCTTCCCCAGCTTCGGATCCAATTCGAGCGAGCGCAGCAGTTCTTTCTCCGCGCCCAATGGATCGCCACTCAAGCCGTCGAGAGAGCCCTTGAGGAAATGTCCAAAAGCCGACGACGGCTCCTTCGCCAGTCCCTGGTCGAGCCATTGTCGGGCATCGGCGTAGCGAGCCTGCAAGTAGTAAGCGTTGCCTAAATTGAAGTAGGCCGCGCCATCTTCCGCGTTGAAATGAATCGATTGCTCAAACTGTTCCTGCGCCGCCGCGTAGGACTTCTTGGCGAGGTAGGCCGTGCCCAGGTTGTTTCGCGCGTGGTAAAACGTCGGCGCCAGTTTTACAGCTTTTTCGTAGTGCTTGATGGCCTCGTCGATTTTGCGTCGTCCATCCGCTTTGACTCCGGCCTTAAATTCTCTTACCGCTGCTGGCGGATAAAGGCTGTCGATCTCTGCATAGTTGATGAGATGAGGATTCCCTCCGCTCATCCCCGACGGCGCCGCCTTCTCAGGGTTGCGCGGGATGAGCATCATGCTGACCAGACGGATAGCCGTCGTCTCCGGATCGATCATCACCGTTTCGGTCAACGGGAAATAGGAATCGTCTTTGATCTTGATGTGGTAGACATTCCCGACAAGATTGTTGAAACCAAATCGCCCTTCTTCATCGGTGTAAGCCGATTCAACCACCGCCCCCCTCGCCTCGACTTCAATCAGAATGGGCTTGCCAACATCAGTGCCGGGGGTAACCCGAACCTGTCCGACGATGCTGCCCGAGGTTTTCTGGGCCTGCGTGAAGTTGACGTGAAAGCCTGCCACTAAGGCCAAGACTGACAACAACTTCCGGAGACGAGGAAGGGAGGAAGGATTCATGAATTTGCCCGGAAAGAAAAACAGGGTCTGCTCTTTTGAGAGCAGACCCTGGAATAAACCGACCGTCTTAGAACGATAGTTTCAGCCCAAACTGCAGGTTGCGCGGGTTGAAGGTTCCGCCAGCCTGTCCAAAACTTCCGGAGTTGGTGCGCATGTTGGTTGCGCCACCCGAGCCAGGAAGCTGGAAGTTGGTGTGGTTTAGAACGTTGAAGGCCTCCGCTCGGAACTGCATCTTCACCCGTTCTGTTATGCGAACGTTCTTGAACAATGAAGTGTCCCAGGTAACGTAGCTCGGTCCGGTGAAGGTATTGCGCCCAAGGTTCCCATTGCAACCCAGACAGGGAGCGCTGAAGAACCCGCCAGTTTCGCTGCCAGTGAAGTGGAACTGGTCGCCCCAGCCGTTTGCCCATTGATCGTGGCTTGGGCTGTAGTGATCCGACGCCGCATTCGGTCGATCATTTCGAATACCGTCGAGGTTGAAGTCGCCGCCGGTGTTGAAGCAGTCCTGCGCATTGATGTCGGCCTGGGTGCAGGTGGCGCCTGCTCCGTTCACAATCGAACCGACAGGGTCGCCTCCATTGGTGAACGTCCAAGGTTCCCAGTGTGCCCCTGTCTGCCAGGAAACGATGCCGTTCCACTGCCATCCGCCGAGGATGTGGCCAGCAACTCCCTGCTGGGTTTGATAGAAGGGAAGTTCGTAGACGTAATTGGCAACCAGGCGATGGCGGATGTCGAAGATCGAATTGCCCCGGTCCAATCCAGGAATAGTCGCGTCGGTCTGGTAGCCGTCGCCGCCGCCTGCGCCGTTGGAACTGGTCGCGCCGCTGTGCCAAGTGGAGCCGTCGTCGATGGAATGGCTCCAGGTGTAGTTCACATTGAAGGTCATGCCGTGGCTAGTCTGCTTTTTCAGAGCCAACTGCAACGAGTTGTAGTTCGAGTTGACCTCGTTAGACCACACGCGAAGTGTTCCAAAGTTCGGATTCAAACGGCCAGCTGCGTTGTTTGCCGACTCCTGACTGCATAGGTCGCGACCGAGATTATCCGTCACGCACGTGCCTTCCGGTAATCTTCCGCCGGGAATGACGTTTACGTTGTCAGCCCGGAAGATCTTGTGACCGGTGGTGCCGACGTAGTTGGCTTCCAACACTAACTTTGGAGCTAGTTCACGCTGGATACCCAAATAATAGTTGTAAACGTAAGGGTCGCGAATTCCTTGCGGGAAGACGATTCCCGTAAGCTGCGCCAAGTTCGGGTTGGCAGAATCCCACCCGGTGAAGTTGCCTGTTGCCTGAGCTCCGGTTCCCATGTTGGGGTTGGTAGGAGCCCCGGTGTAGCTGGGGGCTGCGGTGGTGTCCGGGGCGCAGGCTGGGTTGCAGGTGTAGGGCCCGTAGATTACGGTGTTCACGTCGCCGCCCAAAGCGTTGGTAGCGGAGTTGAACGAATAGTAAGGCAAGTTCCAGCGCGAGTTGGAGAGCGGATTGTACAGCGTTCCTTCATACGCCACTCCGAATCCGCCGCGCAGCGACGTCTTGGCGTCGCCGAAAACGTCCCAGGCGAATCCAACGCTGGGTCCAAAGTTGTTGTGATCGCCCTTGCCCAGGCTCTTGGCGGCGGCGAAGCCTCCAGGTCCGCAAACTCCGGCAAGTTGTGCTTGAGGATCGGCGCAGGGCGTGTTTGCGTCCTTGATCGTGCCGGCACCGGTGGTGATGTCGTCGATGAAGTTGGTTCCGGGGCCTTTAATGAACGTCGTCACCTGATTGTTGAGTTCCGTGTGGCGGGTGTAGAGGTCATAGCGCACCCCTAAATTGATGGTCAGACGACGAGTCGCCTTCCAGTCGTCCTGGAAGAACGAGCCCATTTCCAGGTTTCGCCAGTGGCGCACGTTGCTAGCCAAGTGGCCCGGTTGGTTGGTCAAGATTCCGGGATCGACACCAGCCGACATGGTGTACGGCGAGTCAGCCGCAAAGAACAGATAGTCGGTGAAGTAGTAGGATGGCCGCGCCACGCTGAATTCGCTGTTTTCGAGGTTCCGGCG
>DATBAT010000205.1:0-18310 GCA_036271375.1 Terriglobales bacterium
GAAGAAATTCGCCACCGCCGAGCTCGATCCCAAGCTCTGGGAGTCCCTTGTCAGCCGCATTCACTATGTCGCCTCCGAGTTCGACGACAAGGCGCTCTACACCAAGCTGAAAGACCTGCTCGACAAACTCGAAAAGGAAAACTCCACCCGCGGCAACTGTTTCTTCTATCTCGCCACCGCGCCTGACTTCTTTGGCCCTATTGTCGAAGACCTCGCCGAGGTCGGACTCACCAAGGAAGAAAACCATTCCTGGCGGCGCGTAATCATCGAAAAGCCTTTCGGACACGACATCGACTCCGCCCGCGTGCTCAACAAACGCCTGTTGAAGCAGATCGACGAAAAGCAGATTTACCGCATCGACCACTACCTGGGCAAAGAAACCGTCCAGAACATTTTGGCCTTCCGCTTCGCCAACGGAATCTTCGAGCCCATCTGGAACCGCCGCTACATCGATCACGTACAAATCTCTGTGACCGAAACCGTGGGCGTCGAAAATCGCGGTGGCTACTACGATACCGCCGGCGCCCTGCGCGACATGGTTCCGAATCACATGATGCAGCTCATCAGCCTCATCACCATGGAGCCGCCGATTTCCTTCCATGCCAACGCGGTGCGCGATGAGCAATCCAAAATCCTGCACGCCATTCAGCCCTTCACCGACCAGGACGTGCTCAGCGAGGCCGTCCGCGGACAATACGGCGATGGCGTCAACAACAAAGGCGAGCGCGTTCCCGCCTACCGCCACGAACCCAAGGTCGATCCCGAATCGAAGACCGAAACTTTCGTCGCCATGAAGCTGGCCATTGACAACTGGCGCTGGGCGGGAGTTCCCTTCTACCTTCGCACCGGCAAGCGCCTCAAGTCGCAGAACACCCATATCGTCATCCAGTTCCGCCAGGCGCCGTTCGTCCTCTTCCGCGACACCCCGGTCGACAGCCTCATGCCCAACCAGCTCATCCTGCACATCCAGCCGGAAGAAGGAATATCGTTGCGCTTCGCCGCCAAGGTGCCGGGGCCGTCAATGCACCTGGGCGCGGTCGATATGAATTTCGAGTATGCTGACTACTTTGGACGACAACCCAGCACCGGCTATGAGCGTCTGTTACACGACTGCATGATCGGCGACCAGACGCTGTTTCAGCGCGCCGACATGGTCGAAGCCGGATGGTGCGTGGTCAGTCCAGTGCTCGACCTGTGGCGGGCGTTACCTCCGCGCAACTTCCCCAACTACACCTCGGGAAGCTGGGGACCGAAGGACGCAGACGAGCTTTTGGAACGCGACGGTCGGCAGTGGAGGAACTTCGAGAAATGATTTTGGCAGGCGATATTGGTGGCACGCACGCGCGACTCGCCTTTTACAATTTTACGGACGGCCACTTTCGCCTGGTGTCGGCCTCGGTATTTCCCAGTTCCCAATACTCCAGCCTCGATGAAATTGCCGTAAAGTTCGTCGACACCATGAACGAGCGCCCCACCGCCGCCTGTTTCGGCGTGGCCGGCCCGGTTCGCGAAGGCAAGGTGGAAACCACCAACCTGCCCTGGGTGATCGAATCCAAACGCCTGGCCAAAGAACTTCATCTCAAAGAAGCGCTGCTCATCAACGACCTCGAAGCCAGCGCTTGGGGCATCGCCTCACTCGACGCCGCCGACATGGTTTCGCTGAGCAAAGGCGACGGACAAGAAAAAGGCAACCAATGCGTGGTCGCCGCCGGCACCGGCCTCGGAGAAGCCGTCTTGTACTGGGACGACAAGCACTACCGCATCTCCGCCACCGAAGGTGGCCACACCGACTTCGCCCCCCGCACTGACCTCGAAATCGAAGCCCTGCACTACCTCTGCAAGCGCTACGGACGCGTCAGCTATGAACGCCTGCTCTCTGGGCCGGGCTTGGTCAACATCTACGACTTCCTGCGCGATACGGGACGCGGCGTGCAGCCGCAATGGCTGAGTAACGAAATGAGCGCCTCCGACCCAGCGGCCGCCATCTCCAACGCTGCCTTGTCGGGAAAAGATTCACTCGCCGACCAGGCCCTCAATTTGTTCGTCTCGATTTACGGCGCAGAAGCCGGAAATATGGCGCTGAAAAGCATGGCCCTCGGCGGTGTCTTCATCGCCGGCGGCATCGCGCCAAAAATCCTCCCACGCCTGAAAGGCCCGGAGTTCATGAAGTCCTTCATAGAAAAAGGCCGCATGAAGCCGCTGATGGAAAGCATGTCGGTAAAAGTGATCACCAACGACCGGCTGGCCCTGCTGGGCGCAGCAAGGTGCGCGTCGGTAAAGTCCGCAGCATAATTACCCGGCTAATTACGAAGTGCTAATTGCTAAGTGCTGACCGTTCAAAATCCTCCATCATGCCGATCGGCGCTCAGCCGCGGGGGCGTAATGAGAAAGCCCGGCGCGGAAACGCCGCGAAAGCCCAAGAAACGACTGAGGCCCGCATGGACGGGACGGCACCCCAGCGGTTCCATGCGATAAAATCGCAGCGATGGCCACTCCCCAAGTTCGCATATTCGACAACCCGCAAGCCCTCTTCGACGGCGCCGCCGAAGAATTCGCCAGCCGCGCGCAAAAATCCGTAGCTAAAACGGGACGCTTCACTGTGGCTCTCTCCGGCGGCTCAACCCCGAAGGCGCTCTACTCTGAACTGGCCGGAAGAAAATTCGCCTCACTCCCCTGGAACAAAATTTTCTTCTTCTGGGGGGACGAACGCCACGTAGGCCCCGATAGCCACGACAGCAACTACCGTATGGTGAACAATGCCCTGCTGTCGAAGGTCCCGGTGCCGGCAGAAAATATATTTAGAGTTCGCGCAGAGGGAACAGACGCCGATGTCGTGGCCCGGGAATATGAAAAGACCGTCGTTAATTTCTTTGCATTGAAACCCGGAGAGTTCCCGCGCTTCGACTTGGTTCTTCTGGGCCTGGGCCCCGACGGCCACACCGCTTCCCTCTTCCCCGACTCCAAAGGCCTCAAAGAAGAAAACAAAATCTTCATAGCCAACCGCGTAGAAAAAATGGACACCAACCGCCTCACCTTCACCTACCCCGTGCTGAACACCGCAGCCTGCGACATGTTCCTGGTAAGCGGCGAAGGAAAGAAAGAAAAAGTCCGCCAAATATTGGAAGAACGTCAGGATTTCCCGGCAACAAAAGTAGATCCAAAAAATGGCGAACTACTGTGGTTCGTCGATCGAGCCGCTGCCGGAAAATAAGTTTAGAGACGTTGCTCCGCAACGTCTCCCACCACCAACCCCAACGCAATGGGCACTGCCCAGACGTAGCCAAGCTACGTATCTAAGCGGAAAGTGCTACTTCAACCCCGCCAACAACTCCCGCACTTCCCCCGCATCCTGGTACCCAGGATCAATCCGCAACACCGCCTCAAACTCTCGCCGCGATAACGCTGCCTTCCCCGTCTTCTGATAAGCCAAGCCCAGGTGGTAATGCATACCGGCATCCTCAGGTCTCTTGCTCTTAGCCGCAAGCTTTAGCGCCTCCTGAAACAAGTCCGCCGCTGAATCGTAGATCCCCTTCTTGTAATAAACCCATCCCAGTGTGTCCGCGGCATCCGGAGACTCCGGCATCCCCCGCCGGGCCGCCTGCGCCAGCGACAAGGCAACGTTCAAATTTTCCCCGGTGCGCACCATCACCGCCGCCAGATTGTTCGAAGCCAAAGGATTGTCGGGAACCAAATCCAACGCCTTCTGGTACATCTGCTGTGCCCGCGTCCAATCCTGTTTCAGCTCATAAAGCTGACCGCTAAAAATGTACAACCCGGCGTCTCGCGGATTCTCCTGCAAATACTGCTGATACATCCCAATCGCCTCATCCACTTTGCCCTCGGCGCTTAGCACCTGCCCCAGCTTCACCAGTGCATCCGAATTCCGCTTATCGAGCGCGACAGATTTCTTGAGCGCCCCTTCCGCTCCCGAAAAATCCTTCTTGCTGTTGAACAAGGCACTTCCCAGCAGGTCATAAAACGCGCTGTTGTCTGGAGCCTTAAGAATCTGGGCGTTTGCCACCGCGATGGCTTTGTCCGCTTGCTGCTGGGAAAGATACGTCCTCATCAACCCAGCTAAGGCCTCCGCAGACCCCGCATCATGTTCCAGCCCTTGCCGATAAGCCTTCTCCGCCTCGAAATATTTATTCTGAGCAAACTTTACATTTCCTAAAGCGATATATCCCGCGGCACTCTGGGGGGCGACATCAACCGCTTTCAAAGCGTCCTGCTCTGCAGAAGGAAATTGTTTGCGCTTAAGAAAGGAATTCGACCGCAAGGCGTATCCATCCGGCGCTCCCGGTTGCAGGGCGATAATCTGGCTCCCTGCCTGCTCCAGCGATTCCATGTCGCCACGGCGCAAAGCCAGCGCCGCCAACGCCCGCTGCACGTCCACCAAATCCGGACGCAACCGCGCCGCCTCCCGCCACTCCTGTTCGGCGCGCGCCGTGTTTCCTTGCTGATCGAAAGCCACGCCCAGGTGATAGTGCGCCAGTCCGTTATCCGGATCGTTCTTGATCGCGGTCGCCAACGTGGTAGCGGAATCCGATGCGTGACCATCGTGCAACTGGATCTGCCCGCGGTAGATCAACGCTTCCGTGTCGTTGCCGTTAGCTTTTAGTACTTCATCGTTTAACCTGCGCGCGTCATCCAGCCGGTTCGCGATAATAAGGAGCTGAATGTAGTTTTTCTTGACCTGCGGATCAGAAGGATGCGCGGCGTAGAGCGAGTTGTACTCCGCCAGCGCTTTCGCGGTATCGCCGGTGGCAAAATAAAAATCTCCGAGCATGCGATACCCGGCGGAGTCGTTGGGAAAGTCCAACTTGGCCTGCTTGAGCGCGACCTCCGCCTGGCCCTTCTCGCCCTCCGCCATCAACAAGCGCACCAGCGCGGTTCGCGGCTCCGTGTTCTTCGGATCGATCTGCGCCGCGTGCCGGAATTGCGCCTCCGCCTCGGCAAACTGGTTCACCGACTGGTAGTAGCGCCCCAGCGCAAGCTGCGTCACTGCCGATTGCGGATCGAGTTCCGCCGCCTTCTTGAAATTAGGCTCCGCGTCGGTCTCCTGCCCCATCTTCATCTGCAAGACCGCCAGCCCAAGATACGAGTCTCCCCGGTTCGGCGCCAACTCGATCGCCCGCTGCACTTCCTTCACTGCCCCCGCCAAGTCTCCCTGCGCCGAAAGCAATTTCGCCTGCACAATATGGCTCTGCGGATCGTTGGGTTGTTTCTCCAGCAGCAGCTTGGTATGCTCCGCCGCGACATTCAACTGCTCCGATGCGATCAGCAGCGTGGCCATATCGGCATGCGCCGCGTAGTTGTCGGGCTGCAATTCCACACTGCGGCCGAGTTCCAGAAACGCCGGCGTCCATTGCTTCTGGTTGAGATAAGCGCGCGCCAGTTGATAATGCGCCTCGGCAAATTGCGGATCGATCTGCGCCGCATTGCTGAACTGGATCGCGGCCGAGCGGAAGTCGCCGCGTTCGAAATACTCCTTACCACTGGCAAAATACTTTTGCTTGCGCACGTTTGGGTCGCGCGAACACGCCGCCACCAAAGCCAGCAGCAAAAAAAGGATTGGCCTAAGAAATTTCACGGGAACTACTAGGTTACGCCAGACAGGAACCACCGGAAGTTACGCGAGTCACACCAAAGGACGTAGCAAACTAAGAACTAAGAACCGTTAACTAGAAACTAAGTTTCCCACCCACCAACCGCATCAACGGCTCTCGCAAAAAAGGCCCGCACGCCACCAACCCGGAAAGAAGAATCGACCGATTGTTAAAACGCAACGCCGCCCCGTCCAAAGTAAGCGCAGCCCCGCCCGCACTCTCCACCAAAGCCACGCCCCCGGCCACGTCCCACTCATGCTTGGGAGTCAGCGTAAAAGTTGCGTCCGCCAAGCCCGCCGAAACCAATGCCAACTTGTAAGCCACCGAACCCATGGGCTTCACGATGAACTCGGCTACCTCGAACAGCTTCCATTCGCCACGCTTGGTCTCGCTGCGGCTGGCGAGAACGGTCGCGCCCGCCAAAGAATTCCGCTGGCTGATCTGGGCAGGCTTGCCGTTGTAAGTCACTCCCGCAGCCGACCCAAGAAACAATTCATCCGTCACGGGATTCAAAATGCCCCCCGCCACCGGCCGCCCATCCTCCACCAACCCAATGGAAACGCAAAACTCTGGCACACCCTCGACAAACTCGCGCGTCCCATCCAGCGGATCAACCACCCACAATCGCCGCTGCTCCAACCGCGCGAAATCATCCGGAGTTTCCTCCGAAAGCCAGCCCTCGCCGTCCCGCTGCAAAGCTCTGCGCAGCACGGAGTCGACGGCCGTGTCCGCCAAAGTCACCGGATCAAGGCCCGCTTTATATTCAGCCGCGACTTTCCCCGGCGTGAAGTCTTGAAAAACTTCCCGCGCCGCAGAAAGTGCAGCCCGAATGCGCAGCAAGATGTCTTCGGAATCAGCCATTTAAGAGCAGTGGTGGTCAGACGTTGCGAAGCAACGTCTCTAAAAAAAGATACAAAGTGTAGAGACGTAGCTCCGCTACGTCTCTCTTACCCTCGCCACGAAACAAGTAATGAGCAGCGCCTGCCCCGGGGCCTTTAGGCCCCAACCCCCAGAAACCCCTCCCGCTCCAGATGCAGCATGATCTCCTGCGCTGCCTCTTCAGGGGTAAGGTTCGCGGTATCAATCACCACCTCAGCATCCTTCGGCTCTTCATACGGGTCCGAAATGCCGGTGAACTCCTTCACGATCCCGGCGCGGGCCTTGGCGTACAAGCCCTTGCGGTCGCGCTGTTCACAGACATCGATGCCAGTCGATACATGTACCAAAATGAATCCGCCGCCCGATTCCACCATGCCGCGGACCGCCTTGCGGGTAGCATCATAAGGAGCGATCGGCGCGCAAATCGCGATGCCGCCGTTCTTGGTGATCTCCGACGCCACGTAGCCAATGCGTCGAATATTGATGTCGCGGTGCTCTTTCGAGAATCCCAACTCCGACGACAGATGTTTGCGCACCAGGTCACCGTCGAGAATGGTCACCGGACGTCCGCCAATCTCCAGAAACTTCGTCATCAGCACGTTCGCGATGGTCGACTTGCCCGAGCCCGAAAGCCCGGTGAAGAAGATCGTCACGCCCTGTTTGTGGCGAGGCGGGAAGCTGCGGCGCAACTCCTGCACTACTTCCGGATAGGTAAACCATGCCGGAATATCGCGCCCTTCATTCAGCCGCTGCCGCAATTCGGTGCCGGAAATATCCAGCACGCGCGCGCCCGGCTTCACTTCGTCAGTCGGCACGTAACGGTCTTCGTCCTCGAGATAGACCATCATGTTGAACGGCACCATAGCGACGCCGATCTCCGCTTCATGCTGCTTGAAAAGTTCCTGCGCCTCGTAAGGTCCGTAAAACGGCTTACCGGTCTCGTCCTTGCCCGGGCCGGCGTGGTCGCGTCCCACGATGAAGTGCGTGCAGCCATAGTTCTTGCGAATTAGCGCGTGCCAGATCGCCTCGCGCGGTCCGCCCATGCGCATTGCCAACGGTAGCAGCGCCAGCTTTACGGTTCCCGGAGGATATTTCGACAACAACAACTGATAGCAACGGACGCGAGTGAAATAATCCACATCGCCCGGCTTGGTCATTCCGACCGACGGATTGAGCAACAGATTCGCTTCCACCGTCTTGGCCGCCCGCAGGGTCAATTCCTGATGAGCGCGGTGCATTGGGTTACGCGTCTGGAAGGCCACCACGCGCCGCCATCCCAGGCGGGCAAACTCGGCCCGGATTTCGGCAGGGGTCAAACGCAGCGAGCGGAAATCGTAATGCGACGGCTCCTGTAATCCTTCGAGCTTGCCGCCGATGTACCAGGCGCCGGACTGATTGAGCAAGTAGTTGACGCCCGGATGCGCCACACTCGTAGTACCAAACACCGACTTCGCTTCCGCCGCGCGGTCAGGCTGCCAGATTTCTTCCACGCTCAGCACCGCCAGCATCACACCTTCGCCGTCGCGCAGCGCCACTTTACTTCCCGGCTTCAGCGATTTGGCAAACTCTTCTTTTACGTCGAGCGTAATCGGCATCGGCCAGAGCACGCCGCTGCCCAGCTTCATGTTTTTACAGACGCCGTCGTAATCGGCCTGGGTCATGAAGCCGTTTAAAGGTGAAAACCCCCCGCATAACAGCAGTTCAAGATCGCAAACCTGGCGGGCGGTGAGGTCCCACGAAGGAAACTCTTTCGACTGCGCCTTCAATTCAGCGGCGCGTTCAGGTTGGACCATCAGGTTCACGAGTTCGCCGCCGTGCGGCGCGATTAGGTGGCTAGCAGTCAAATCCTTGGACCTCCAAAGTATTTATTTAATTTATGCGTCGAAAGGTACGACTGGACTCAGACAAGATCTGCGGAAAATGGGCTGAAGAAAACTAGCTCCGGCTTGAGCACCGGCAGGCTACTTCGAGAACACCCGCCACCGCGCGGCGGTAACATCGTTGGCTTTCCGTCATGTCCACCTAATTGTAAATAAAGCTTTTGCCAAAATCCCGACAATATTTACTGATGAGTGCAATTCGTACCCGACAGCGCAAAAACTTTCACCCCGGCAACTTGGCCGAAACAAAAAAAGACTGGCCTTGGCGTTAGCTTTTCTCTGTGTCTCCGTGCCTCCGTGGTGAAAAACTCTTCTCGGTGGCCCAATACTTCAGCAGGCACCACAATGCCCGAAACCCATCTTTCCACCCAATCTTCTTCCCTTCTTCATAAGTCCGGCCCCAATAGCTGATTCCGACCTCATAAATCCGCAGCTGCCGTTTGGCGACCTTTACCGTAACCTCCGGCTCAAAGCCGAACCGATCTTCTTTCAAGGGGATGGACTGAATCACTTCCCGCCGAAACGCTTTATAGCAGGTCTCCATGTCCGTAAGATTGATATTGGTCAAACAGTTGGAGACAAAAGTCAGCCAGCGATTTCCCAGCGAATGCCAGAAATACAGCACACGGTGCGGGCGACTGCCCAAAAATCTCGAGCCATAAACCACGTCCGCTTTGCCTTGGATCAGCGGCTCCAGCAGGGTGGGGTAATCGGCCGGGTCGTACTCTAAATCCGCGTCCTGGATGATCAGGAACTCGCCAGTGGCCTCCTGAATACCTCGCCGAAGTGCAGCCCCCTTCCCCATGTTCCGGGGCTGTTGCAGTACCTTTATTTGCGGATATTCGGTTTGCAACTCCAGCAGCAATTTGTCCGAGCCATCAGTCGAGCCGTCGTCGACGCAGAGAACCTCCAATTCCAGAGGTACACGAACCACGCGCTCGAGGGCAATGCGCAGAGTAGGAAGTTCGTTATAGACGGGCACGACCACGGAAATCTTCATATAAGCTGCATGCGATTGCACCCGAGTATAGGGCAGCCTTTCCACTGCTCCAATCGATATCTCCCTCTCGAAGACTCGTTTTCCCGAAACAGATACCTCGTGACCCTTTTAGCGGCAAAACTTTGCATACGGGTCCTGTGGACAACGAACCGCCGAATATCTCCTTTTCTTCGCCCATCCGATGGTGATAGTAAGGCTTAGAACTACTGGGAGGGCCAGCTTTCCCCGATTGGTACGAAAGTGTAATTAGTTCCAAAATGACACACAATCCGAGGAATTTTGTCCTAGGGGATTTACCTTAAATTTCCAGCGGTGACCCGTGTGGAACCCAAGTAAATCCAAGGGTTTGTAAAGGAAAGGCTGTATGAAAAAATGACTGAAAATTCACCCGATTTCGGGACTTAAACCCGAACCAAGGTGATTACCCAGTAGTCCATTACTTTGGTGCTTTGTTTTGTTGCCGTTCCGAGTATGCAATGACTAATGCCTTGAAGCAGGCGTACCGAAAAAGGGCACCTGTAGCCCTGTGGAAATTCTGGCGGGCCACTTGCACAGGGACATATACGAGCCGGTCGGCTTGTGGAAATCTATTCGCAAAATCCCCCACGCAAAAGGTCATAGCTTGGCACGGCGAATGCTATGAGAAACGGTAAGAACCCGGCAATTGGGTCTTGTGGGACGTTCTTCGAACGATCCACCACCCTCAAGGCCACAGCACTCGCCCAAACAGCTTGCCGGAGCAGTCAATACCAATAACGGGGGTAGTAATGATCGATAAACCAGTTCGGCTCGGACCTAGAGAGCAGCAAATTGCGGAACTACTGCTTCAGGGCTGTGACAATGCGGAAATCGCCAAACAGCTCAAGATGGCCCGGAGAACGGTAAAAGCCCACTTCAATCGCCTCTTCTTACGTTTTGGCATTACCGGTGGAATTAAGCGGGTGAAACTCGCAACACTTTTATATCGGAGGCAGTTATGTTCGCAGACGAACGGTACGGAAAGCGCATTCCCAGTGAACGAGAGCAGCGAGTTATCGAACTCGTCGCCCAGGGACTTAAGAACAGTGAAGTCGCCGACGCCATTGGAACCACAGAGCACGTTATTAAGAACTATCTCCGAGTCATCTATGACAAGCTCGGACTCTGGAATCGAGTCGAGTTGGCCCTCTGGTACGAAGCACGCCGCCACGAAGAGCCAGCCCACGCCTGATCTGCTGGAAAGCTGGGAACACAGCATCCTGGACTTGGAGCACCAAGCCAGCAGCTAAGACTGGATCGAAATTTAAAAGGCCTCGCGCAAGCGAGGCCTTTTTGTTTTCCATCTGGAGATATCCCCTGTAGAGACGTTGCTCCGCAACGTCTGGCAGCGCCAATAGACCTAACCTTCAAACCGAAAGGCAATTATTTTTCGCAGCTTCTACTGGCACGAATCCAAACTGCTCAATCGTGACCCCGCGTCGCTGTTGCCCTTCTTGGCGGCGACCGTCAGCAGCAACCGCGCCTGATCGCAGCTCTTGGCCACACCGTCGCCGTTCACGTAAAGGTCAGAGAGCAACAAAACGGCGCGCGGATTTTCTTTTCCCACGGCTTTCCATAGCCACTTCGCCGCCTCCGCACTGTTACGTGTCGCTGGCGCCAGGTAATGCTGCGCCTGGGTCAGTTCTTCCCTGCCGCCAATCGCTCCAGTCGGGCTGGGCACGGGCGAAGCGGCATTTTCGCGTGAGCGCTGCGTCGCCGGAGTAACTGCTGCATGGTCTTCACCACGCAGCGGAGCAGACGGAGCCTTTGCCTTCGCCACTGCACCCGCCTTAGGCGTTGCCGGCAAGGATGCGGAAGGTTCCTGCACGGTCTCGCTGGCGGAAGAATCACTGTCGGCGACAGGCGTTTGATCGGAAGGCCCAGGTTGCGGCGCAGCCTCCTTCGCGGGATGCAAAGCTGCCGACAACTGTTCCGGCACAATACCCAGTCCGTTGTACAGGCGGTATCCCACGAAGCCAACCATCGCGAGCACCGCCGCAGCTACCGGGATTCTCCAACTGCGATTGGGTTCGGGAGCACCCAATGCCTTATTGCGCAAGAATTCCAGCTCGACATCATCGGTATCGTTGATTTGAGGAGCGAACTGCGAAAACATGGAGGCCTGCGCCACTTGCGGCTTTTCGTCCGCTATTTCATCAAAAATAAATGCCGGTTCCGGCTCGGGTCGCTCAGCCTCCAAACGCGAACGCTCCGCTCTTTCCCGCGCAATTCTTTGCTGGATTTCGAGTTCCCGGGTCTGTAACTCGAGTTCACGCGCTTCTTTTTCCCGGGCCTCCTGCTCACGCGTCTGCTGCGCGCGCAGCGCCTCAGATTGCAGTCTGGTCTCTTCTTCCCGCAACTCCTGCACCCGCGGACCTTCGGGGTTTGTCTTCTTCGCCACGGCCGGTGCTGCAGCTGCCGTTTGCAACGACGTTCCGCAGTAGCCGCAAAACTTCTGGTCGGCGGGATTCAGATACTGGCAGGCGGAACAGGTAACTTCCGGGTCCCACTGCGCCCACTTCGTAGGCTGGGGTTTGGTGCGTTCGACGGCGGGCGCCGCTCCGGTGTCGCTCGCGCTTTCCAGCCGCTTCAGCAGATCGATGACACGAAGTTCGTTCTCTTCGGGAGGCGCATCGGTTTCACCCCAGAGGTCGGCCCGATCGATTCCGGAGCTGGAAGCGCTCCGTTCCGGAAGGCGGTCATGGTCTCCCGACTCATTCCATGCATTGGCCACGTGATCTCTCCAGAAAGATTCTCTTTGGAATTGGATAATTCCACTCTACAACCAATTGGATGTCAAACGGGAAGTGAGTAAACCCGGAAGGGCAGGTGCAAAAAACTATTCGCAGGCTTTGCCGGCTGCAGGCTGGAACTGGTCGAGCTGGGCGTCACGCTGGCGCGTGATTTTACCGCCCTTGGTATTGCCGTAGAGTTCGGCGCCGGCGCAATAGTAGAGCGCGGTATGGACATCCTGCCAAACTTTAGCGTCGGGGTTGCCCAAATGTACGGGAGCAGACGGAGCCTCCGCCAACCCCAAGCCAACCAGCATTTTGTCCATCGTGCTCAGTTCGCGGGGTGCCGGAACAGCTTGCGCGATCGTTGCTGGCGTAGGGGCGGCGGCCACGGTGGGCGCCGGCGGCGGCGGTTGCAGTATCCAGGTGACAATCACCACCGCAAGCACGCCTAAGGCGGCGGCCAGATACAACGTCGCGCGTTGCTCCCGCCAAACCTTGGCCAGCAGGCTTTCCTGGACGGGGCCACTCTCTGCCGGTTCCTCTTCAACCTCGAGATGCGCTTGGGTTTCCTGGCCGGCCAGGTTGAATACCGCATGCGTTTCCGCACGCCGGTTCTCTTCCTCTGCCGCAAAGCGGACAGGGACGTCTTCCGCTTCTTCAAATTCCGGTTCCCCGGAAAGACGGGAAACGGTTTCTTCCAGATCTTGATCGGACGGTTCTGGATAAGCCGGATTTTGATGCGAGAAGCTATGGCCATTCGACCGGCTTGCGCCGTCGCCGTTCGAGGGCTGCTTGATCACCGATTCTTCGGTGGAAGCGCTGGCCTGTATGTCCCATAGCGAAGTCCATGCTGGAGTTTTTGGATTCAGCACCACGGGCGAATCTTCGCCGCGCATCGCACCACACAGGCCACAGAAGGATTCGTCGCCGGCGAAGGCGTGTCCACAGCGCACGCAAAGTGTTTCCGAATACCCGCTGTGCTTTTGTTTCTGCGCGGGTGGCTTCGAAACGTGAGTCATCGCCTCGGCCGGAGGCGGCGGTTCTGAATGTGTGAGATCGATGCTGTGCAGATCCAGTTGCGAGGTGTCTCCGGTAAGGCTGGAGACAGCGCGGGCAAATTCCTCATCGTGGTCTTCAAAGCGGTCTAGCTCGGGCTGAATGTGATCGAGCACCGAACGCACGGCCGCTTCTTCGCTGCTGGCGAGGGCCTGCTTCCAACCTTGCTTAGCTTTCTTGCCAAGAACTTCTCCGGCCAGTCCTGACATCAGTTGCAGCGTGCGGAGATCGGAAGGCTGGAATGCGTTGGGTCGTTTGAACCTGAGTTCGAGAACTCCGGAAATCTTGCCTTCTTGTCGGATAGGAACAGCCAACAAGGATTCCACTCCCAACTGCTGCCGCAAAATCGGATCGATGCGGTCGTCGCTGCGGCTCTCGGTCGACTGCAATGCCTTGCCGGTGCGGAAACATTCCGCCGCCAGCGTCTCGGTAATCAGCGCCGGCGCATTGAGTTGCGTAGCTGCATCGCCGGTATCGGCGCGATAGATGAGTTTTCCGTTTTCGAGCAGACCCAGCGCGACCCCATCGGCGCGTGTCACGGTATGGGTGCGTTCGGCGATTAACTCAAGCGCCGTGTGGAAGTCGACTCGCGGGTCCTGGATCAGGCGCTCGGTTTCAACGATCTCGGCCAGAGTCCGGGTGTAGGCCGCATCCGGATCGTTGGTCGAATGCAGCTTGTCATTGTGCTCCTGCACAATGAACGCGGCTGCCAGCAGCTGTTGAAACGAGGGCTGACTGGCGGTCGGTGATTCCTGCGTAATGATGGCTTTGTCCTTCACTTCTGCCGGCGTCCCAAAGTCGGTGGGATAGTACTCCAAAACATTGTAATCCAATTAGAAAATCTCGAATCTGGCACGAAAGTGGGGCAACGGAAGATCAAGAGCGCCACGGATTTCCGCCGATTTGCACGGATTAATGACCACACATTTCCAAGATCCGTGGACTCCGTGGCGGTTTTTTCACCACGGAGACACGGAGTCACGGAGTCACGGAGAAAGATCGAAAGACAAAGATTGGGTTTTCTCCGTGTCTCCGTGGTGAAAGACTTTGAGCCTCATCCTGAATGCCTCAGGGACTGAATGCTGAGCGCTAAATGCTAAGCGCTGTCTTCCCGTTCCGGTCCCCAAAATCCCGTTCGCGGACTGCCAAATTCCCCCGGTCTGATCCTCAATTTCCGCGAAGTTACACGATCCAAAGGGACGCGCCCATTCTCCACCAGGGGTGAACATTTGGCGAAAGAGTTGCTCTAGGAAAGTGTGCCGCGAACGCGGCCAGCGAGGCTAGCGTGAGAGATCTTAGCGAAATAAAAATTACTCCGCGCGATGCGGAAGTTTTGAAATTGCTGGTACAGGGTTGCAGCAACAAAGAAATCGCCAGCCAATTAAAAATCAGTCCCCGCACCGTTAAACAGCACCTGCGCACCATGTTTCTGCGGGCCGGAATTCGCGAAGGCCGCAAGCGGGTCAAACTTGCAACTGCCATGTACCAGAAGGAGCAAAGCCAACATGCAACCACGTGATCAACTCACCGCCAAAGAAGCCCAGGTCGCGCTCATGGTGTGGGAAGGCCTCACCAACCGCGACATCGCCCATCGCCTGAATACAACCGAACAAGTGATCAAGAATTATTTGCGCAACACCTTCGACAAACTTGGCGTCTGGAGCCGCCTCGAACTGGCGCTCTACGTGGCCGGTCACGGCGGCTCACGCTGGCCGGAAGACATCGCGGCGGTATCAGAACCGGCGGTTGGCCTGGAGGCTGCTGCGCCCTAGGGAGTACCGGCAGCCTTCTGGCGCGACTCTCGCAGGTTTTTGAGGAAGGTATTTAACACCTGCGTGTCGGCGGCGGACATGTCGGTAAACTGCACGCCGTTGCCGAATCCCGGGCGCTTGCTGACGATCTTGGCTTTCGACCACAACTTACGGTCGTTGATCCAGAGAGTGATTTTGATGCGGGTATTCACTTCGAGCGGAATTGGCATCTCGACGAAACACCCGCCTTCGCCGATATCCACGGTCTTGCCCCATATTGGCGCGGCATCGCCTTCGGGCAGCACCTGTACCGAGGTTACCGACTTTATCCGCACATGCTTGCGGCGGTCTCCGGCAGCGCGCGCTCCGCCGGCGTAGTTATCAATGTAGGCAGGCGGCAGAGGCGTCTCCCACGTCCATTTATCGGGCGCGTTGTTCAGCAGCCCAACCTGACCGCCCTGGCTCGTCTCCGGCTGCCCAGCCCACTGCACCACAAATCGGCCCTTGCTGGCGCCGTGGCTCATGCCCACGACTTCTCCGGCCACCAGTAAGGCTTTCATTCCTTCCAGCTTCGCGCCGTAGCGGCTGATGTCTACCGTCTCCACGTTCTCCGAAAATGGACGGCCATTGGCGTCTGAGCCAAAGATTCGCACTGGCAGGCGGGCAGGTACTCGAGGTTCGCGGCGTGTTCCCATGAGGACAAAAAAGTCTTACTTAACGATGCTAATGCACTCCGCCGCTCATGCCAACCGCAAGAGAAGTTCCCTTAGTAATAGGAAAATCACGTACGACCTAACACACGTCGCGACAGGTGTCCTCACCTGTCGAACGGACGGAAAGGAACCGGTTATCGGGCTTCGGGGTTTCGGGTTTCGCACTCGGGTTTCTTGCGAATTGGATATCGGGAAGGGTACGCTCTTCAGCCGTACCGTAAACTCCCAGCATGACCCGGCGCTTCAGCGCCTGAGGTTCGCCAGCGCAGCAACGGCCAACCCGCCCCTAAAGCGATCTACAAGCGGATCGGGGGACACGCCTAAAGTCGACTCCCTTACCGCGACTGCAGCCCTTGCCTCCAAACGTCACCATCTGAAACCTGTTCCTTTCGTCCGTCCGACAGGTGAGGACACCTGTCGCTACGCCTACCTGAAACTGTCTCGTTCGGCAAACTGTCGCAAAACTTTGCACCTATTTCTGCATTCCCATTTTCGTTGAGCGGCCTAACTCCTTTCGCGTCAATACTTGTCCTGCCGCTTGCAGGTACCCCAATTGCAAAATCAGGGCTGTACTGTTGAACGACCAGCGTGCTCAGGGAGCCCGCGAAAGGATGCGACCAGCCACAAATGCCGCATAAAGACACATTCTGGATGGCCTGCGATTCGACCGAAGACTTGCGCGCGGAATACGGCCCATTTCACACCCGGCAAGAAGCCGAAGGCCACGCCCGCAAACTGGGATTTGGATTCTTACTACGCTACGAACACCTGATCGGCGAGAACGAGGAAATCAAGGAAGTCCGCTGCGTCTTCGTCGAACTTTCCGCTGCGGTGGAGGCTTCGGCACCCCGCACTCTGCACACACGTTGCGCCACCTGTGGGGAATCCGAGACTCACGAGACGTCGATGCAAGCGGAAGTCTGGGCCGACATTCACGAATTCGAACATTCCCGCCACCTGGTAAGACTCTTCGAGCACAGCCGTGGCATGGGAATGAAAGAAATTGGCAACTGGCGCGAATGCGCCTGACAGCGACGTCCGCCAGCCCCCAGATGGCGCCGCCGGTTAGAAGTTAAAATTTTTATGAATAAGCTCTGGGCACTGATCATCGCAACCGCTGTTCTTTCCGGTTGCAACAGCTCGAAGACGCCGTCGATTGCAAAACCGAGTGCGGCCCACGCCGCGTCGGGCGCGTCATTGAGCACCCAGGATGCTTCCTGGGAGACTTCGGCACACTTGCTCACCGCAAGTTCAAAGCAGCACCCAGCGCACCCGGTGTTTCCGTTTTCGTTGGTTTCTGGCGGTGTCTATTCGCCCGCGGAATTGCAGCGCGCTATGGGGACCAGCGATAGCCTTCGGGCCCACTACAAGAATTTTGACTTCAAACACGTTCGCCTGATTCGAATCAAGAACAACACACCAGCATTCGTCAGCTACCGCAAAGACGGAAAGATTTTCTGGACCAAGCGCAAACTCACCGTCCACGCCGGCGAATTGATTCTGGCCGATGGACACTACCTGGTGCGGGCCCGTTGCGCGAATCAAATCAGTTTCGTTCCACAGACTCCGGTAGATGCAATTCCGAGTGACGTGGAAGGCCGTCTGGACGTTCCGGTTGCTCCCACGCCGATGGACTACACGCGACTACACGAAGTGAGTTCGCCACTGCTTCCGCCCGCCGAGTTGGCACCCGCAACTGCGGTGCTGGCCAGGGCCTACATGCCGGCCGCGACGCTTCCCATGCTGCGATTGACACCGGTTTGCAGCGACTGCAGCAGTTCGCAGACACCGCCTCCGGGAAACAATCCTCCCGGAAATAATCCGCCGAAGACTCCGGAGAATCCGCAGCCGCCGGTTCCCATGCCGGATGGCGACGCCGCCACGTTGCTGGTGATTGGGTTGCTGCTGATGGCTTCTCTCTTTATCCTGCGATCGCAGAAGAGAACCTAGATCCGGCCACGGATTTCCGCGGATCAACACAAATCAAGAAAAAGATCCGTGAGCATCTGTGAAAATCCGTGGCCAGTTTTTTCTACCTCAAGGGAACGCGATCTGGTTTAATCGGGCGCTATGCCTCGATTACCGCTATTGTTCGCCCTGCTGCTCTGCGCAACTTGCTGGTCACAAGCGCAGGAGCCCGTCCCCGCTGAGTCCGCCTCCGCAGAAAAAGTAATCATCGACACCGACATCGGAGACGACATTGACGACGCCTTCGCTCTGGCGCTGGCACTGCATTCTCCAGAGTTGAAAATTCTCGGCGTGACCACCACCTTCGGGGACACCGAACTTCGGGCAAAGCTGACAGACCGGTTTTTAGGCGAAGCCGGGCGTCCCGACATCCCAGTGGCGGCGGGAACCGCGACCGAAGCTAAGAATCCCATGAGCCAGCACCGCTATGCCGAGGGCGGCATGTTCGCCAAGCCGTCGCGCGGCAAAGCAGTTGACTTTCTGCTGGAGCAAATACAAAAGTATCCCGGCCAGATAACGTTGATCGGAATCGGCCCGCTGATCAATGTTGGAGAAGCCATCGACAAAGATCCAGCGACGTTTAAGAAACTGAAACGAGTCGTGATCATGGGAGGGTCCATCAAGCGTGGCTATGGCGACGCAGGGTACGGTACGCCAACGCCCCCAGAACGAGAGTGGAACATCGTAAACGGGATTTCCGGAGC
>DATBAT010000206.1:0-2465 GCA_036271375.1 Terriglobales bacterium
ACCGGTATGGAGGTGAGCGCCACAGTGGGGTTGATGCGAAAAGCTGCAACTGCGATCGTTCCGTCTGATACGAATTCTATCTGTCCCCGATGACCGGCGGCAGCTGGGAAAAAGTCCGTCAGATTAAATGCACGCTGTCCATTGCTCGGAAGAGAAATCATTGTGTTCGGGGCAAGGGGAATCGCCCCCGAGTCCAATTCGATATTCACTCCAATTGGCTCGGCCCCGCCCGTCGGATTCACAATCGCCAGGCCGGTGGAATAGCCTGACGTCGCATCGAAGGGCACAAGGATGCGCGAACCCCCAGCGGTCGCGGGCGAAGTTCCGTCCTGATTCGGTCTACCCGCGAAGCTCTCATACGTGTAAATCGCCGTGACCTCTACCGATGCCTGAGTTTTCGTCACTTGAGCCCAACCCTGCGTCAGGGCAGTCGCGGTCCCGGCTGTATGGATGTAAACGGTGCCGCCGGCCGGCACGCTAATGCTGTTTGTCGAACTCACTTCCACAAAAGGCGGATTCCAGGGAATCGTCGCTCCACTTTGCGTGTCCTGGAAGAACGTCAGATTGACGATTGCGCTTGCCGTGCTGGTGTTGTTGATCATGATCGCGGTATACCAGTTTCCGCCATCGGCAATCTGTGGAAGGTAGGTCTGCGCCTGCATCTGCTGTGGCATAACAACAGCCGCGAACGCAACGGCAAACATGAGTAGCGACGAACGAGTCTTCATTTTGTTTTGGCCTCCCCCTTGGCCAGGAGCAATACGGCTGTCATTGAATCGTGCTGGGTCTCGCCTCCGATCAACCCAGCATTCAGATCCATTTGAAGTTGAATTGTATTCCGAGCGACGGACCCGCTACAATACCCTAAAAGATAGGACGCCTCGGGCACGCCGCACACTTCTCTTCGGACCTTCGTCAATGCCGATCCAATGCGTGGAAGTCACCGAATCAAATCTGCGGGAATACCTGACCTTCGTGTCGGACGCGGCTGGCGACACCCACCGGGCCTCGGTGCTGGCGCTCTGGAAACATTTGCGCGTTCATCCCTATTTCATGAGCGTCGCAGCTATCCGGACAGAGGATTCCCAGATCGTAGCCTGCGCGTCGACAGCTATCGTTTCCGCGCGATTCACGGACGAAGAACTCGCGAACCCACGTCCGGGGCTCGATGCCCGGTTTCTGGAAGCCTGCGCGGCAGGACTGCCCGTGGTCTCCAGCCGCGACCAGGTCGCGAAAGCGAACGCTGGGGCCGGGGTGGATTTTTTGCATTTCAGCGGCTATATGAGATCCGGCCTGGCTTTGGCGGAACAGCTCCAGATTTACGCTCCGCTGTGGGCTCAGTTTGTCAAGTTTGCGCGCGGCCATCGCATTCGCACGGTCTTCGCCGAGTGCATCGACGAATTCTTCAAGCGCTCTGCCCGCGCGGGAGGGACGCCCGTGGTGGAATTCCCGGAAACGGATAGTCTTCTGAACTCGGCAACCCGGGAAATCGTCGGCGTGAATCCGGCTTCGGTAGGAACGGCGTTGTTTCACTATACGGAGCCGGTCCTGCGCTTGCGCCCCGCGGAGCAGGAATTGTTGCTTGCCGCCGTCGATGGTGCCACCGATGAAGAACTGGCCGCGGCTCTGGGCATATCGAACGACGCGGTGAAGGCGCGTTGGCGCTCCACGTTGGCGGGGATCGCGAAAGTGAACCCGGAGCTAGTGACCTACAACGGTAGCAGCGTCGGCCGAGGGCCGCAAAAGCGCCATCGCGTTCTGGCCTACGTCCGCGAGCATCCCGAAGAGCTGCGTCCTTATGATTGGACCGTCGCCAATCGCAATGCCGCGCGGCGTAGCGCTCCCCCCGTGCGGGAAAAAGTGAGGCAGCGAGGAGAATTGGAGTAAGAGTGTGTCTTCGCAGGCTCACGATTCGCGGGCACCTCCCCTACGGTTCGCTGTAATTAGAAAACAATCTGGTCGGGTTTGCACCGGGGCACCAGTCTCATTTGACAAAAACGAGGTTTGCCGATTGGTTGCTGCCAATTGGCGCGCCCGTTAACTCGCATTACGTCCACTTGGATGTGTAGTCGGCAAACCGTCGAAGTGACCCAGAAACGACGCGAAATTACTTCGCCGCATCGGGAGTGACTTCCGTTAATGTAAAATAACGCCCCCCGGGCAAGTTAAAGCGGCGCCCGCTGGCGAATGTCGATAAGATGTTCATTGCGGCGCGAGCGATGAGCCCATGTTAACCGAACGGGATCGTTACAATCTTTGCGTACTCTCGTTTGTTGACCACGATTATGAGTCAGCAATGCATTTGGCTACGGATCTTGTCCGGGACGGAACACAGTTTCTTCTGTATATGGTCACGCTGCTGACCACTCTGCATCTGAAGAAAACGAAGGATCTGGAAGAGCTTAGCAACTTCCTGCTGACGCAAACGCCCTTGTCGGCCTGGGAGAAAGCCGTGATTCGTTTCG
>DATBAT010000207.1:0-15513 GCA_036271375.1 Terriglobales bacterium
CATCCCCAGCACCTGCTCGTGTTGGCTACGCAGCACTGCAAACCCAAGCATCAACACCGGAGCTACGCCGACCGCCACTGCCCCAGCGAGCCCACCGGGCACGCGAAATGGACGCGACAAATTCGGCTGGCGAATTCGCAGCATGACCAGCGCGACGAATTCCAACGACAGACTCCCGCCATACAACAGAATGTCGATGGTCACCAGTCGCTCGAATCCGAGGCCAAGGCAGAGTGCCCAGCCAACGGCGCACGCCAGAATCGCCACCCAGGGCGCCCGCGATCGCTTGGTCACTTTGGCAAATGCCTGCGGCAGCATTCCGTCCTGGGCCATGGCCAGCGGCAGTCGCGAATAGCTCATCACCAATGCGTTGAACATGCCGAAGGCGCTCATCATTCCGCCCAGCACCAGCGCGACGCGCAGTAACGGGCCACCCAGCATTCCCGCAATGTCTGCCCAAGAACCGGTTTCCCATGCACCGGGCTGCAAACGAGTCATCCAGACCGCCGCCACAGGCAACACATAACTCAGAGCCACGATCACCACCGCCGCTAGCATCGCGCGCGGATATGTCCGCTGCGGTCGCTCGACTTCGGTAGCAATAGTCGAGGCGTTGTCCCACCCCATGTAATTCCACATGCAGATCAAGAGCCCACCGATCAGGTTCACGCGCGAAGTGGTGGGCGTGGTCACAGCGTTGAACAGCGCGTCATATTTAAACGGAGCCAGAATCACGATCGCTACAAACGGCGACGACAGTAAAAAAAACAACCACAAAGAAGTGGTTGAAACCACGCGGACCCCGGCAATATTCAGGACGGTGCAAACCCCTACCACCGCCAGCCCCACCATTACGCCTCGGTGCCCAACCGCGAACCAAGGAAACAGACGTGTCAGGTAAAGAACAAACAGCGTGGGATAGATCGCCATGTCGAAGATGCTCGCGACCAGCGACAGCCAAGCCTCTTGAAATCCCCAGAAATTTCCCATCGCGTAGCGCACCCACGCGTAATAGCCTCCTTCGAACGGCAGCGCGCTCGAAAGTTCGCCGATCATGAACGCAGTCGGCAGACTCCAAAGCAGGGGCGTCACCAGCAGAAGCAGAATCGCGCGGCCATACCCGGCGCCGTGGACAATGTCTTCAATGCCGTACGTTCCGCCTGAGACCATGAAGAACGTCGCGGCCACCAATGGCCACAGGGTTAGGCGAGCTGATTTCTTTTTCAGTGGGAAGGGAAAAAATCTAGAAAGGGACCTGGTGGGAACGCTAGCTGTAGCCAATTTCGACGGGATCCTCCTCGGGGCGAATCACTCTCAGCTACCCTGGCTGGAGGGGCGTGCCGGTAAATGCAAAATTCCGGCCACCGCGCTGAAGTTAGTTCGCCATCGAAGAATACGGCAATTTCCTACGGACGCAAGTAAATTTTTGTCCGTGTAGAGACGGGGCTTGCCCCGTCTTCGAGCGAAGCGAGTAAGCCGCTAGCGTATCCACTCACCCCTTTAACTTCTCGATCTGCTCCAAGTGCCCAGTTCCATGCCGGACAATCCTCTCCACTAACTCCGCAACCGTAAACTCCCGATCCAGTTCAGGATGGAGTGCGCTCTTTTTCAAATCGCCAGGCTTCAAACGCCGCAGCAAACGGAGATTGTGCAGGCGGATCAGTCCATACACGGCGATCGATTCCGGCGCAGGAATATCGAGATATCCCAGAGTAGCCCAAGCATTCTGGTCCATCGGCGCAATCGTCGGCGAAGTGTCTGCCAGCATCTGCCGCAGGCGATGCGCATAGACGATCTCAACGTCCGCCAGATGGGCCAGGACCTCCACGATGCACCACTTATCGGGCGCAGGCTTGCGACGCAAGACTTTGTCGGAGAGACCGGACACCGCGGCAGCAATCAGCCGCGGATTCTTCTCCGCCTCGTCTAGATGTGTCTTCAGTTCAGTTTCCGTCATTCCTACTTCACTTCCACCTTTTCCATCCACTGCGCCACTTCGACGTGCCACCCGAGTTCCTTGGTGATCGCATCGCGCAATTGCGAAGAAGCCGCGGGCTCGCCGTGGACCAGATAAGTCGCCTGCGGCTGGTTGCCGAATGTCTTCAACCATTCCAACAGTTCGCGGGTGTCGGCGTGGTCGCTGAATTGTTCGAAAGTGAGAATTTGCGCGCGGATAGGCACCGGCCGGCCAAAAATTTTCACTTCCGGCGCCCCGCTCTTAATGATGAACCCGCGGGTTCCCGGAGCCTGGAATCCAATGAAGATGACCGCGTTCTTCGGATCAGGCATTCGTTGCGCCAAGTGATGAAGGATGCGTCCGCCCGTGACCATGCCGCTGGAAGAAATAATGATCGAGGGCACGCGCGAGTCGTTGATCTTCTTCGATTCTTCCGCCGTGGACGCGAAATTGAAGTTAGGCCACTGCAAAGGCGATCCGTACTGCGCGATCAGCTTCTTGGTTTCGTCGCTGTATTCTTCGGTGTGCTTGAGGAAGACATCTACTGCTTTGATCGCCATCGGACTGTCGGCATAAACCGGAACCCGGGGAATCTGCCCCGCTTCCATCATCTGTTTCAGGATGAATAAAAACTTCTGCGTTCGTTCGACCGCGAAGGCCGGAATGATCACGGTTCCGCCACGCTCGACCGTCTTCTTGATCGCCGCCGCGAGATCAGGCCTGGGATCGACCGTGGGATGCTGCCGGTTGCCGTAGGTCGATTCCATGACTACTACGTCTGCGGTTTCGCCCTCCACGGGCCCGGAACGCACGACTTCGCCCGGTGCACCGCTGCTGGTTTCGCGAACGCGCCCGATGTCTCCGGTAAAAAGCAGGCGTCGTTTCTGTCCACCAGTATTCAGCGTGACCTCTACCATGGAAGAACCCAGGATGTGGGCCGCCCGCACAAAGCGGAAAGAAAGTTCAGGGCATAAAACCTTGGTCTCCCCGAATTCCACCGGCTTGAAATACTTCAAACTCTCTTGCGCTTCTTCCAGGTTGTAGAGGGGCAAAGCTGGCTTGTGCTTGGACGCATTGTGCTTGTTATAGAAATTCGCGTCTTCTTCCTGGAGGTGGCCTGAATCCGGCAGAAGAATGCCGCAGAGGTCAATGGTGGCGGGCGTCGCGTAGATCGATCCGCGAAATCCGTTCTTTACCAGTCGTGGAATCCATCCTGAGTGATCGAGGTGGGCGTGAGTCAACACCACGGCATCGATCTCCCGCGCGGGCATCGGCGTATCTTGCCAGTTTCTTTCACGCCATTCTTTTGGCCCCTGAAACATCCCGCAGTCGATCAGCGTTTGGAAACCCGTGGTACCGGAATTGTCGGCGCAAGTATTGATGAGATGTTTCGATCCGGTGACCGTTCCTGCCGCACCCAAAAATTGAATGTAGGCCAAGAGGCCCTCCTAAATATTTATTTTGTCGGGGTCTGTACTTTGACAGTGTCGTTCGTAAAATCCGTCTCCGGAACGCTGCCGTCGTTAACGGTCGCCTCGTCCGGCACGGTCGCCATTTGCAGGCGAACCGAATTTTGTGACTTGCCTTTTACTTGCAGTCGCTCGGTAGTCTCGATCCCCTGATATGGCGCCATCACCGGCACTTCTGCACCAGCTTCCCCAAGATTCTCCACCGTGATCGTGAGCAGATAAGTGTTCTGCAGAGTCTGTCGAGGATACACCGAAACGATCCGGAAATCGGGCAGGCCGCGGTCGCGGTAGACCCAGTCGTCGAAAAACCATTCCAAGTCGCGTTTCGATTGCGCCGCAAACAGATGCTGAACATAAGAAGGCTCGCGGTCCTGGTCTGCTTTGTAGGACGCAATCGCCCCTTTGATGGCGGGATCGCCCAGCATGTCGCGTAGCATCCACCAGACGTACATCGCCTTGCTGCGAACAAATTCTTCACTCGAAGTGTTAATCAGGGATTGCTCACTGGCGGCGTTAGCGTCGAGTTCCTCCGCGATGGCCTTTTCTCGATCAATAACTTGTTGTCGCGAAGCGTTCATAAGCTCCAGCGCCGCTTCGCGTCCATTTCGTTTTTCTGCGTAGAGGGCCTGCGCAAAGTGTGCCAGGCCTTCGTAGATCCAAGGGCGAGAAGACGGCAACGCCGCATGCGTGAGCTGATGTACCGCCGTGCTCTCTGCCGTGTTTGCATTGAAGTTCAGCGGAGTGAGCAGCATGGTGCCACTCTCGAATGGTGCAGCCTTGGGATCGTTCAGCTCGACCACGAGGACCTTCCTCTTGGGTGCGCCAAACCATTCCGTCACGAAAGGCACTACTCTGTCTGATGCGGTCTGATAAATCTCCGCCGCAGGTCTGTCGCTAAAAAAGCGAGTCTCGCCGCTCTCACCTTTGGCGACCGAGTATTTGCCGGCTGCGAACATCGGCACTGTCAGCCCTATCGGAGAAAACACATGGTCACTGCATTCTCCGTTCGTAGAACCTTTCCCGGGCACATCATTCATGAATGCCGCCAGCAAATTATCGTCATGATTCGAATAGGCGCAGAGGCTAATGTGCATGGAGGAGGACGCACTTCTCAACTTCCAACTCCGGAGCGCGTCGAAGACGCTATTACCCTCCGATAGGTTCGCGGCTTCGATTGCGACCGGATACCACGCTACGTACCCGACGCCCCGCACTGCAGTAGCCTTGCTGCCGATCTGGTCCCAATCGCTGTGGCTGGCGAGGTCTTTCGGCGCGCCCATGCGAACCAGTCGCGTGGCGTCGATAGGGATGATTCCCTCGTAGCCAATTTCCAGCTCCAACGTGCCTTTGGCGGGAACATCCTTTTGCAGCGTGACGATGGCTTCCGAGAGTGAACCGGTGTGGTCGATGTCCGAAGTGTACCGCTGAGAAACGAAGTCAAGGCTCTGACCGTTGGCTTGTATCGACCGCCACGCCAGGCTGGAAGAAATCTGCAAGGCGAGTGTTTTCTGGGGAACTGCGGAATCGTTACGCAACGTGATCTTTCCACGTACACCTAAGCGGAATTGCCCTGGTTCTAACCGAAGAGTGAGATCGTAGTTAGTAAAGGTGAACGCATTGCGATCGAGGGCGAAGCTCGCGGTGCCGGCAAACACAAATAAAAGCAACAAAAACTTCTTCATTAGCTTCGCCGCTGGCGCACCACCTCGTAGAGAACCACTCCGCCCGCGACGGAAACGTTTAGCGACGAAACTTTCCCGAGCATGGGGATCGACACCAAAAAGTCGCACTTGCGACGCACCAGATCGTGAAGTCCCTTGGCCTCGCCCCCGAGCACAATGGCGCAGTCCATCTTGTAGTCGATCTGGTCGTAGGTCTGAGTAGCACGTTCGTCGAGGCCGACCGTCCAAATATTGCGCTCTTTCAGATCTTCGAGGGTGCGGGAAATGTTGGTAACTTTCGCAATCGGCAAATGCTCGCTGGCCCCGGCCGAAGCTTTCACCACGGTGCCCGTCACCCCTACCGCACGCCGCTCGGGGATGGCCACGCCGTCGGCCCCGGCGGCATCGGCCGTGCGCAGAATGGCCCCGAGGTTGTGCGGATCTTCTACTCCATCGACCACCACAATCAGCGAATATTCCCCGCGCTTGCCTTCGACAATGTCGTCGAGCTTGTTGTATTGCTTGGCCGAAGTGACCGCCACTACACCCTGGTGAGCGTTATTGCCTGCGAGCCGGTCGAGTTCGGCGCGCTCCAGAAAACGCACCGGCACATGCTGTTTGCGGCACTCATCAATCACGCGTTGCAAGCGCAGATCGTGGCGCTCCTTGGCGACTCCGACCCATTCAAATCCGCGGGCGCGCGCTTTGAGCCCCTCGGCCACCGGGTTAATTCCGTAGATAAAATTCATGAGATGTAAGTTTAACGGAAAGCGGCAACGAGCAGTCAGCATTCAGCCATCCCGGCTTTTGCCTGCGCCTTCCACCGCCCTTGGACGGACTAAATGGTAAGTGCTGAATGCTGAATGCTGATTGCTGCTCTTGATAAACTCATAATCGTGGAATCGGTCTACATCCTCTCCGCAACCCGCACCCCGATCGGCAAATTCGGCGGCTCTCTAGGTTCCTTGACCGCTGCCGACATGGGCGTCTTCGCTGCCAAGGCCGCGATGGAGCGCGCAGGCATCAAGCCGGAACAGATCGAAGAAGCGATCTTCGGAAACGCGCGGCAGGCCGGCGGCGGCCCCAATCCGGCCCGTCAGATTTCCGTCCGCAGCGGAGTGCCCACAGCGGTTCCGGCCTACACCGTCAACAAAGCCTGCGCGTCTGGGATGAAGTCCATTGCGCTGGGATTTCAGGAGATCGCCACCGGCAATCTGGAATGCGTACTCGCCGGCGGCACGGAATCGATGTCGCGCCTTCCTTATTATCTCGACGGCGCGCGCTGGGGATACCGCCTCGGCGATCAGGAACTGGTCGATGGCATGTATCGCGACGGATTTTTTTGTCCTCTGGCAAAGATGGTGATGGGAGAAACTGCCGAGGTCCTCGCCGAACAATACGAAATTTCGCGCCAGGAACAAGACGAGTTCGCGCTTACCTCGCAGACCCGCGCGGCACAAGCCATCGCCGCTGGACGATTCAAAGACGAAATCGTGCCGGTAACCATCGAAAATAAAAAGGGCGCGCAGACCATCACGGCGGACGAGCATCCCTTTGCCGGCTCATCGCTCGAAAAACTCGCCAGGCTCGCTCCCGTATTTTCTGAAGACGGTTCCATCACTGCGGGCAATTCTTCCGGCATCACTGACGGCGCCGCTGCTGTAGTTCTGGCCGGCGAAGCGTTCGTGAAGAAACACAATCTCAAGCCGCTGGCAAGAATCCTTGCCGTAACATCGGCTGGCGTCGATCCTCGAGTCATGGGCATCGGCCCGGTCCCCGCCATGCAGAAGATGGAAAAGAAGCACGGACTTCGCCTTCAAGACTTCGACCTCGTCGAACTCAACGAAGCCTTCGCCGCGCAGGTGCTGGCTTGTGACCGCGAGCTTCATTTCGACCCCGACAAACTCAACGTCAACGGCGGCGCCATAGCCTTGGGGCATCCCATCGGCGGCACAGGCACGCGCATCACGGTCACGCTTCTTCACGAAATGTTGCGGCGGAAGGCCAGGCGCGGAGTCGCCACTCTCTGCGTCAGTGGCGGCATGGGCATGGCTTTAGCAATAGAAAACGCCACTTAACCCGCTTCGCTCCCCATTCGACCGAAAGCGCGTTGACGCCCCCTTACCGCGCTCCTATACTTTTTTCGGAACAGAATAGAGGAACAAATGTCGCTATCCGCGGTGATCGTGGACGACGAACAGCTGGCCCGCGACGAACTTGCCTTCCTGCTTAACGAAGTCGAAGACGTGGAAGTGGTCGCGCAGGGCAAGAACGGTGTCGAAGCCGTGAGCCTGATCAAGGAGCACAATCCCGATCTGCTGTTTCTCGATGTTCAGATGCCCGGCCTCGACGGCTTCGGAGTGATCAAGAAGCTACTCGACAAAAAAGTCGCGTTGCCCAAAATTGTCTTCGCGACAGCTTTCGACCAATATGCGGTTAAAGCATTTGAGGTCAACGCCGTCGACTATTTGTTGAAGCCTTTCGATCGCAAGCGGGTAGTGCAGTCGGTAGAGAAGGCACGCGCGAAGATGGATTCAGGCGGCGCATCGGCGGAACAACTCGAAACCCTCGTCCGCATGTTGGGAAACCAGAAGCCGCAAACTCTAAAGGTTCTGCTCAAAGCGGGCGGGCGCATGTTCCTCGTCAATCAAAAGGATATCTGCTTCGCTTCCATCGCCGACGGCGTTATCAGCGTCACCACCGGCGGTATAAACGGCATGGAGGGGCAATCCAACTGCCGCACTCTCGAAGAGTTGCTTGAGTCGCTCGATCCAGATCTCTTTTGGCGTGCGCATCGCTCTTTCCTGGTCAACATCAACCGCATCAAGGAAGTCGTACCCTGGTTCAAAAGCTCCTACCAACTTCGCATGGACGACAAGAAACAGACTGAAGTCCCGGTAAGCCGCGCGCAGACCAAACGCCTCCGGGAACTTTTCGGACTGTGAGTTTCCGGATTTGAGTTTCGCGAAACTGGAAACCTGAAACTGGAAACTGTGTTCACTGGGGGAGAAGGCGGCCGACGAGGGGGTCACCGGCCGCCGTTAGGCTGCTACCACCACCTATGCAGCCATCGCTTCCAACGCGGTGCGGTTGCGAATCACCAGCGTTGATCCTTCAAGCCGGATTAGTTCCTTCTTCTTCAATTCATTGAGCAAGCGGGTCACCGTCTCGCGCGACGCCCCAATCATCTGCGCCATCTCTTCATGTGTCATGCACGAGCGTATCTTCGGCTCCGGACTGTTAAGACACTCTTTCACCGGAGTCCACGAAAGCAACAACCGTGCCAACTTTCCCGCTGAAGACCGCGACAACACCAGCTCGTGAATATCGCGGAACACCGACTGAAATTCGCGGCTCAAGGTCTGAGCTGAGTTCAATCCCAGTTCGCCGTGCTTTTCCATCAATCGCAGTAAGGCCTGCCGTTCGACGAAGTTCACCTGGCACGGCCCCGAAGTTTCGGCGGAAAATTCGTAATGCTGTCCGGTAATGACCGCACTTAGTCCCAACACTTCCCCTGGCTGGGCCATTTTCACGATCAACACTTTCCCCTCCCGCGAAGTTGTCGACAGCTTTACTTTGCCGGAGCACAGAACGAAGGCGCCGCGCGCCGCTTGTCCCGCGACGAATAAAACAGCGCCACCGGGATAGATGGCGGGCCGGGTCGCGCTGCTGAAAGATCGCAGCGCCTCAGGTGGAAGGCTGCAGAACCAGCCTTCCTGTCGCAGTTTGCAGCCCTGGCAATTTTCGATAATTTCCAGGCCGTAGGGAGTCTTCAAGTCGTTCACCTCGGTGGTTTCATCTTCTTTAAAAGTCTCTGGACTACCCGCCTGCCGGAGAGTTTTTGTGGTGCGCCGCAAATCTTTGGCCAGCAGCCGCGCTTTCTCCGTTTTGGCCAGCATGGCGGCAGCAATGGCGCGCGCTTCCTCGTCCCATGATCGCAAGGTCTGCACTAGCTCCCATCCCGAGGCAGTGTCAGCTTCCCTGTGCCACAGCACGCTGCAATGAAACAGGTAGAGCGGATCGCAACCCGCTTGCAGGCCTTCGCGTGTGTGTGTCGTGAGTGGTTTCCGAGTGAACCTTCGCGCCGGCGGATTTGCCTTTCCTCCATCGAAGGAAGGCAATACCGGCCAGGGCTTTCGCCTGTCGATATAAAGACTGGTACTCGGAATACCCATAGATTCGGCACTCCCGCGTGCGGGACAGCAAAGCTAAGTTTTGGTTTTTGAACCTGGTGCTTGTGGATAACAAGGGCAGGCAAGGTGCCAAACAGGGAAGAGGCTCTTATGTGAAAGCAAACAGGACGTAATCGGGAATTAATTAGGGGAAAAACCTTAGCCAGCGCCGCCGACCATTCGGCACATGCCGAAATAAAGTCAATTGCGCCGGCGCCCGCCAGCTCAATTTGAGTAGTCGCGCCGCGAGATACCCATCTTCTGCATCTTGGATTGCAACGTGGTCCGCTTCAGCCCAAGCCGGGACGCCGCTCCGGCCATACCTGCCACCACCCCTCTGGCGTCGCGCAGGGCGCGCACGATGTGTTCGCGTTCTACATTTTCCAGGGTTCCGGCATCTTCGTGGATACGTTCATGCGAAGTCAGTTCGGCAAGCGGCACGCGAAGGACCGAGCCTTCGCTCAGAATCACCGACCGCTCCATGAAGTTCGCAAGCTCGCGCACGTTTCCCGGCCAGTGCCAATTCCTCAAGGCGTTCACGGTTTCCGTGGAGATGCTATCGATCTGCTTGCCCATGCGGCGCGCGAAATTCTGTACGAAGAATCGCACTAGAAGAGGGATGTCCTCACGCCGGTCTCGCAGCGCCGGCATGTGGATGGGGAAAACATTTAATCGATAGTAGAGATCGCTGCGAAATACTCTGTCGACGATATCCGACGCCAGGTCGCGATTGGTGGCAGCTACCAGACGAATATTCACTTTTAATGTCCGCGTGCTGCCGAGTCGCTCGAACTCCTGATCTTGCAGCACTCGAAGCAGCTTCGGCTGCAACTCCATGGGGATGTCGCCTACTTCGTCAAGGAACAGCGTGCCCTTGTCAGCCAATTCCAGTCGCCCGACTTTTTGCGAGATTGCGCCAGTGAACGCCCCGCGTTCGTGACCGAACAATTCGCTTTCCAGAAGTCCGGTTGGAATGGCAGCGCAGTTCAACTTGATGAAGCTGCCGTCTTTTCTAGAACTCATGCGATGCACGGCGCGCGCGATAAGCTCTTTTCCGGTGCCAGTTTCGCCTTGAATTAGTACCGTCGCGTCACTCGGAGCGACCGTCTTCGCCTGATCGAGAACTCGCTTCAGCACCTGACTCTCGCCAACGATCTCGTCGAAATGCAACACCGAACGTATCTCGCCCTGCAAGTAGACTTTCTCTTCCGCCAGCTTATCCTTCAGCTTGGCAATTTCGTTGTAGGCGCGCGAATTGTCCAAAGCGATTGCCATTTGCGCCGCAATCTGCCGCAGCAATCCCAGGTCGCGGACAGAAAATGCGTCGTCGTCCTTGCTCCCCAGATTAAAACTGCCCAACGCGCCTTTCGGCGTGATCAGGGGAATGCAGCAAACTGTGCGAATCCCATGTTCCGCCAATTTGCGTACCGTAGGTGAGGGCGAGGCCGCCAGTTCCGCGTGCCCGGCGATAATGGTCTCGCGTTGCAGAAACGCGCGCCCCGACGTACTGTCCTTCATGCCATAGGTGTCGCCGATATGGCATAGATCGGGGTCGGCAGGGTAGTCAATCGCATACTTACGCATGCACTGCTTGCTCTCGTCGTAGAGACTGATCGTCGCCAGGTCCTGCGCAACAACTTCGCGGATATATCCAGAAATCGCCGGAAAGGATTGCTGCAAATCGAAGTGCGAAACCAGCGTCGCGTTCACTTCCAGCAACATCTGCAAACGCTCTTTCTCCTGCTCAAGAGCGTTGTAGGTGAGAGCGCTTTCGGTCGCGACCGCAACGAGATCACCCACGCGCTGGAGAAAATCCAGGTCGCGTTCCTCGAAGCGGTTTCCCTCATGGCTTCCAATTCCCAAAGCCCCCAACTTGCGTCTGGACGAAGTGAGGGGTACGCAACAATACGATTGAATCCGCGCGTCGCGCAGGATCTTCAATACCTCGGGAAAGCGAGTTTCCGCCGAGAGGTCTGACATGGTCAGCACAGCCTGCCGTTGCCACACCCACCCACTCGGGCTGGCATCTACGCCGACCCTGATCGTCTCCGGGCGGAAGGGCGCGCCTTCGGAGTAGTAGATACACATCTGGTTATTGGCGGGATCGTGAAGATTGAAGGTGATGAATTCGAAAGCCGTAACTTCGCGCAGTCGGCTGGTGATTTCGCGGAACAGTTCTTCCAGGCTGCGATGACGGGCGATGGAGTCCGTCATGCGTAAGAGCGCTTCGTAACGGCGAAGCGAAGGTTCTGCTTGAAAATACCCAGGGCCTGCCTGCACGAGTTACTCCTGTCCCCCTCGGCCAAGCTCCCCACATCTGTCTGTTGGAGTACGGATCATACCCCAGTATCACCGCGCGTCGTCAAGCAGAAATGTTGTGTTCCTAACATTAGGCGTTACCAGCAGCCGAATGCCGATAGAATTGATCCATGGCCCGCGGCTGGGAAAGCAAAGGAATCGAGGAACAGCAAGCTGAGGCTAGGGACGTCCGATCGGATTCCAATCGAAAGACGCTTACGCCGGAAGAAATCACGAAAAAACAAACCATTGACGCGCTGCGGCTCTCCCGCAGCCGCATCGTTCAGCAGCTCGAAACCGCCCAGAATCCCGCCTATCGCAAGACCCTCGAAGCCGCCCTGGCTGACCTGAACCAGAAATTATCCTCCCAAAACGACTCACAGGTTTGATTCCTTTTGTAACCTGTCCCCGTATAATATTGTTGAACCCTATGAAAGCTTACGTGTACGTTTCCTTAAAGAAGAGTGTCCTGGATCCTCAGGGCAAAACGATTCACGGTGCTCTCAAGAAATTGGGCTATAAGGGTTTAGAGGAAGTCCGGCAAGGCAAGTATTTCGAGTTAACGCTCGATGGCGGTCTGAGCAAAACAGACGCCGAGGCCGAAGTAGGACGAATCGCCCGTGAAGTATTGACCAATCCCGTGATTGAAGAGTTCCGCTTCTCCCTCGAAGACTAGACGTTCGGGCTATTGTGTTCTGCCGTGGTAGGCAAGAGTATTAGCTCACAACATCTTCGGTTCACCCTGCCGAAAATCCAGAGGAGTTCTTCATGTGCGGTATTGTTGGCTACGTAGGTAAGAAACGTGTTGTTCCGGTCATCATCGAGGGTCTGCGACGCCTCGAATATCGCGGATATGATTCCGCCGGTATTGCGGTTTGTGGCAACGGAGAAGGCCTCCAGATTCGCCGCGCGGAAGGCAAGCTGCGCAATCTGGAAGAAGTAATCCGCCTGCGGCCGCTCGACGGCACCTATGGCATTGGCCACACCCGCTGGGCCACGCACGGCCGCCCCACCGAAGAAAACGCCCATCCTCACCGCGATTGCACCGGCAAAATCGTCGTCGTGCACAACGGCATCATCGAGAACTACGTCACCCTCAAGCGCAAACTGATCGAAGAGGGCCACAAGTTCACCACCGAGACCGACACCGAAATCATCGCCCACATGGTCGAGAAGTACTACGTCAAAGACGCCAACGGGCACCAGCTGTCGCTGGAAGAAGCGGTTCGCAAGACGGTCGGCCTGTTAACCGGCGTGTTCGCCATGGCCGTGATCTCGACCGACGAACCTAACAAGATCATTGCTGCCCGCAATGGCCCGCCAGCCGTTATTGGCCTCGGCAAAGACGAATACTTCATCGCTTCCGACATTCCCGCGATTCTTTATCACACGCGCGATCTGTTCTTCCTCGGCGACGGCGATCTCGCCGTGCTGACTCCGGAAGGCGTCAAGCTGACCGACTTCCACGGGGAACCGGTTGTCCGCCAGGTGCAGCACGTGACCTGGGACCCAATCATGGCGGAAAAGGGCGGTTTCAAACATTTCATGCTCAAGGAAATTTATGAGCAGCCCCGCTCGGTGCGCGATACGACTCTCGGCCGCGTCTCGCAGGAAACCGGACACGTTTTCCTTGACGAGATGGAAGTCAGCGAAGCCGATTTCAAGGCCATCAAGAAAGTCAACATAGCGGCTTGCGGCACCAGCTGGCACGCCGCTCTCGCTGGCAAGTTCATGATCGAGAGTCTGGCCCGGGTTCCGGTGGAAGTCGATTACGCCAGCGAGTGGCGCTATCGCAACCCGCTGGTCAACTCGGAGTCTCTCACCATGCTGATTTCGCAGTCCGGTGAAACCGCCGATACTCTGGCGGCGCAGCGCGAAGCGAAATCCAAAGGTTCGAAAACAGTTGCTATCTGCAACGTGGTGGGCTCGATGATTCCCCGCGAAGCTTCGGGAACCATCTACACTCACGCCGGCCCGGAAATCGGCGTCGCCTCCACTAAAGCCTTCACCGGACAGCTCACCGCGCTCTACCTGTTCGCCCTGCACCTTGCCCAGCTACGCGGCACAATGACACCCGAGCAGTCGCGGAATGCGGTGCAGGAACTGACCCGCCTTCCCGGCAAGCTCGAACAGTTGCTGACCCGCGAAGACGAGTGCGAAGACTTGGCTAAGGAATATGCCCGCGCACAGGACTTCCTGTTCCTGGGACGCGGCATTCACTATCCAATCGCTCTCGAAGGCGCGCTCAAGTTGAAGGAAGTGTCTTACATCCACGCCGAAGGATATCCCGCGGGCGAAATGAAGCACGGCCCCAACGCGCTGATCGACGAAAACTTGCCCGTGGTCGTGATCGCAACCTGCGATCCCGAGAACGAGCTGTCACGCATCCGCTACGAAAAGACGATCTCCAACCTGAAGGAAGTCAAAGCGCGCTCCGGCAAAATCATCGCGCTGGCTACCGAAGGCGACGACATTATCAAGGAAGACGCGGACCACGTGATCTACATCCCGCCGACCACTGAAGAGTTGGCTCCGATACTCGAGATCGTTCCCTTGCAGTTGTTGGCGTATCACATCGCAGTTCGCCGTGGTTGCGACGTGGATCAGCCGAGGAACCTGGCGAAGTCGGTGACGGTAGAGTAAGTAGTTAGCTTTCTTCACGAGCGGCGGACGCAAAGCGTCCGCCGTTTTTTTTTGGCAACCCGCCACAAATCTTTCATCCCGAAGCGCGGCCTTTTTGCACGAGGAGCCCTCTGATAGATGGAGGGATAGAGAAAGCTGACAAGTCCATCAAATCTTTGGCCGCAACCTCGGATGGGTTTTCCTGATCCAAAGCTCCACATCGTCCCGTAGACTTTTTGCCAATTCGAGCATCTCTGCCGCTTCGCGATCCGAAACTATACCCGCGACGTCATAGCTACTCGCGTTGCGCTTCTTTCGGAAACTATCAAACGTGTCGATAAAGTTTTGCCCCGGCGCGGTTGTAAACTCCAACGATTGAATTACCCGATAATGGTGAGCATCGCGGCTGGCTCTGAAACCCGAAGAAGAAAGCGCCGCAGTGGCTGCTTGCAGAGCGGCGTTATATCCAATTGCGAACCGCCAATCGGAGGGCAATCCTTTGACCTGGCACGCTGCGAGATCGCGGTCCGCAAGCGAGAGCAGGTTGGCAATTTCTTCCTTGCTCGCCGCGTGTTCGACCAGCCAACTATTTCGAAGCCAATCTCTTAAGCTCATGCTCGGAGCCGATCACGAAGAGTTTCTTCTCTTTCATGACGCCGCGCAAGAAATGATTTCCCGCCGCAAGTTTGCTGTGAAATTCAGCGAGTGGGAAAACTAAGGGATTGATTTCCCTTCGCAGGGCTTTTTGCGCCGGCGCTAACGCTGAAACGACATGGCGGAAACTTGCATCCCCTAAAATTAAGAGATCGACATCGCTACCTGATCTATCCGCGTGCCGCGCCAGTGATCCGAAAACAAACGCGATTTGGATCCCTGAAGCTGGCCCCGCCAAAGCAGTCCGCAAAGTGTCGTGCAATCCCACTGTCTTGGCGATCAAACTTTTTATCTCAGGAAAAATCGGGCTTTGCATATTTGCCTGGTAAAGAACTTGATTCCCCTGAGCTTTTCGCACCACCAATCCCATCTCTGTCAAATGTTGCAGTTCCCGTTGGACAGCGCCGCGGCCGGCGCCGACCGCACGAATAAGTTGCAGCGAATAGAAGGATTCGTCCGCGTGGCCATAGATCAAAGAAAGCAGCGCGTTCCGAGTGCTGCTGAACAGAGTTCGCTCCTTGGTACCCATATTGGGTATTATAATACCCAATATGGGTACCTGGAATCTCAGTTTGTGGATCTGAGTAACCTACGGGTTAAGTCCTTTCTCGCCCTCACATCTGGATCTTTGCCCCTAATCCCCGCCCAGATTCCGCCGATGAATGAGCTGCACTGGTGTT
>DATBAT010000208.1:0-4686 GCA_036271375.1 Terriglobales bacterium
TGGAACCGGGAAAGCCCCGTACCGCAAGGGAAGCCGTTCACCTTTGTCGACCTGCTGGGTCGCGGCCACCTGGTCGGCGTCGTCCTGCAAGCGCAGGGACTACAGCCGGGGCAAACTTTATTTTTTGAAGGCGATGATGAAGCCACGCTGGACGGCGAACTGACCATTCGCGGCACGGGTTCAGAAGATTTCTTTAATGGTGGATGGTACGACATACCGGGACGCTGGAATGGGCGATTTTCGCTCCCACTAAGTGGCGCCCTGGACTATCAAAAAGCGCTGGGCCGCACCGGTGCGTACCGGTTGATGATCAATGATGCCTACGCCTTTCGCAAGAGTTTGAAACTCACGATTGAGCATGGAGGGGAAGGAAATCGCGTTCCCGCAGACTATGCCGCCACGTCCTTTTTTTATCTCCAAGATGCGCCGGAGAATACGCCGGAATTGGCCCAAGCCGAAGAACGCGCCGTTACGGATCCCAACGGCATCATATTTGTACCGGGATGGAATGAGCCGATCGCTGCCTTCTCATTCGCAAATATGACGCTGCGAAAACAGCAGATCAAAGTTGCGGGCAAGGAGGTTCGAACGCTTTCGATCGAAGCGTCGGGAGAAGAAGAGTTCGGGCCGCACTACATCGCCTTCACGGTAAAGATTCCCGATGATGGGGATTACAGCGTTTCGGTCGATGCGCTTCGCGGGCCTAGCCAGGGAACGATACAACTCATGTCCAACAACAAACTCATCGGCAAGCCGGCGAATTTTATAGCACCTTCCCTGATGCATGCCGATCCGGTGGACTTAGGGACTGCGGCATTCAGCGCGGGAGAAAACCAGTTGTTCCTGCAGTTCAAGGGTGTAGAGGGAAAGCCGGATCCCTTCCACGTCGACTTGGTCAAGATCGTATGTAAACGGCGTTAGGTGCCCCCGCAGTTCGTATCGTTCCGGAATCAGCGCGGGCGGGCTGGGGCGCTATCAGCCAATCCTTGCCTTTACTTTCTTTATTTGCCATAGATTTTGTTTTATCCGCATTTTTGCTCGCCTTCTTGTAAAGACTTTGTTAATGTTTCTCGTCCCAATTAGCCCATATTTCAGCGAGTGCTGGGTCATTCCCGGAGGAAGAATTGAAACGTTCTGAACTTAGTCCGCTGCATCCGTTCACTCTACCGTTTCTCGTCTTGATCGTGTGTGCTGCCGTGCTCTGCGCAGCCGAAGAGTCCGCGCCACGCGTCGCCCGCTTCACCGATCCAGCATCGGTGGAAGTCTCGTTGAACAATGAGAAGGCGACGCTTCATGCCGGCGACCATTTGGGACATTGGACACTAATGCAAATCGTCCAGAGTGGGACAAAAGCATCTCCAACTTATGCAGTGATGGAGGATTTCTATCAGCAAGAGGGCCGGTTAATCTTTGTAGGAACCGATGGAGTAAAGCTCGATCTGCCGAAGGCGTCAGAGCCGACCTGGGGAGACCCGGCAAAAATTTACCGTGGACACACGGTAAAAGAAATCATGGATAGCGCTCCCGACTTGCTGGGCAATGAAATTCTTGCCAAGCCGGGCGACCCGGAATACGACGAAGTTGCCGCCGCCTTCCCGCCGATTCGCAAGATCAAGACCTACAGCTTTGTCGGAACGCACGAAACCATCGACAAGGTTGGCTTCGTTTACGGTGGCCGGACACCGGATTTCGATCCAGCGCCGTACTTTCCTCCCATTGGTGGAATCCGGGACAAAGGGCAAGTGCGAGATGGCCTTGTGGGGGGATATCTTCCCATTCTTCGTTTTGTGTATCCCGAGTCGGAAGGCAACTGGACCGAGATGATTGCTTTCGCGCCGTTGCGTATTTCAAATGACAATCCGCGCATCCAGCCAGTTTGGTACCGCGTGGTACGGGTGGAGAACCATCTTTTCAAATGGGCGAAGTACATCGACTCGTATCATCCCTTTCCTCCGCGTACCGACTATGATCCCAATATTTTTTATGGCGACATGTTTCAGCTGGACCATGGCTGGAAGCAAGCGTTAAAGCAGGCAATGAAGATTGAACTTCCGGATGAGCGCATCGCCAACATGTCGCGCTTTGCATTGGTGCGAGACATGATGACCCGCGTGGGGGATTTTCCGAAATATGGTGCGTTCGACAAGGACTATGCGGGGAGCGAACATGATGGATTTCCCGACACCTTCACCGTAGACACAGCGGCAATGCTCGATTGGGGATTGGTCGACTTGGCGGGCCGCTACATCGACAACTACTTCGAGCAGTTCGTCCGGGACGACGGATCGATTCTTTATCGCGGACCGGAAACCGGGCAGTACGGCAGAATGCTGACGCTGGTCGCGCAATATATCAGCTATGGCGGAGATCCGGAGATTCTTCTCAAGCGCCGCAGCCGCATCGACGGCGTCACCAACCTGCTGCTCATGCTACGTGCCAAAGCGCAAAAACTGCCGCCGACCGACCCGGCATACGGAATGATTGCGGGATGGAGCGAGGCCGACGCCTGTCTTGATCCTGATCCACCGCGTTACATGCAGCCTTATTTTTCCAACAGCACCGAAGCGGCCCGAGGCTTTCGTGATCTGGGCAGAGCATGGGAAAAAATCGGAAAGCTGAGAAAGAACACCGAACTCACGGCCTGGGGACAAAAATTGCAACGTGAGGGAGCGGAGTTGGAGAAAGACGTTCAGACTTCCATTTCCCGTTCGTTGCTGAAGCTGAATGGCGAAACGATTCTTCCTTCGATCGCTGGAGTAAAGGAACCGTTCCACATCGTAGTTCCTCGCGACGAGTCGGACCCGCAGTTTCGTTCCTATCGCGCTTACATGGAGATGATGTATTCGGGCAGCCTAAGCAAGGACCAGGTGAAGTTGATTACCGACTACCGCTGGAACCATCACGACACCATCCTCGGCCTGCCGACCGCGTATGGGCACAACACAGCGGAGCTTGCCGGATTTCTGTCCTATGGGCATGGCTACGGCCTAATTCAACACGATATGATCCGCGAAGCTTTGCTGATGATGTATTCAGACATGGCGCACCAGTACACGCGCGGAACCTGGACGGCGCCGGAGACACGCAACGTGCTAATCGATCGCCCGGCAGCACCCTACTGCACCCCGGCACAGTTGGTGGTCGCCTTAATGACGAAATGGCTGCTGGTTTTCGAAGATCCGCAATCTGACACAGTTTGGCTTGGCAAAGCTGTGCCGCGCGATTGGCTGGAAGACGGCAAAACCACGCGTGTGGAGGACGCGCCGACACAGTGGGGACGCATTGGATTTTCCATGACCTCGCACGTGAAGTCAGGGAATGTCGCCGCGGAAGTGAATCTGCCTAAAGGATTCGCAGCGGCAACCAAGTTGCGCTTCCGCACGCCGGGAAGCAGCCCCCTGAAATCTGTCACGCTGAACGGCAAGGCTTGGGACAACTTCGACGCCGATTCGGAAACAGTTACGATTCCCAGCGGAACGGGCGGTACGGTGAACATCGTTGCCAACTACTGAAGCGTTGTGGCGGAGCAGAGAGGTGATGCTGTTTTGCGTCATTCTTTTTCTCTCCGCCATGTGCAACGCCTCATCTCCTTATTCATGGGCCACTTACTACGCGGCCAAGCGGGCTGCCGCCATCACCATCGACGGCGATCTCTCCGAGTGGGCTGCGATCAAAGGTTTCACCATGGACCAGGAAAAATTCTTTTATGTGGGACAGGGAATGTCCTCGAAGACCTGGGGTGGGCCGAAGGATCTATCATCCACGTTCAAAGTACTGTGGGATGAGCAGTATATCTATGTGGCGGTCCATGTTGTGGACGACAAGGTGAACGAGCCTTTCGGCGCATTGACGAGTGGAATGGAAACGGGCTCGTGGGATGATGACGGTGTTGAACTCATGTTCGACAACGACGGATCGAACATGGCCCGGTATTACATCGGCGACCCGATGCATCACGAATTCCATTTTGTTTTCAGCGAGAAACATCCGCTAGTTTTCGACAACTTCTGGAAGTATCAGCCAGGCGCGCTGCAAGCACTTTTCAAATTGCCGGATGGCACCACGGAACCTTTAGCCTATGCCGACGAGGTAATGGCGAAACACGATATCACTGAAATTTTCAGCCAGGCTCCCTACAACGGCTCATTTGCTTTCAAGAAAACCGCCGACGGCTACAACCTGGAAGTCCGCATGGCGTTGCCCGGCGCGCAGATGAAGCCGATCTTCGCCGGAGGCCGCAGCATCGGATTCGACGTCGCAATCAACGACAACGATGCCGGCAGGGGGCCGCTCAAACAGCAACTGCATTGGTCGGGAATGAACGATCTTTACTGGCGAGACTGCAATTTCTTCGGCAAGCTCATTTTGTACTAGAGTCCGAATTCCCTGACGACAATCTGACTGCAACCGTTTTTTGGCATCTTTGCACTGTAGCCAAAATTCGGGTTGCTTCATTAGCCTTGGGGGGTTCTAAGAGTCCCTTGACGATGTCGAGTGTCCCGGTATTCGCGCAAAGGGCCGCATTGCGGGAGGCGTCATCCAATGTAGTGAGCAAAAACAACCCCATTGTGCCGTGGAACGCTTCCGGTTGAGCCTTAAGAACACGAATAATCGTACCCGACATGGCGACGAGTTCCTTGTCCCTTGCGATCCCAGAAGTGTCTTTCTTTGTGGTCGGCAACTCGG
>DATBAT010000209.1:0-1994 GCA_036271375.1 Terriglobales bacterium
CCCATGGAATGACGAAATGTGAAGCTGGATTTAGCGTCGACGACTTCTGCGAAAGCTTCACAAATTTGATCGATGTCGGAGCCGCTGAGCCGGTCGTTATCCTGGGGCGCAACGCCGATGACCGCCTCTCGCACCGCCTTAGCCGGGTCGGCCGACAGCGGGATTCCGCTATGTGCACGCCACAATGCCGACCGTCTGTGCAGCGATTCCGCTGCCTTGACGACCTCCGGATCGAACCATCGGCCACTGCGTTCGTGTAGAACCAGCATGGCTTGGGTGGCGCCTTGCTCCGAGGAAAACACATCCAGATGCTGAGCCACCAATAGGACACGCGCCAACGGAGGGATCGCTTGTCCCTGCAACCGGTCGGGATAGCCGGAGCCGTCCCAATGCTCATCCAGATTGAGGACCGCGAGCGCGGTCTGCTCGCTCATGCCAATCTTTCTCAGAATTCCAGCACCGCGGTCACAGCGCAACTGGACCAGTTCCTGGTTGGTTTGGTCCTGGACGCGGCGGACACGCAAGATGCGGAGAAATTTGCGCATCGGGTTGGCCCCCGGAAGCGTGTTTTGCCAAAGCATCCGTACGGTCTCCAAGGAAGGCAGACCGGGGTTCGACCAGTCTTGAAGCTTCGTCGCGGATTTGACCGCGCGGTCATCGCCACCGCCGATGATCTGGCAAATGCGGCCGGCATTGCTACTGCAGCCGATATCTTTAAGCAAGAGCGCGTGGTAGAGGTCGGCCATGGCCGCCGGAGAGAAACCGAGTTCTCTCCCCAGCCGCATACCCAGCAAGCAGGTGCGCAAGGCGTGTCCCGGCACCGCGCCTTCGGTAAGGTCGAGCGCGAACGAGAGGGCCGAGAGTAGTTCCGACAACGAGGGAGCGCTGCCCTCTGCGGAAGAGGGCTCCAGGATGCTGGTTGGGCGATAGGTGGTCAGCACGCGATCATTCCTTTACTACCTCACGCAAAGGCTTTCATCGGCATGCCCCCGCGGAACATCCGGGTGTGCGCCTACGTCTTTCGCGGCATGGATAGGCGCTGCATGCCCTGCTTTCCCGCAATCTTCTGGCTGCACGGCTCAAAATGCTCCGGAATAGTGACTTCGCCAGACCGGGGCAATTCGGTGTATTTTCGTGTCATGATTCGTTTTGCCAGTTCCCGCCTCCTCGCATCCGTGGTCTTGGTGACCGTGGCTGCTCCGCTGTTCGCACAAGCGCCGGTGAAGCCAAAGCCGGAAGACACGGAAATTTGGGAGCCCGTTCCCAAGGTCGTCACTCCGGGAACAACCTGCGGCGCGCCGCCATCCGATGCCGTCGTGTTGTTCGATGGAAAAAATATGGACGAATGGGTGACCAACCGTGACAAGTCGCCGGCAAAGTGGGATGTAGCCGATGGCGTAATGACCGTGAACAAGGCCGGGGGAAGCATCGAGACCAAACGAAGCTTCACGAATTATCAACTGCATGTGGAGTGGAAGGTGCCCACCACGATCACGGGCACCAGCCAGGCGCGCGGCAACAGCGGCGTCTTCCTGGCCTCCACTGGGCCAGGAGACGACGGATATGAGCTGCAGGTCCTTGATTCCTACGAGAACAAGACCTACGTCAATGGCATGGCCGGAAGCCTCTACAAGCAAGCGATTCCGTTGGCGAACCCAACTCGCAAGCCTGGCGAATGGCAAACCTACGATGTTGTATGGACAGCTCCAACTTTCAACGGAGACGGATCGGTGAAGACTCCCGCTTACGCCACCGTATTATTTAATGGCGTGCTGGTGGAGAATCACTTCGAGTTGAAGGGACAGACTCTGTATATCGGCAAGCCGTTCTACAAGGCGTACACCAGTGCGCCCATCAAGTTGCAGGCGCATGGCGACAAGAGCGAGCCGATCAGCTTCCGTAACATCTGGATCCGGGAGCTCCCATAGCCCGATCCACGAAGCCGTATGGGTGCCCCAGGTTCCCCGAATTTCCTGTGAAGCTTGGTGGCATTG
>DATBAT010000210.1:0-15614 GCA_036271375.1 Terriglobales bacterium
TTATTCGCCGAACGTCCCATCTCGTGTAGCATACGTGTCGATCAAAAAGGAGGAGGTCTGCATGACACGAGTGCTGCTTGTTGCCGGCGATGCCACCGAGTCTCTCGATACCTGGTATCCGTATCTTCGCTTGCGGGAAGAAGGAATTGAGGTGCACATCGGCGCGCCAGTAAAGAAAGTGCTGAGATCAGTGGTACACGATTTCGAGCCGGGCTGGGAGACCTACGTGGAGAAGCCCGGATACCACATTCCCGCCGATATCGCTTTCGCGGATGTCGATCCCGCGAAATACGATGCGGTTATTTTGAGTGGCGGCCGCGCTCCGGAATATCTCCGTAACGATCCGCAGTTAAAGAAGATCGTTCGGCATTTCGTAGAAGTCAAGAAGCCAATCGCAGCCCTCTGTCACGGCGTGCTAATCCTTGCTGCCATTGATAGTCTTCGTGGCCGCACGGTCTCCACCTACGAAGCCCTCGCGCCGGATGTAGAAATCGCCGGCGGCAAGCTTAAGGACACCGAGGTCGTGGTGGATGGAAATCTCGTTACCTCGCGGACCTGGATGGACCTGCCGTTCTTTATGCGGGAGTTCTTAAAGATTCTGAAAAACCCTTAGGAAGTTGGGTGCTCGGTCTACTGCCCCGCCTTCACTCCCGCCTTGATTAGCGCGTCGGCCCAAATTTGATAGCCGGCGTCGCTGGGGTGGGTGCCATCAGGCATCAGGCTCTGGAGCAATGATCCATCTGGTTGCAGAAAACCTGTTCCGATGTCCAGATAGGTAACGGAGCTATCGTTCGAAAATCGCTGAGAGAGCAATTGATTTGTCTTTTGAATCGGCGCTCGCAAGGGGCTATTCGGAGCCTGACCGCGAGGCAGAATCGCCATCAGGATAATGTGGCTCTCAGGTGAGCGTTTGCGGATTTCACGACAGATCGCGTCCATCCCCTCGACGATTTCTTCCGGTGTGTTGCTCCGGGCGTTCTCTGTGCCGGTGAAGTTGTTGGTGCCAATCATGAGCACAACCCACTTTGGAGTGAGGCCCTCGAACTCTCCCTGACGCAGCCGCCATAAAACGTTTTGCGTGCGGTCCCAGCCGAATCCCATGTTGATCGCGGGCATGTCCGCGAACACTCGCTGCCAGGCGGTTGGACCGTTCACCAGTATCGCATTCGGTGAACCACCCCAGAAGTGGGTGATCGAGTCACCGATCAACACAACCTGCGGTTTCACTTTTTTCTGAATCTCCAACTCCGCATGATGCCGCGCGTACCAATCGTAGTCGTCCATTTCAAGTCGCGGCACCGGAATGACGGCGGTGTTGATATCTGTCATCGCAGCAAGCGGCACTCGTGGCTCAGCATCCATCAAGTGCGCCAGCGCGGGCTCGATGGCTTCCGCCATCATGCGCTGCCCAACCGTGTCGGGATGCAATGCCTTGCCATGCTGTGGCAACCGCGGATCATAAAAGAGGGCTGAGTTCAGTTCTCCATTTTTATAAAAGACAGAATTGATGTTGAGAAAAGTTACACGCGGATTCTCGCTGTAGCATGTTGCCAGGTAGGCGTTAACCGCCAGGTCGCGCTCTGTCTTGGTATCGGATATATCGCTGGGGAGAATTCCCAGCAACAAAATCTTTGTCTCCGGTAGGCGATTCTCCAAGTCGGAGATGACGGCATCAATTCCTGCTTCGGTTTGCTCTGCGGTGTGATTATTGTGCTGCGACGTGTTGTTGGTGCCGATGAGCAAGACCGCCACTTTCGGATGTAGCCCGTCTACTTCGCCATGATCGAGCCGCCAAATTACGTGCGCCGTGGTGTCTCCACTGAACCCAAGATTCAGCGCCTTGCGTGGTTCGTAGAACTGTTTCCAGACCGGCTGGAAATTTTCATCTGGAACTTTAGCTTTGTCGTAGTTGTTGGTGATGGAATCGCCAATCAGCAATAATTGCGTGTCCGGATGGCTCCGCGTAACCTCGACAAGCGCTTTGTGCCGTGCTGCCCACCAAGGCTCTTTAGATAAATCTGTCGGAATCGTCGCCGGGTTCGGTGCGGTAGCAATTGTCGTTTGCGCTGATGACGCCAGTGGCACAATCAGCGAGCATGCAGCTAGTGCCTTAACAATCGTCGAACGAACTCGAATAATCCGGGATGAAATCTCCATGGTGAACATTTTAGGAGAGATCGACGCTGCCCGTCATATCCTAAGAATCTAGTGCTTCCGCGGGAACGGGAGGAGGTTTGTGTTTATGTGGGCGGACTCGCCCAGCCTCCATCAGCAGACAATCTAGTTCCTACGCATCGCTATCCTGGGTTCTGCGCAATGTACTCCTGGCTATCGAACTTCTTCCCCGTACTCGTCAGAGACATGTACCGAACCTTCCCGAAGATAGGCCGGTCAAACCAAGGTCTGTCGAACTTCCCGACGATCGACCAGGCAATGCCCGCGTAGCCGTTGGGGTCGCGGCCATCCAGTTCGTACTTGTCGTTGAGCAGTACAGCAGTGTCGTAAGCCTCGGCGGCCGATGCGGACCACTCCAGAATTTTCTTTCCCCAGTACATACGGACGTAGTTGTGCATCCATCCGTGGTTCACCATCTGCCGCTGCGCCGCGTTCCATAGCGGATCGTAGGTCTCGGCGTTCTCCATCTGCTTCACGCTGTAGTGGACTGGCCTGGGATCTTTGGCGTGCTCGGCCAGCGACTGGTGAGCCCATGAGTCCGCGCACTCAAAGTTGTCGTAGTTGGGATTGAAGTGAACAAAATTGATCGACAGCTCGCGCCAGGTAATGAGTTGATCCAGAAACGCCTGCTTTGCGTCACGAGGGGCCTCGGCCTTTTGTACCGCCAAACCGATCGTCAAGGGGCTAATGTACCCGAAGTGCAGATACGGTGAGAGGCGGGTGGTGGCGTCAGTCTCGGGGTGGTTCCGCTGGATGGGATATTTCTGCAGCTTGCGGGTAACAAACTCACGGAGAAGCTTCTGTGCGGTTGTGCTGCCGCCCTTAATGTCAGAAATCGCAGACACTGAGCGATCGAGCTTCCATCCTTCAAGGATGTCGTGCGACGGCGGCAGAGATTGCAATCCGGACGGCTTCTTCCACGAAATTTTCGCCGCCGTGTTTTTGAAAGGAACAAAGAATTCCTTCAGGCGGTCACGCAAGCGCGGGCGGATGATTCGGGCCGCGTACTGCGCTTTCTCCAGCAGCCTGGACGGTACGATGACATCCGCATCCACCGTCCATAGCGGGACTTTGAGTTCCCGAGTCGCCTTTAGCCGCCAAGACTCCGGTTCCCGCATAGGGTTTTCGTCGCCGACCACCAAAGCTGGCCGAACCTCCTCGCAGAATCGACGCAGGCTGTGTTCAGGAAAGCGCCGCAACACGAATCCAACGTTGCGTTTCTTAAGTTCTTCCGCGATATCGGGAATTCCCTCGGCCAGAAAGCGATAGTGCCGCAAGTTGGCGTGAGGATAAAACGGCACTGGCGCGAAGAAAACAACCACAGACTTGCCAAGAAGATTACCCGCCTCGACGGCCACATCGAGCGCCGGATTGTCGATGCCACGTTGCGCCCGCTGCATCCAGTAAACAACGCAAGTTCCATCGGGGTCTGGCGACCCCGCGCGCCGCACAGTGACCCGCGGGTTGTTAGGAAGCTGTTCTAGAGAAGACATCCAATCTAAGATGCGCCACAAATTTTCGCGGATCACCGCGGATAAGAAAATCTAAAGATGTATCTGTGAAAATCTGCGCAGATCCGTGGCGGTCTTAGATTGCTGCCACGTCGGCAAGCTTTGCCGTTTCCACACAGGCTCGCACATCGTGGGTACGAATCACGTGCGCGCCTTTCAAAATCGCCGCAACTTCCGCTCCCAACGTTCCATGCAAGCGTTCACCAAGCGGCGCATCCGTGCCGTTGCGGGCGATGGCGTGGCCGATGAACGACTTCCGTGAAACTCCCACCATCAGTGGATAGCGCAGTTGGTGAAACTCTTCGAAGCGCTTCAACAGAGGATAGTTTTCTTCCAGATTCTTCCCAAAACCAAACCCTGGATCGAGCAAAATTCGATCGCGCTTCATGCCAGCTATCTGCGCCGCATCGGCCCATTCGCGCAACTCTCGCTTCACCAGGGTCACAATGTCGGGTACCGGTTTCAGCTTCGCCCACTCTTCGGGACGTCCCCGGCTGTGCATCAGCACGGCGCCGCATTTCAACTCGGAGAGCGTCTTCTTCATCGCCGGATCCCAGCGGAAGCCACTCACATCGTTCACAATCTCGGCGCCAGAGTTGAAGGCGGCACGGGCTACTGCAGCTTTATACGTGTCCACCGAAATCAGGCAGTCGGAATGTTTCTCTTTCAACGACTTGATCACGCCGACGATGCGCTCAGCTTCGTCTTTCTCAGAGACAACCGCCTTCGCCCCCGGGCGGGTCGACTCGCCGCCGACATCAATGATGTCCGCTCCGTCCTCGATCATCTTCAGGCCGTGTTGCACGGCGCTGTCATGGTCGGCATGCTGGCCGCCGTCGGAAAAAGAGTCGGGCGTGACGTTGAGGACGCCCACAACCAAAGTCCGCTTGCCCAGCTGGATGACGCGGGAACCGATATTCCACTCAAATACAGGACGCATTAACTAATTCTAACCCTTCCAACCCAGAGCTTAATGTTTTCAATCAATTACGCGCCTTAATGCTACAATTCTGGTGCAATGTGCAGGTCCCGCTGGTCTTCGCTGTTTGTGTGTTTGCTGCTTGCGGTTCAGCTCCAGGCGGCATCCCGAAAGTCCGTGAAGCCGATTGCCACGCGCATTCAGGCTGCGCTGTCGAATCCTGATCTCAGCCGTGGATTCTGGGGCGTCGAAGTGGTTTCGCAGAAGACCGGCAAACTCCTCTACTCGCAAAATTCTGAGCGGCTGTTCACGCCCGCGTCTAACACCAAGTTGTTCACGACTGCGGCGGTGCTGGCCCTGATTGGGCCAGACTACCAATTTCACACCACTCTTGAATCGAACGGCACACTCGACAAGCACGGACGTCTCACCGGCGACCTGGTTCTCGTAGGCCGCGGCGATCCCAATCTCTCGGGACGCGAGTTGCCCTACACCCTGCACACGCAGCGCAATGATCATCCAATTCAGGTTCTGGAAAAGCTGGCCGACGAGTTGGTGCAGAAGGGCGTGAAGTATGTGGACGGCGACATTGTCGCCGACGATTCGTACTTCGCCTTCGAACGCTACGGAGAAGGCTGGAGCCAGGACGATCTGGTGTGGGCCGATGGCGCGCCGGTTTCCGCGCTTACCATCAACGACAACGTCATCTTCGTAAATATTCTGCCCGGTGATCGCGTAGGCGAACGCGTGTTCGTCAGTATTGTGCCGTTCGCCGACTATTACCGAATCGACAATCGCATCCTGACGACGCCGTCGGGGACTGGCCGCAAGATATTCATCAACCGCGAACCCGGATCGACGGTGCTTACGCTGTGGGGAAATGTTCCGCTCGATGATCCCGGTGCCAACGAAGCTCTGGCTATCGAGGATCCGGCAGATTTTGCGGCGAGCCTGTTCCGCCATCTGCTGGAAAATCGCGGAGTGGTGGTCTACGGCAAGCAGCGTGCACGTCACACCGAGTTAGCGACACTCTCTACCTTCAGCGTGACTGCGACCGCCCGTGGCGGAAGCGACGAAGCGTTGCACTCCATGCAGAACCAACCGTTGGTGCTGGCGAATTACGAGTCCAAACCGCTGATTGAAGACGTGCGCGTTATCAACAAGGTCAGTCAAAACCTCCACGCAGAAATTCTGTTACGCCTCTTAGGGCGTGAAAAGGGAACAGCGGGAACCGTCGAAGGCGGACTCGAAGTGCTGCGCGGATTCTTGAATCGCGCGGGGGTAACGCCCGAACAATACATTTTTTATGACGGCTCGGGGCTCTCGCGGCAGAACCTGGTGACACCGCATGCGGTGGTGCAGTTGCTGCGGTATGCGTCAACGCAGCCGTGGGGCGCGAGCTTCCGCGATACGCTACCCGTTGCCGGGGTAGACGGATCGCTTTCCGAGCGCTTCAAGAACCTGAACATCCTGGGGCAAATTCACGCCAAGACCGGCTCGCTGGGCGGAGTAAAGACGCTTTCTGGGTATGCGACCACCGACGGCGGCGAGGATGTGTGCTTTTCGATTCTCACGAACAATTTCAATTTACCCACCAAGCGCGTGACCGATGCAATCGACGACGTGGTGGGAGCCATCCTGAGCGATAGGTGACGTAGCGGCAAAGCCTGTCCTGAGCGAAGTCGAAGGATGCCCCCACTTGCCCGACCTCAACAGCGTTCCAAGTCTTTAACGGATGTGGTGAAAGTTGCTCGGGCAGGTGAGGACACCTGCCCCTACGTGAGTAGTCAGTTGTTCACGGTCTGGGCATGCGCTTAGCCTGTCGGTCTCTCACCGCTCTGACCCCACCCGGCCCAGTCCCAGTAGGCGGTTTACGCATTCCCTCCAGCAGATCGCGCAACACTACGGCGTTGTTGTGCTCCGCATTCTTCGAAGCAAAAAGCAGCGTCAAATTTCTCCGCCGGTCAGCCAGGTGATAGAGCGCGTCCAAATCTTCCGCAGCCTCGGCCCGCGCCAGTTCCTTGAGGTAGCGCTTGCGAAACGTAAGCCACGCCCTCGGACGAGAATGAAACCACTTCCGCAATTCATCCGACGGTGCGAGATCGCGCAACCACGCGTGCAACTCGGCGGCCTCCTTCTTTAAGCCGCGAGGCCAAAGACGGTCCACCAGCACGCGCGATCCGTCTTTGCGCCGGGGCTTCTCGTAGACTCGTTTAACCGTGACCGCCATGGCCTGTCTATTATGGTACGTTCGGGAAACGGTATCAAACGCCGCTATGCGACCAGCAATCAAGAATTGGTTTTCTCCGTGTCTCTGTGTCTCCGTGCTGATCGCGCTTGTGGCTTGCACCGCCCAACGCCGCAAGAGCGATGCTGAACTTGGACTCAGCCCGCAACAAGCCACCGGGCGCCGCGTCTACGACAACTATTGCGCCCGCTGCCACGAAGCCTACTCGTCGGGCGACAAGCAGGGGCCCAGCCTGCAAGGAATGTTCAAACATCAATATCTCGGAGCAAGCGGACTGCCCGCGAACGACCAGCGAGTCGGCGAGATCATTCATTTCGGACGCTCTAAAATGCCGGGCTTCAGCCAAGTTTTGAGCCAGCAACAGGTAGACGACCTTCTTGCCTATCTAAAAACTCTCTAAAGATTGCCCACCCTCTTTATCGAACCTCGACCCGCATCGTAAAATAAATCCGCAATGGCATTCCCCATCAAAACCTGTGTGGCCTGCGGAGAAGAGTTCGAGCTCAAGCCGAACAAGCCCGGATTCGCTAACCGCTGTCCCGACTGTAGCGAGCCCGAAGAGGCCGTCTCCACCACAAAGGGTGGCATGGACGCCGACGAGCGTCAGTCCACACGCGAAGCCAACGAAGCCCGCCGGGCCGCGATGCGCAACCTGCTCTACCGCAAAGACAGCTAGCCGGCCCGCGTTGACCCCACTGTCCCACTCCTTCTAAACTCAAGCTTCACCCCTATGTCAGACATTCATGTAACGCTTCCCGATGGAAGCACTAAAGATGTCCCCAGCGGCACCACGGCGCTGGAAGTTGCGAAATCGATTAGTCCCCGCCTGGCCGACGCCGCGTTGGTTGCGAAAAGCGACGGCGATCTGATCGACCTCACCAAGCCCTTGGAAAAGGACACCAAGCTCAGGATTCTCACCGAGAAAGATCCCGAGGCGTTGGAAGTCTTCCGCCATTCGTCCGCCCATCTTCTCGCGGCGGCAGTGCTCGAGCTCTTCCCGGAAACCAAGCTGGGCCATGGGCCGCCGACCGAGGCGGGATTCTTCTACGATTTCTATCGCCCCACGCCATTCACTCCTGACGACCTGGCGAAGCTTGAAAAGAAGATGCAGGAGTTGGTGCAGCAGAACCTACCCTACGCACGGGAATTCCTGCCTCGCGAACAGGGACTGGAAGAGTTCAAAAAAGAAGGCGATTTCATGAAGTGCCATTTCATCGAGCAATTCACCAAGCCCGATGAAAAGATTTCCGTCTACCGCACCGGCAAATTCACCGACTTCTGCCGCGGCCCGCATATTCCTTCGACGGGGAAAATCAAGGCGTTCAAGCTGTTCAATATTGCCGGCGCTTACTGGCTGGGCAACGAAAAGAACCCGCAGCTTCAGCGCATCTACGGTACGTCGTTTTATTCCAAGAAAGATCTCGACGATTTTCTTAAGCAGCAGGAAGAAACCAAGAAGCGCGATCACCGCGTGCTCGGTCAGCAGCTGGATCTGTTTTCCATCCAGGATCTCGCCGGACCAGGGCTGATCTTCTGGCATCCCAAGGGTGGCATCATCCGCAAGGAGATGGAAGACTGGATGCGCGCCGAGTATCTCAAGCGCGGCTATTCACTGGTCTACACGCCACACGTGGCGCGCCGCCAGCTTTGGCAGACTTCGGGCCATGACGGCTACTACGCAGAAAACATGTTCGACGTCATGGAACTCGACGACGCCGAATACCGCCTGAAGCCGATGAACTGCCCGTTCCACATTCTCATCTACAAGGATTCCCTGAAGTCATATCGCGACCTTCCGGTGCGGCTTGGGGAAATGGGGACGGTCTACCGCTACGAGCGATCAGGGGTAATGCACGGCCTACTGCGGGTGCGCGGCTTCACACAAGATGACGCGCATATCTTCTGCACGCCGGAACAGATCGAGAGCGAAATCGACGGATGCCTCGCATTCGCCTTCGACGTACTGAAAGATTTCGGCTTCGACAAATTCCACGTCGAGCTTTCCACTTGGAATCCGAACGACGCCAAAAACTTCATCGGCAGCGCCGAGCAGTGGAATCAGGCCACAGCTTCACTGGAAAACGTTCTCAAAGCACGAGGCATGGAGTACAAGACCATCCCCGGCGAGGCTGCGTTTTATGGACCGAAGATCGACGTCAAGCTGGTCGACGCGATCGGCCGGTTGTGGCAGCTTTCCACGGTGCAATTTGACTTTACCCTTCCGCAACGCTTTCAGCTTGAATATGTGTCGGAAGATGGCTCACGTAAACAGCCGATCATGGTGCACCGCGCGCTCTACGGATCGATTGAGCGTTTCTTCGGCGTGCTCATCGAACACTACGCTGGCGCGTTCCCGGTGTGGCTGTCTCCGGTACAGGCGGTAATGATTCCGATCGCCGAACGCCACGCGGAGTACGCCAACAGAGTGGCGGCGCAGTTGAAAGAAGCAGGCGTACGCGTCCATGTCGATGCCCGCAACGAAAAGATGAACGCCAAGATCCGTGAGCACGCGATGCAGAAAGTTCCGTTCTTATTAGTCGTCGGAGATAAAGAAGCCGAGGCAGGAAAAGTAAACGTCCGCACGCGGGGGAAAGAAAAGACGGAGGACATGGCGAGCACCGAGTTTGTGGACATGATCAAGAAGCTGATCGCCGATAAAAGCCCCACGATCTAAGCGAATAACACGAATCACGTAGGGGCAGAGCCTGTCCTGAGCGCAGTTGAAGGATGTCCCCACCTGCCCGAGCAACTTTCATCACAAATATTAAGGGTTGGCACTGCCGTTTAGGGTGGGCAGGTGAGGACACCTGCCCCTACGTGTTTTGTAGTTAGAAAATCTGCTACTCTTTCTCCCGCCATGATTCGAACTCTCGTTCTACTTCTGCTCGCCACCATCGCCACCGCCCAGTCCTCCGAAATCGTTGTCGAACACGCCGTCCCCGCGAAGATGCGCGACGGCGTCGTCCTCCGCGCCGATATTTATCGGCCCAAAGCCGACGGTCAGTATCCCGTGATCCTGCAGCGCACCCCGTACGACAAACGTGGCGGCGTCGAGTTTGGACATCGCGGCGCGACCCGCGGCTTTGTGGTGATCGTGCAAGATACGCGCGGCCGCTACACCTCCGATGGCGACTTCTACACCTTCAAGAACGAATCGAACGACGGATACGACACAGTCGAATGGGCGGCGGCACTGCCATATTCAAATGGCAAAGTCGGCATGTGGGGCGGGTCTTATGTGGGCGCAACTCAGATGCTTACCGCGATCGCGCATCCCCCGCATCTTGCAGGCATTTGCCCCGTAGTCACCGCCAGCAACTATCACGACGGATGGACCTACCAGGGCGGCGCGTTCGAGCAATGGTTCAACCAGTCGTGGGGGTCCGGCCTCGCGCAAGACACGCTCAACCGTCACATCGCCAAGAACACCAACGCTCGCGTTGGCCAGTGGACTCTGCCGCTCACCAACTATCCGCTGTTCAATTTTTCGCAGGTCAACGTTGGCGCCGGGCTCACGCAGTCGATTGCGCCGTACTATCTCGACTGGCTGGCCCATCCCAACTACGACGATTATTGGAAGCGCTGGTCGATCGAAGATCACTTCGCCGACATCAATGTTCCAGCGTTGCACATCGTCGCCTGGTACGACATCTTCCAGGGCGGATCGTTGCGCAATTACATCGGCATCAAAGCGCATGGCGGTCCCATCGCCCGCGCCGGACAGCGCATGGTTGTCACCACCGGCGGCCACGCCGGCGGCCCGCGTATTGTCGGGGACGTCGACTTTGGCGCCGCCGCGGAAGAGGTCGACGAAAACAGCATTACGCTCGACTGGTACGACTTCCTCTTCAAGGGAGTTCAAAATCAATTCGCCACTCAAAAGCCGGTGCGCATTTTTGTGTTGGGCGCGAACACCTGGCGTTATGAAGATGACTGGCCGCTGGCTCGCGCGAAGAACACGAAATATTTCCTTCATAGCGGCGGGAAAGGTAACACCCTACGCGGAGACGGGACGCTGTCGACGGTGGCTCCACGCACCGAAAGTATGGACCATTACGTTTACGATCCGATGAATCCGGTGCCCACCATCGGCGGACCGCTCTGCTGCGACTCCAATGATTTGAAGCCGGGTGCGCGTGACCAACGTCCTGCGGAGTCGCGCGACGATGTCTTGATTTACTCGACACCAGCTTTCACCCAGGATACTGAGGTTACCGGTCCGGTCACGCTGGAGCTATACGCGTCGTCTTCGGCCGTTGACACGGACTTCACCGCCAAGTTGGTCGACGTCGGTCCCGACGGATTCGCCCAGAACCTGACGGAAGGGATCCTTCGTGCGCGCTACCGCGATTCGCAGGAGACACCAACATTCCTGAATCCCGGAGACGCTTACAAGTTCAACATCGACTTGTGGTCAACCAGCAACCTCTTCAAGAAGGGGCACATCCTGCGCCTGGAAGTTTCCAGCAGCAACTTCCCCCGCTTTGATCGCAACATGAATACGGGAGAAGACCAGGCAATGGCGCAGAAGTCCTTGCCGGCAACCAACACGATTTACCACGACGCCGCACATCCCTCGGTGTTAACGTTGCCAATCATTCCGGCGCAATAACCCTTCGTCACGACTGTAGAGACGTAGCTTCGCTACGTCTCGGCAGCACCCAACCGTGGGGTCGCGGCGCTTCAGCACCACGATCGCCATCAAACTAAAGGGCTTCAGCCCCTGCTTGCGGAATGAATCCTCCCGCCTCTCCCCGCATCTAAATAGTCGTTATAACGAGGAGTTTCTCATGATCACCTTACGACGCAGTGCGGAACGCGGTGGCGGCAACCACGGATGGCTCAACACCAAACACAGCTTTTCCTTCTCGGACTACTACGATCCGAAACACATGGGCTTCCGTTCGTTACGCGTCATCAACGAGGATTGGGTGCAGCCCGGCCACGGCTTTCCCACGCACCCCCATCGCGACATGGAAATCATCACTTATGTTCTGGAGGGTGCGCTGGAGCACAAAGACAGTCTCGGCACCGGGTCGATAATTCGACCCGGCGACGGCCAGCGCATGAGCGCCGGCAGTGGCATTCGCCACACCGAAGCCAACGCTTCGAAGGACGAACTGGTACACCTGCTGCAGATCTGGATCATGCCCGACAAGCAGGGTCACAAGCCCGGCTACGAGCAGAAAGATTTTCCGGCGGAAGAAAAGCGCGGCAAGTTGCGCCTGATCGCCTCGCCCAACGGCGAGAATGGATCGGTGACGATCCACCAGGACGCGAAGCTGTACGTCTCGTTACTGGAAAAAGACGAACAGGTCGAGCACAAACTGGCAAGCGGACGGCACGCGTGGTTGCAGGTAGCCAAAGGCGCAGTCGAGCTAAACGGCAAGTGCCTCACGCAGGGCGACGGCGCTGCAATAAGCGAAGAAGAAAAGCTGCAAATCAAAGGCACCGAAAACGCCGAAGTTCTACTCTTCGACTTAGCGTAAAAACCAAGCCACGGACCAACACAGATCCGCACAGATGAAAATCTGGGTGAATCCGAGAAAGTCCGTGGCCAAGTTTCCCTTCGTGTACCTTAGCCCTGATGTTGAAATTGAATCCCACCGGCGGGCCTTCCCCCGAAGAACCTCGGCCCTCGGGCGTCGCGGTGATCGCCACCATCTTTCTTCTGGCTGCCGCATATCTAATCCTCGTCGGTGCATTGCTCCTTGCTCACAGGCTCTCCCTGAACTTCGGCGCGCCGATCCTCACCGGACTGGAGCAAGCCGGTCCCTACATGTTCCTGCTGGTGGGAGTGACCGCCGCGCTTACCGGATGGGATCTGCTGCGTCTCGACAATTGGGGCCGCTGGGCGGCGATTGTAGCCGCGTTGTTCGGATTGGTGATGCTAGTCCCCAGCGTCTCGATGTCGGTGATTCAGTTGAATCCCGCGCGCCTAGCCGCAGGCGGCGTTGGCATCATGGTTCGCTCTGCAATCCTCTGGTATTTGTTTCAGGAACCGGTGCGGGAAAGATTCAGATAAGAGCTACGGACGAACCACCACAACGTTAGGCCCTGAGGGCAAAATGAATCGGGCCGTCGTGTTGCGATTCGCCTCCACCGTCGCGGAAAGATCGAGCGCGGAGAGTTGGATCGTCCTCATCCATGCGCCGCTTTGCAGATAGTCAGCCGAAGTGTAGAGCCGCCCGCCGATGATGGAGTAGTCGCGAATCTGCTCGGAGTGCCCGTCGCGAAAAATCAGCCGGACAGGAGCGAGTTCTGAATCGGCAGTAGTTCTCTCGTCCACTCTTCGCGCGCTGGCCTCATCTTGATGGCCGTCCGTTACGCGAACAAAGTGATCGCCCTGCCGCTCAATCATCAGAGGAATTATCGGCTTGGCAGGTTCGACAAGCTTAGGCGCACTCGCTTCCTGCGAAGGCAGCACGATGTAGGTCGGCTGAGACTGAGAAGAGTTGTAACCATCAAACCAAGGTTCGCCGAGGAAAATCGCGTTAGAGTGTCCGCCACTGTGCCCGGAGTGAAATCCACCGCCAGCCCTGCCCCATCCCGACATCGTTGGGGGCGCGCCGGCCGTGCCGAATTGCGCCCAAGCGGGCGAACTCGCCATCAGCAACGCGGCGGCGACTCCCAGGATTTTCATGTTAGTTAGCTTGTGGGAGACGGAAGTCGATGCCGCGATCGTCATTCTGCTTCGCTGTGGCTTGCACATCCAAATCGGCGAGTGGGACTTTTCTGCGGTGGCCTTCGGTCAAGTCGACCAAAGTGTCGCCCACGATGGCGTAATTGCGCACTTCAAGTTGCCGGCCGTCTTTGAATACCAACAGAGTTTCTGGCTGATCGGCTGCCGGCGTCGGAGGTTCAGGGCTCGGCTCGTGAGCCGGCTCTGGTACTCGATTTGAGGCCTCTTCGTCGCGCTCACGGCTCGGTCCTGGCCCGCGGCGATCGAAAATTGTTGGCCCGCCACGGTATTCTTCCTCAGGAAATTGTTCGGAAGGCGCGGAAGTTTGCACCTCAGGCTGTACGTAAACCGGATAAGGCACCGCGTAGTAGGTGCTGTACCCGCCATAAACCGCGCCGCGCTCCTGATTGCCGAATCCCTGGTGACGATGTTGTTGTCCGTTGGGAGGAGAAAAGGTAGTGCAACAAACCGGTCGGGGAAAATTCGGATTGCTACTGCGGTAGCCATTCGGACCAAGCGAAGTAACGCTGGCCGCAGGCCCTGGAGTTGAGTTGAAATGCCCGCCAAATCCGTAAGACGTAACCGAAGCAGGTATACCGTTAACCTGCGCGGCAAGCGGGAGAGCAAGAACCAGTACCGATAAAGTCAATCGGACGAAAGACGCGTCAGTAGCCGAACTCAGCCGACTCATAGATAAATGATACTCCTGCTAAATCGCGCGGCAACAGGTGTTTTTTGGAGCGCTAAATCAGTGGAAGGAAAGCACTTGCGCGACCACTAAATTCCGACACTCAGGTAGCCAGTTCTACCTGGTAGTCAGGTAAAATTTAGGGCGATGAAAAAGGTCTTCCATTTCGACGCCCCCCGCGAGCGGTACGTCTGCGACGCTGCTGTAATCTGGTGTTTCGACAACCGCTTTGAAGTGGGCTTCCGCAAGTTTCTCAAGAGTGTCGGCGTGCTCCGTTCCGACCCCATCAAGATTGCCGGTGGCGCCAAAAGTCTTTCTTCGCCGGGCAGCGAGAATGAACGCGAATTTGTTCTCGACCAGATCCGCACCTCGATTCGTCTGCACCAGACTCAGCGCGTGATCCTGATGGTGCATTCGGATTGCGGAGCCTATGGCGGACTGGAGGAAGGTTTCCACGGAGACGCCACCGCCGAGGCAACGCATCATCGTGAAGAATTGCAGCGTGCAGCGGACAGTTTAGTGCAGGCCATCCCCGGTCTCGAGATTCAAGGCTACTTCGCGGACTTTGAAGGGATATGGGACGCTGAAGTCAAAGTATCCACCCCTAAAGCCGTGGCGTAGAGGTGGTCGCCGTGGGGAACGATTTTCTTAAAATTGTCCATCCTGCCCAGGCAAGAGAAACAACGCAAATCATAATCAGCGTCATCCGCAAGTAGCTGGCTAGCGGAAGGGAAATTCCAATCCCCGTTCCCAAGGCAACGTAGGCAGCCACACAAAGCGGGCATTTAGGCAGTACCGCCAATATCCAGACCGGCAGCACCAGGCGAAGCGCAGCGAAACCCCGCCGCCAAATCGAGGAAGGCTTCGCCGCGTTAATGCACGCGCATTTCATGCCGTTTCGCTCTCGCATCCGCAAGCGGTCTTCAAGTCCTCCGCGGAGACGAAACGCCCCGTCGAATGTACGAATCCATCGGCTTCATAGCGATCATGGTGTCGCACCCAATCGGCCAGAGAATGATTCGGACCGTTCTCATTGCGCCCCTTGGGAGTGATGTCGAGGTAGTTGTAGGTGCCGAGGAAAATATCTCCACCACGCGCGTAGTTTGAGTAAGTGTGAAAGACCTCGCCACCCGCCTGGTGATAGAAAGCGCTGATTCCCGAAAGCTCCTCGATGGCAAAGTCCTGCTCTTCGAAATTGTAGTAGACCTTTTCGGAATCTGGTTTGAACGATACGTGATAGTCGTAATTGAACTCGCTGCCATTCGACGAGACCCACTTGAATTTCCAACCCATGCGCTTCTGGAAGGCCTGAATCTCAGCCAGGGGCGCCCGTGACACCACCACGAACGAAACGTCGTGGTTTTCCAGGTGCTGAATTGCGCCGTCCATGT
>DATBAT010000211.1:0-4556 GCA_036271375.1 Terriglobales bacterium
GCGGGTAACAGGAGAATCTAAGACCTCGCTGTCCAGAAAAGTGTAGCTGGACAGAATCTCCCAGCGGTCGGTGAAATGGCCCTGAATGACGCCCTCGGCTCCATCTACTCGTTGATTTCCCGCGAGCACATCGACAGAGGAGTCATTGGGATCGGGTTCGAGAACATTTTCCCGGTTGGTGCGGAAGAGAGCGCCGCGTACGGTGAGTTTTTCGTTATGGATGTTCCACTTGCTACCGAATTCATAGCTCTCGTTCTGCTCCGGAGGTGTTTCCACGTTAGCTGCGGTGAGAGAGAGCTGTTCGGCGGAGGGGTTGAACGAGGTTCCGTAGCCAAAATAGATGCTTCCGTTCGCCTTTGGCTTGTAGACCAGGGCGCCGCGCCAGGTGCCCTTATTAAGGTCCTGCTCGAAGCCCACGGCCGTGGGAATACCGACCGGCGGTCCCGACTTGGGATAAACCCAGGTGACGGATTTTTCGTTGGCGTCGAAATGGTCGAGGCGGATGCCGCCGTTCAGCTCCCATTTGCGGCTCAGCTCAAAGGTATCGAGCAGGTAGACGGCTGCGCTGAAGGCGTCCGTGTGAATCTGCGTATTGGGAAATTCAGTTCCAGAAAAGGGCTGGGCCGGGTCGGGGTTGAGCAGACTTGTAAGGGGAACCGTATTCAGGCCGGTCACCGGATTGGCGAAGCGCGTGCGCACGGGATCGGAGCTTTCCTTGCCGCCTTCGGCGCCGAGCACCGCTGTCTGGCGGATGCCCAGAAGTTTTCCGCTGTAGGTGATTTCGGCTTGATCCCAGAGCTGCGCTTCGTCGCTATGGCCGGCCAGTTGGTTCCGGTTGACCATCACTTCATTGAGCGGGGTGGAGGGGGTGATGGTGCCGGAGCTGGCGTTGTTCACCTGCGGCTCGGTAATCTGCCACTTGCGCTCGTAATGCCCATAGCGCGCGATATTGCGCAACAGGCCACGATCGCTCAGGTCATGCTCACCGCGGACTGTACCAATGTCCACATTTGTACGCAGAAAGTTATTGTGGGTGAAGCCGTAGTAGTTGTGCCGAGGAACCGGAGCGGGATGTCCGAAGTACCAGGGGATGCCGTAGTCGGGAATGTCATCTGCTTGCATATGGAACTCACTTGCAATCAGGCGCGTGGGCATGTTCAGTCCGACAGCAAAACTTGGCGCAACACCAAAACGGCGGTTCGTGGTTACGTCACGCTGTGCCACGCCGGAATCATGCACCATAAAATTCAGCCGGAACGCGGCGCCATCCGCCACATTCGGTAGCGGCTCGTTGATGTCCCCGGTGAAACGACGCGTGCGGTCGGTACCCAGGCCACCTTCAAAATCCATGAAGGGACGGAGTTGCGGCCTCTTGCTTTCCTGGTTGATGACGCCGCCGGTCGATCCGCGGCCGAACTGTGCGCTCGCCGGGCCTTCGAGCACGTCAATCTGTTGCAGGTTGAAAGGGTCGCGGTAATAGCTGCCGAAGTCGCGAATGCCGTCGAGAAAGATGTCGTCTTCAATGGGAAAACCGCGGATGGTCAGGTTATCCCCCTGCAGAGCGCCCTCGCCCGCCGCCAGGCTGATGCCCGGCGAGTTGCGCAGTGCGTCATGAAAGGTGGTGACCCCTTCATTGACGAGAAGCCCGCGCGGAATCACCGTTACCGACTGCGGCGTATCGAGCAGTGGAGTGGGAATCTTTCCCAGGGACACGCTGTCCGTGGAGGTTGCGTTAACCTCAACCGATTGACGAGAACTTTTAATGCCAATCGCGACCTTATGCTGGCCAGAAAAAGTGAAATCGAGTCCGGTATCGGCAAGGATCTGTTTCAGCGCCTGCCCCTGTGTATAAAATCCCGAAACTCCAGGAGATTTGAATCCCGGAACTGTCTCCGCAGGCACGGTGTACTGAACGCTCACACCGCTGATTTTGGTGAATTGCGCAACTACCTCATCAAGGGGACCAGCGGGGATGTCGAAACGACGTACCGGCAATTGAGCGTGTCCATTCGGCTGTTGGCCTTCTTTCCCTTGGGCAAGGATCATCGCTGCCTTTCCGCTGCTTCCCACTGCCGCATAAGTCGCGATGGTTCCCATGGCCAGCCATGCCCGGTGTCCGGTGAATCCCCAGCGCTTCTTGTGGCGCTTCTTATTTCTTTGCTCTGCCTTCACGTGCTTCTCCTGAGGGTGCCAAACGAGAACGCGGATACGGACGATCGGCGTGTCTTGAGGTGCGTTTAGCGGTTGATGGGATAGAAGAACGGACTTATAGTGAAGGAAGCCCGCAGTCATTTTGGCTGTGGTCACCCAGATCCACGCGTACTCCGCCAAGAGTTAACCGCGTGGATCTGGTTCTTTCGTGTCAATTCAGCCTGCCAACGCCTCTCTCCGGGCGGCGCACTCTCCGCACAGTCCTCCCACTTCTAAACGCATCACCTGGATGGAAAAATCATTCTTCTCTGCGATTTCGCGTTTTAGTTTTTCAAAGGTGGGGGTCGTAAACTCCTCAATTTTTCCGCAGCCGAAGCAGGCCAGGTGCAGATGGTCCTTCTGCGTCTTCACCTCGTAATAATGTTTTTCGCCGTTCAGGTGCATCAGGTCCAGCTCATCAATCATGCCGCGGCGCTTCAGCAATTCAAGAGTTCTGTACACGGTAGCGCGGTCGATGTTGGCATCGCGTTTGCGCGCCAGCTGCAGCAGGCTTTCCGCGTCGAGATGGCTCTTGGCTTCCTGGATGGTTTCGATCAGTGCGCGCCGTTGCGCCGTCAATCGAATCCCCTGTTGCGCAGCCTCGTGTAATAAATCGTGTCTCTTCAGCATGACAATCTAGTTGCGACCGGGTCGCATGTATCCAATATACGATAAATTTAGTCGTAATTCAATAGCAACGCGGCAGATTGTCGTTATTTTGAACGCGACTCTTGCAACGACCGACTTCATTCGCCGTCCAAACTGCATGAAAATTGCGGGCCGTCCGCTCGTCAACGGAGCGCCCTGAGCCTCACGATAGAATGAGAAGAAAATCGCGGGTCAACCGTATTCTTACATTGCGAAATCTCCTTCTCGTCTTTTCGGCAGCCTGCTTCGCTCTGCTTGGCTCCAGCATGCAGGCGCAGACGGCGGTGTTCTCGCCAGCTTTCGCGTCAACTCCTGCTCCTCAGTCGAACGCGGCCATCACCGGAGCGGTTACTGCTTCCGATGGAAACGTGATTGTGGGCGCCCAGGTGACGCTGGTGTCCAAACCGTCAAACTTGCAGCAAACCTCGCTCACCGATGGCGAAGGATCGTTCCACTTCACCCCCCTGGCGGCAGGGACATTTCAAATCACCGTAACTGCAAACGGATTTGCGCCGTGGGTCGGGCACGATTTTGACCTGTCCGCCAACCAGCAGTACCAGGTGCCGGAGATATCGCTCGAAATTGCATCCGCCAACACAACCGTGCACGCGGTTTTCTCCGGGTATGATTTGGCAGAACAGCAAGTCCATCTCGAGGAGAAGCAGCGGGTCCTTGGGGTTTTTCCGAATTTCTACGCCAGCTATGTTTGGAAGGCGGAGCCGCTGACAACGGGACAGAAGTTCCGTCTTGCCTGGCGTTCGGCGATTGATCCGGTATCCTTTCTCAGCACCGGCGCGGTTGCCGGGGTGCAGCAGTGGGACAATGATTTCAAGGATTATGGCCAGGGAGCGTCAGGCTATGCGAAGCGCTATGGCGCCAACTATGCTGACGGCTTTATCGGCCTGATGCTCGGGGGCGCGATTTTCCCATCCATCCTGCATCAGGACCCGCGATATTTCTACAAGGGCACAGGCAGCATTCGCTCTCGCGCCCTCTATGCGCTCTCCACCGTAGTGATCACCCGGGGAGACAATGGGCGCCGGCAGCCGAATTACTCCAATGTGCTGGGAACGTTTGCTGCCGGAGGAATATCCAATGCCTACTATCCCGCGAACGATCGCGGCGTGGGACTGACTGTGGAGAACTCACTGATCGGCCTTGCGGCCGGAGGAGGCGCGGCGCTGTTGCAGGAATTCCTGATTAAAAAACTTTCTCGCGGAGTTCCGCCGTCGTCCACCACTCAGCCGTAGGCGCATGTTCTCGGTTGGCACAGGGGGAACAGTGTGACTCTGCACGAAGTGAAAAATTCAGAAGATATTCGATCGGTGGGCCGTGATTGCCTTTCGGATTCTTCGGTCGCCGCAGCGACTTCAGGATGAGAAACCTTATTTCCGCGACAAAAGCACGTTTTCATCCGCCGAGTATCGAATGTGGCGCATCCTGCATCTCCAGTTGATCTCCACGCTGAATGTTTGCCCGCGCAATCGATCCCGCCGGCAATTCAATTACAGAATGGATCCGCCAGCTGACGCCGCTGACTCTCCACGGGCGAAGCTTCGGCCACACCGCGCATACGCGCAGCTTGCGGTCGAGTGCCACCACGTCAATTGGAAACCGCATCCCGAAAGTGTGCACACCCGACGATGGCTGGATCCAGAGGCCCGAATCTGGCTCGAGCCCCCGTCGTCCAAGCAGTCCGATCAGCCGAGCGAGGCCTG
>DATBAT010000212.1:0-5598 GCA_036271375.1 Terriglobales bacterium
CTCTATGAAATGGCGACTGGCAAGCGGCCGTTCGATGGCAAAAGTCAGATCAGCGTAGCCAGCGCAATTCTGGAAAAAGATCCTGAGCCGATTTCAGCCATTCAACCCCTGACTCCGAGGGTCTTTGAGCGAATCGTAACCACGTGTCTGGCTAAAAATCCCGACGACCGCTTTCAAACCGCACACGATGTAGGACTCCAACTCAAGTGGGCCGCTGAGTCCAGCGTCCCGTCGGCGCCACTTGGAAAGAAGGACGGGAAGCTCCCCTGGCTTATCGCTGGCGTGCTAGCGGTCCTGTTAGTCGCCGGCGCCGCTTGGTGGGGCAACTCTCAGCCCACCAGGCAAGCCATGTATTATTCCGCCCCACTCCCGTTTGCCGCGCGGGAGGTGGCGGTCTCGCCCAACGGCCACACCGTAGCCATCGTCGGCTATCAGGAATCAGAACGTAAGAACATCCTCTGGCTCTACGAGCCAGGATCGCAGAATGCCACGCCGATGCCCAACACAGAGGGCGTCAGCTTTCCCTTCTGGTCGGCCGACGGAAAGTCGATCGCATTTTTTGCCGACGGAAAATTGAAGAAGCTCGAGATCGCAGGCGGTCCGGTTCAGACGCTTTGTGATGCTTCCAACGGACGCGGTGGCACCTGGAACAAAGACGGAGTCATCGTCTTTACCCCTAGCGGTCAGTTGGGATTCGGTCTCTACCGCATTGCGGCCGCAGGTGGAACGCCCACGCAACTCACCTTTCCCGATCGCACCCTCGGAGAAGACAGCCATCGCTGGCCGGTCTTTCTTCCTGACGGCAACCACTTCGTCTATCTGGCGATGAACCTTTCCGGCAAGAAGGACCTCTCGGAAATTTATGTGGGCGCGCTGGACTCGAACGAGAAGCGCCTGGTAACCACAGCCCGGGCTAACGCCGCCTACGCTCCGGGATATCTGCTTTTCTACCGCGATAAGACACTCTTCGCCCAGCATTTCGATCTCGGCAAGTTTGCCCTGACGGGTGAGCCCGCGCCCATCGTTACCGACGTCGAATATTCGCCACGCATCGCGAAAGCAATTTTTGCCGTTTCTGGCACCGGCTTTTTGGTTGCGCAGAAAAGCGGAGACGCCGCCCTCTCCCAACTGCTCTGGTTTGATCGTCAAGGCAAGGAAGCAGGAACCGCCGTGAAGCCCGGCCTATACGGAAACATCGCGTTGTCTCCGGATGGAAAATCCATGGCCGTGGATGTAACCGACATTGCCAGCCAGAACACCGACGTCTGGTCTTACGCCTCGGCGGGCGACAAGCGGCTGACCTTCGACCCTTCGATTGACACCATGGGTTTGTGGAGTCCCGATGGCAAGCGGATGATCTTCTCCTCAAACCGTGGATTGAAATTCGACCTGTTCTCGAAAAACGCGGATGGCGCCCAGGAAGAGCAGCCGTTCGTCGAAGATGTTTCCGACAAGTACCCTAACGACTGGTCGCGCGACGGCAAATATGTTTTGTACGAGCGCGCCACAGACATTTGGTACATCACCCTGCCGGAACAAAAGAGCCTGCAATTTCTAAAAGCACCCTCCGCTCTCAAGACCGCGCGCTTCTCGCCTGACGGCAAATGGGTGGCTTACGCTTCCAACGAAAGCGGCAAATGGGAGATCTACGTGACATCGTTCCCCGACGCCCATGGCAAATGGCAAATCTCCAGCGGCGGAGGAGAACAGCCCAAGTGGCGTGCCGACGGCAAAGAGTTGTTCTATATGTCGTCCGAGGCCAAGCTGATGGCGGTGCCCGTCACCAGCGGAGCGAATTTCGACGCTGGAACCCCGGTGGCGCTCTTCCAAACCAATCCGCGGGAGATGGTGGCTACTTCAGAGCAACTTACCTACGACGTGAGCAAAGACGGCCAGCGATTCGTGGTAAACACGCAGGTGAAACAAACAGACGCCATCCCCCTTTCCGTGGTTCAGGACTGGCCCTCCAAGGTGGGTAAATAAACCCCTGACCCCGGTAACTTGAGCCTTCCCGCCTCAACCCCTAAACTTTGATCATGGAAGTCTCTCGCACACAACTGGGCATTGCCGCCGGTGCTGGAGGCGTCATCCTGCTTATCTTCTTCGTCAGCCTCTCGTGGCTGAATCACCAGGGGCCGGTGCTGTCGCGATCTCCGGAGCGCGATCCGTTGTCCGGCATCCCAGTAGAGATCAGCCTCAATCCGTTGCGCGACCGGTCTTCCGAACGCGCCGCTGGAAAATTTCTGCGAAGCATGCAGGAAGGGCATTGCAGCGAAGAACTTTCCGTCTGGACCAAGGATTACCGCAAGAAATACGCGGCGTTCATCTGTGGCGCTGAGGCCCGTCATCCGCTGGTGGGATGGAAGCTGGCCGAGTGGGAGGACGCGCCGCCTCTGCGCATCCTGCAATACCGCGGCACCCGCAAGAACGACCCATCCCAGGATCAAACCTATAAAGAGTTGCTCTCGGTGACCCTGCAAAACACCAGCGGCGACTGGGTAGTCACCAAGTACGACGCGATGTACTAACCCTAAAGCCTTGTCATCCTGAGCGAAGGCGAAGGATCCCTACAAGCTCAAACGAATGTCGCATGCTCATGGAATTGTCTGGAGGTAGACGTGGACCCTCCGGCTAAGTTGTGGTTTTGCTTCGCTCATCCCAAATCATGCCCCCGTTGCCGTTTCCGAACCTCCAATTTGAAATTGACTTTTACCCCGACTTTCGCTAACTTTTCAGTCGGGAAAACGTTTACCTAATCGGCCCTGAAAACGGAGATTTTGTATGCTTCTCGCCGCCCTGCGGGAGCAAGTTCTGGAGGCTAATCTTGAGCTAGTCCGCCGCGGACTGGTTCTCTACACCTTTGGCAACGTAAGCGGTATTTCCCGTAAAGATGGCTTGGTCGCCATCAAGCCCAGCGGCGTCCCTTACGACGACCTGACTCCCGAACATATGGTGATTTCGGACCTGCAAGGCAAAATCGTCGACGGTGACTTCCGCCCATCTTCTGATCTGCCTACGCACGTCGAACTCTACCGGAGTTTTCCCAACATCGGCGGGGTCGCCCACACCCATTCTGAATTCGCAACTTCTTGGGCGCAGGCGCAACGTCCCATCCCATGCCTGGGCACGACGCACGCTGACTATTTCTACGGTCCTGTGCCCGTTACAGAAGAGCTCTCCCCTGAAGAAATCGCCAGTGACTACGAGAGGAACACGGGTACCGCCATCTGCCGGACATTTGCCAAGCTCGATCCCGACGCCATTCCCGCTGTGCTGGTTGCGGGACACGCGCCCTTCTGCTGGGGAAAAGACGCGCACGATGCCACGCACAACGCGGTAGTGGTCGAATACGTAGCCAAAATGGCGTACCGCAGTCTAGTAATCAACGCCCACGCGCAGCCGTTGCCAGGCGAATTGCATGACAAACATTTTCTGCGTAAGCACGGCAAGACCGCGTACTACGGACAGGTTTCCCCGAAGTGAATCTGCCGGCAATTTGAACCACTGAAGGTAGTACTTATTAACTACGAATGACAGGTTGAGTTTGCGTTAGTATGGAACGCTTGCGCGCGCCTTTGTCTCCGGCTGGATTAGCGGACGCGAGTTGCGCGAAGCAGGTGTCACCGACGCTTCGGCCAGTCAATGACCCAACTTCAGCACGAATCGAGCGCGACGAGGGATAGATATGTCCAATAAGAAGATGACCATGGGCCTGATTGTCGGAAACCGGGGCTTCTTCCCAGATCACCTGGCGAAGACCGGACGCGAAGACATGATGCGCGTTTTGCAGCAGGCCGGCATGGATTGCATCGTGTTAACGCCCGACGAAAGCAAGTACGGAGCGGTCGAGACCCACGAAGAGGCCAAGCGTTGCGCGGCGCTGTTTCAGGATAACCGTCATCGCATCGACGGAGTTGTCGTCTCACTGCCCAACTTCGGCGATGAGCGTGCTGTCGCCGACACCCTCCGCCTCGCCCGCTTGCACGTCCCCGTTCTCATTCAGGCTACGCCCGACGTCACCGACAAAATGACCATCGCTTTCCGCCGCGACAGTTTCTGCGGCAAGATGTCGGCCTGCAACAATCTTCGCCAATACGGCATTCCGTATTCGCTGACCACGCTTCACACGGTCGCGCCTGACTCCGATGGATTCCGCAAAGACTTGCAATGGTTTTCTTCCGTATGCCGCGTAGTCAACGGATTCAAAGACCTGCGCGTAGGTAGCATTGGCGCTCGTCCCGCGGCCTTCAACACCGTCCGCTACAGCGAAAAAATTCTTGAGTCGCAAGGCATCACCACCGAAACCGTCGATCTTTCGGAGATCATGGGCCGCATCGCGCGCCTGAAAGACGACGACTCCAACGTGCAAACCAAGCTGGGAGAGATTCGCAGCTACGTGACTACCGAAGGAATTCCGATCGAGTCGCTGATCAAAATGGCGAAGCTGGGCTTCGTGATCCAGGACTGGATGCGCCAGACCGACGTAAAAATCAGCGCCGTGCAATGCTGGACCGCCATGGAAGAATATTTCGGGGTCGTGCCTTGCACCATCATGAGCATGATGAGCAATGACCTTATTCCCAGCGCCTGCGAAGTTGACATTGTCGGTACGCTCGGCATGTACGCGCTGGCGTTGGCCTCCGAAACCCCCAGCGCGCTGCTCGACTGGAACAATAACTACGGCGAAGATCCCAACAAAGCGGTTTGCTTTCATTGCAGCAATCTGCCCAAACATTTCTTCGAAGACGTTCGCATGGATTTCCAGGAAATCATCGCGGGGACCGTCGGGAAGCTGAATACTTTTGGCACGGTGGTGGGACGCGTAAAGTCCGGCCCCATGAGCTTTGCCCGTTTCTCTACCGACGACACGGCAGGCAGAATGCGCGGATACGTTGGCGAAGGCGCTTTCACCAAAGACCCGCTGAACACCTTTGGCGGTGCTGGCGTGGTAGAAATCCCCAACATGCAAAAGCTACTGCACTACATCTGTGAAAATGGATTCGAACACCACGTAGCGGCGAATTTCTCGACGACCGCTGGCGCGGTCTACGAAGCCATGACGCGCTACTACGGCTGGCAGATGCACTTGCACCAGTAGCATTATGAATAACGTAGGGGCAGGGGTCCTCACCTGCCCACCGTCGGTAAGCGCCATAAACCCAATACCTGATAAGAGCGTTGGGCAGGTGAGGACACCTGCCCCTACGCGAGAAAACCCAAATGGCCATCGTTGCAGGAGTAGATTTCGGTACCTTAAGCGTGCGCGTCTCCATTGTCGACAGCGAACGCGGCATCCTCGCCTCCGCCGTCTCCGAATACCCGCTCCATCGCAAGCGCGAAGATCCTGACTACGCCACGCAATCCCACGCCGATCACATGACTGCGCTCGCGGCCGCAACGCGCCAAGCGTTAAAGGAAGCTGGAATATCCGGCGATCACGTCCTAGCCATCGCCCTCGACACCACCGGCTCCAGCGTCGTCCCGGTCGGCGAAGGCATGAAGCCGCTGGACGACTACTATCTCTGGTGCGACCATCGCGCGAAAAACGAAGCCGCAGAAATCACCGCCAAGGCCAACAGCGAAAAGCTCCAGGCCATC
>DATBAT010000213.1:0-7829 GCA_036271375.1 Terriglobales bacterium
GTGTTCGACGAATTCGCTGCAAAAAAAGCACGAGCTGCAGGGATCACGGTGATTATGGACCGCTGCATCCTGAAAGAACATCAGATGCGGTCGAGATGATTCCGTCGTAGAGATGTAGCTCGGCTACGTCTTCCACCTCGAACCCTGATTTTGCTGGTACTCCCAGACGCAGCCGAGCTACGTCTCTACACTCCGCTTTTTCTTGTTCTCTTCCATCCGCTCGCGAATGCGTTTCTCCACGCCTTCATCCGTAGGCTGGTAATAAACCCGATCCTTCAAGTTGTCAGGCAGGCATTGCATGTTGGCAACTTTTCCCTCAAGATCGTGCGCGTACTGATACCCCTGCCCGTAGCCGAAAGCCTTCATGAGCCCGGTAGGCGCGTTGCGTAAATGCAGCGGCACCGACTCTGCCGCGGTGCTCTCGACATCGGCCTGCACCGCGCCGTAAGCGGTATAGAGGGCATTTGATTTCGGGGCGACTGACAGATAGACCACCGCCTGGGCCAACGCAAGATTGCCTTCGGGCATACCCAGGAAGTCGACGGCGTCACGCGCCGCAAGACAAAGAGCCAAAGCGTTAGGCTCGGCCAGTCCGATGTCCTCAACCGCCATTCGCACTACGCGACGCGCCACGTAGAGCGGATCTTCGCCGGCTTCCAGCATCCGCCCCAACCAGTAAAGCGCCGCGTCCGGATCACTATTTCGCACCGATTTATGCAGAGCGGAAATCAGGTTGTAGTGTTCCTCACCAGCCTTGTCGTAGCGCAGCACGCGCTTCTGCAAAGCGTCCTGCACGATGGCGTCGGTAATTTCATTTCCCGCGCTAGAGGCCAGACTGGCCGCGACTTCGAGCACGTTGTAGGCGCTGCGGGCGTCGCCGCTGGAGTAAGCAGCGATCTTGGCCAGAGCTTCGTCAGGGGCTTCTAGCTTCATGCCGCCCAGACCGCGTTCCTGGTCGTGTAAAGCGCGTTTGAGCAGCAAGACAATCTGCGGTTCGGTCAGCGGCTTCAGAACATAGACGCGCGACCGCGAAAGCAAAGCGGAAATTATTTCGAAGGAAGGATTTTCGGTGGTCGCGCCGATGAGGCGAATGTTGCCTTTTTCGACGTGGGGCAGAAACGCATCCTGCTGCGCTTTATTGAAGCGATGGATTTCATCGATGAAGACGATCGTCCGCGTGCCGTATTGCTTGGCCCGCTCGGCGTCGGCCATCACTGCCTTGATTTCCTTAATGCCAGTCAGAACGGCGGAGAACTCCACGAATTCCGCTTTGGTCATGCGCGCGATGATCTGCGCCATAGTCGTCTTACCCGTCCCCGGAGGACCCCAGAAGATCAGCGATCCCAGATCATCGTGCTCGATCTGTACCCGCAAGGGTTTTCCCGGTGCGATCAGATGCTCCTGTCCGACATATTCGTCCAGGGTGCGCGGACGCATGCGGTCGGCGAGAGGCCGCGTACGGTCGGACGAACTGTCCGCGTCGGGAATGGTTTGAAAAAGTCCCATGGTTAAGATCTCGCGTAGGGGCAGGTGTCCTCACCTGCCCTGCGTTAACATCGCCCAACTTTTTGGGTCTGCGGTGAGGCAGGTGAGGACACCTGCCTCTACGCAAACCTATCCCCGCTGCCTCGCCGCCTCGTACAGCACAATACTTGCCGCAACCCCCGCGTTCAGCGACTCGACCTGCGCGGAATGGGGAATGACGACGGTCGCGTCCATCTTTGTCAGCAAATCTTTCGGCAATCCCGCCCCCTCGCTACCTATAAAGATGGCGAGCGGCCCGGAAAGCTTTGCCTCATGCAACGTGGAGCCGCCGTGAGAAGACGTCGCGACCAGCCGCACCCCAGCGAGGGAAGGCAACAAAGGCAGCAATTTGGTTTTGGCCAGCGGCAGCCTAAAGACCGACCCGGCCGAAGCCCGCACCACTTTCGAATTGAAAGCGCTGACCGTCCCCTCGCCCAACAAAACTCCGCCGGCCCCAAAAGCCTCAGCCGAGCGGAGAATCGTTCCTAAATTTCCCGGATCCTGCAGACCGGAGACGGCCACAAGCGGCCCAACCGAGGCTCTGTCCACGACCTCTTCTACCGTGAACTGTTTGCAGCGCACCAACGCGGCCACGCCCTGTGGCGATTCACTCGGAACCGCGCTCTGAAACAGCTTCTCCGGAAGCAACAGGGTCTCCACGTTGGCCGCCAACTGCGGCAAAAGCTTATGTGCCCGCCCCTCAGCCGAAGCGCTGAAAAATACCGCTTGTAACCGCAACCCGCTGCGGATGGCTTCTTCAATGATCCGCATACCCTCGATGGCGCAAACGCCGTCGGCACTTAGTTCGCCACTGTCAAAGGCGCGCCGCAGGTCCTTGATCTGAGTATTATGGCGGCCCTCAACCCGGCGCAGCCTGGAGTTCGTCTCTATGGTCACTGCCCGAAATCATACCTGTTCGCGGCGCAAATCACCCCGGCTAACCCAAGGAACTATCGGCTTCGGGCGCATCTCCGTGGTATGTTTAATTTTCGCGCTTTTAGAATGAACGTATTGGAAGGAAGTGTGTTGCGTCCCGAGATCGTTAAAATCAGTAGCGATAAACCGGAGTCTTCGCTGATAACCTACGCGGCCGATCAAATCCGCAGCGGCGAAGTGCTGGGCATGCCCACAGATACCTTTTACGGCTTGGCAGCTGACCCGTTTAACCTGCGCGCGGTCGATCGCGTCTACGAGATCAAGACCCGCTCACGCCACAAGCCGCTATCGCTGCTGATTGAGAGCGTCGATCAGGCAATGGAACTTGCCCAATTGACCGACGAATTTCACGCGCTGGCCCGCAAGTTCTGGCCCGGTCCGCTGACCATTATTGTGAAAGCCTCGGCGCGTCTTCCGCTGAAGGTCACTGCAAACACCGGCAACGTTGCCCTGCGCGTGCCCAGTGCGAAGATCCCGCTAGCAGTTATAACCGCCGCAGGTATTCCCATCACCGCGACCTCTGCCAACTTGAGCGGGGAAAGCGAATGCACCAGCGCTGAAGCCGTCCGTGATCAACTGCAAGACCGCGTCTCCATCATCGTCGATGGCGGCCCGTCTCCCCGCGAAGTCGCTTCCACTATCGTCGATCTGACCGATAGCGAGAAGCGCTGGTATGTTCTGCGGGAAGGCGCGATTTCTTCTCAGGAGATTTCCGAATTTTTCGCCCAAGGATGATCGAAGCGTGGACCCCCGCCAGCGTGCCCGTTGGTCACTTCGGATTCTCGTCCTCATCGTCGCCGGCTTCGTAATTTGGCTCGGCGCAACCTGCCTCGCTGTCCTGCGCGCGGCAGAAACGCAACAAACCCTGCCGGCCGATGCCATCGTAGTTTTTGGCGCGGCCCAGTATGACGGCCGCCCCTCGCCGGTTTTCAAGGCCCGCCTCGACCACGCCTTCGAACTATTTCAGCAGGGAATCGCTCCCGTCGTCATCACTACCGGCGGTGCCGGCGAGGACCGCCGTTACAACGAAGGCGGAGTCGGCCACGACTACCTGATGAAGAGGGGAGTGCCGGAATCCAAACTGATCGCGGAAACTCAGGGATCGGACACTGCGCAATCCGCGCAACGCATAGGCGTGATCATGCGCGCCAACCACATGGAAAGCTGTATCGCGGTCAGCGATGAGTACCACGTTTATCGGATCCGCAAACTTCTGGAGCACCAGCGCATTCGTGTCTATGTGGCTCCGCGCACGGGATCAAAGCCTCACACGGAATGGCAACGCGCCATGGCGGTGCTGCGCGAGTCGATAAGCTACATGGTATGGCGTTTCAATCCGTCAGCCTGAAAATCCTCGGTAGAGACGCAGCTTTGCTGCGTCTTGCGCTTGAATGTTGCCCTAGAGGTTTCCAAGTAACGTCCCCACTGGTCACCAGCCCATCCGCTTCTTCAGTTCCGTAATGTGCGCCACGTGGTGCCGCCCGTGCCAGGAATAAAGCCCGAGGCTTTTCTCCAGCGCAACCGGCCCCATCTCGGGATGCATAAAGCCGCGCTTCCACTCATCAGGCTTGATTTCACGGAGCAGGCTTACGAACCGCAGATGCAACGCGTCCAGCAGTGCCAGTGAAGTCTCGACCGGAGTCGATTGAACATCCGGCAGCTTCGCCCAGCGGTCTTCCATGTACGGCTTGATCACCGGCTCGTCTTCGGTCAGCGCCAGCTTGAATCGCACGAAGGCGTTCATGTGGCTTTCCGGCAGATGATGGATGACCTGCCGCACCGTCCAGCCCCCATCGCGGTAAGGAGTATCAAGTTGCTGCGGGGAAAGCCCCTCCACCGCGGCCCGCAGAGCCGCCGGAGTTCTTGCTATGTCGGCGATCTGTTTTGCCCGCTGCGCAGCGTCGGTTGGGCCTTCAAAATTAAATTTACCAATAGGGAATCGCGGATCGCTCATCGTTCGCTCCTGTGGGGAATTACAAATAGGATGAACGTTCGCCAGAAAACCTGCAAGGAAATCCGCAGATCTCCAGCTGTCTAAAAATGTCTAGGATTTTTGCGAGGAAATTACCGGACCAGAGCCAGCAACCGCACCGGCCCCTCAGTCTTGCCTTCCAGCTTCATCGGAGAAACCACAACGATCGCGCCATTGCCCGGTACTTGATCGAGGTTGGCGACGTTCTCCAGGTGATAGACGCTGTGAGACAGTGTGTAGTCGTCCGAAACGCTCTTACTGCGAATGTCAGCGCCCAGGCCTAAAACATTGCGCGCTTCGACTAAGAACTTGGCTGCATCTTCCGAATATCCGGGAAACTTCGAGTTGTGCCCCATGCCGGTGCGAGCGATGGTGATGGCGTCCATGGGAATCTGGCCGTGGACATGCTCCCAGGCGGCAATATCTTCGACGGAAATTCGGTGGTTCGGATCGCTCTTTACGCTCTCGCGGACATCCAGCACAACCAGAGGAGCGATCAGCCTGCCAGCAGGAATGCGATCAACAGTCCACAATTTCGGAGAGTACTGCGCCGGAGCCTCAATGTAGGTTCCTTGCGCCCGCGCGAGGGCTGGATCAATCAAATCCACCGACTGCGTCAGATCGACCACCGCGCGAAATTCCGCGGGAATAGCATCGGCGTGCCGCTTCTTCGCGAACAAAAACAGCGTCAGCGCGAGCGCACATCCGATAACAAATGTTTGAATCTTCATAAACCCCGGCCAGCTTTCAAGTCAGATGCAGACACCTGTGCCTTAGGTGCTTGAATCATTGTCCAGCTTGGAGTGTATTTGCACAATTGCCGGAAGGCCATGACCGGAGGAATACCATATCATTCGCGTAAACCCCTGCAAAAAAAGGACTTTCCTCGTGTCTCGCTGGGTCATATGTTAACGTCCGACAAGGATAGCCGCTCCGGCGGCGATAGCCGTACCAAGCAGGTTTACCAGGTCGTTATTAAGTTTCTGCCGGCGCTCGAATAGCGCGCCCAGGCAACTGTCGGCCAGCATTCCCGTGATCCCGGCGATACCAGCGATGAGCGACAATCTCCACGGCAGCAAACCTACCCCTCTACAGACCACACTGATGAACAGGGAAGCGGCAACTCCGGCAATCGTTCCTTGCCAACTGATTCCACCGTCGGTCCCCACCGGGACTTTCTCCCAAGTCGTGATTAGGAGTGCCGCGCGACTGCGAGCCTGTCCTATCTCGCTTGAAACCGTGTCGGCCGCTGCTTCTGCCATAGCTGCGACCGCGCCCACCAGGAATCCTGTTCGGTGAGTGTAGAAATAAATGGCTGCGCACGCGCCGGACACCGCCAGGTTCGCAAAGACCTGTGACGCCTTGCGGCCGCTGAGCCGTTCTGCGACGCCTAAGCGCTGTTTCTGCCGGTATCCCAGGCGCGTAGCTCCCCAGGTCAGCACAAATACGGACACCAGCACGGCGAAGGCACCAGCTCCGCAGCATGCGTACAGCGTGAAACAAACCGCGGCGCCGGCTACCGCCCCCGAAGTGGTGACGCCGCGCAATAGGCGAGCCGCCCCGGCAAAGACCAGCGTAACCAAAGCGGCGACCAATATCTGGGGTTCCATCGGGAGTCTGGATTATTCACCAGGAGACGGCGAAACCCAAAACGGCCCGGGATGGAGCGGTCGTTCACCAGCTTCAGGAGCCAAGAGCCAAGAGCCGTGAGCCAGAAGCGTGCCCTAGGTCAGATACAGACGCCCGTGACTCATCCTATGTTGCAACGACGACGCCAGCGAGTCGATGTCTGGTGGGGAGATGTGACGCGCCACCTGACCTTCGATGAATGGGACGCGGCTGCTGCCGGTGGCGTCACGACGCATCAGCAGCAGCAAAGCCTGCACCGCATCGGCATCGAACTTCTGTGGGGTCATGCGCACGATCTCGCTTAGCGTTCCGGCAATCGACAACGGTTCGCGATACGGACGTTCGCTGGTCATCGCATCAATCGTGTCGGCCAGGCCAACAATGCGCACCGGCATAGAGACGTCGTTCATCTGCAAGCCATCGGGATACCCCGAACCATCGCTGCGTTCGTGGTGCCAGCGTACGACCTCTGGAATCTGCGGCCAGGGAAACGACACGCCAGTGACAATCTGATGGCCTACGATGGTGTGGTCGGCCATCTCGCGAAATTCTTCGGGATCGAGCGCCGTCGGCTTACCGAACAATCGTTTGTCGACCGCCACTTTTCCGATGTCATGTAAATATCCCGCGGAGCGAAGAGCAGCTACATCGTTGACCTCGAAGCCCATGGCCTCGCCGATTGCTGAGGCGTAGCGGCCCACGCGCAACGAGTGTCCGTGAATGTTGACGTGTTTCACATCGATTGCAGTGGCAAAGGCCTCGAGCGTGCTGTCGTAGAACCCATGCATAGATGCAAGCAGCCGCAGATTCTCGGAAACACGCTGCGCGAGCGTCTGGCTTAACGAATGGTTTTGTACCGCGAGCGCCACGTAGTTGCAGAGAAGTTCGAGCGCGTCGAGTTCCTCGCTCTCGTAGAGGGCGTTGCCTTCGCGGCGTCCGAGGGCGACGATGCCGACCAGCTTTCCACTTACTGTCAAAGGTGCAATGCATTTGAACAGTTCGGGTGCAACATTTCCGTTCGCACTTAAATACGTCCCGGAAGTCGAGCTATCGAGAATTATGGGATGCCGCGCCACCGTCAGCGCATGCACATGCTTGGGAAGGAGGGGGATGACAGCCGGGTCGGGCATCAGCGCGAAGCCCTCGGATGCAACCGAAGACAACATGGCAGGCTTGTCGCTGAAGGTGAACAGCGATCCTTCACGCGCGCCCGCGGCCTGCAAAAGCGCGGACACGATGGACGCGCCACGGAGTCCGAAGTCGCGCTCCGACGTCATCTCGGGACCAAGATCGGAAAGCGCCTCTACGGTACGCAGAAGCCGCCGCAAATTGTTTTTCTGAACTGCCAAGCAGAATGGGAGCAAAGTCCCAGAGCAAAAAAAGAGTAGCACGCACGAAAACAATAAGATGCAGCGGTTTGTTGGTTAGTTTGGTGCAGGACAAATGGGGAACTGCCCTAACATTTCAGACACGATTTGTTTTGGAAAAGCGCTTGCGAAGTGCAGCTACAAAGGTAGCATCGATCTTTGGTGAAATCATTTCAAGTGGCGAAAAGCCTTTCCACCAGGCGAGCCAAAACGTAAGCAAGAGCAATGCGATTGTAATCGCGTAATTAGGCCACGCATTCAACTCCCATTGCCCGCTCCACGAGAACTGCCAGGCCCAAGAGAATGGTTTTAAATAGGGTATCGGCCATTGATCTCCATCGAGCCCACGCGATCCCAGCAGGTCTTCCAATAAATGGACGTGAAAGCTCAGCAAAGCGAGA
>DATBAT010000214.1:0-3172 GCA_036271375.1 Terriglobales bacterium
TCTTCGGCCACCGACATGACACCTTGTCTTAAGATCGAACTGTGTTTGAATTGGGCCCCCCCGACCGAGTATACCCGCGCGGCGTGGCGCTCGGTAGGGCCGCATGCGAGTTCACCCGCTTTCATCGCCCGCTCTTGCGGGCCGATTTTCGCGGTCTTACAAATGGACTTTGCGAAGTCGGCGACGCATTCAATCCCACCTTATTCTCTGCTGGAGGCATTGGTGATGATTTCCCATGCTCAATTTGGCGAGTTGCGGCTGGCTCAATTCCGGACGGATGAGGAGATTGAAGATTGGGAGTACATGGACCGCAACTGGGTCGGCGAGGCGATCGGCTTTTGATTTGTCGCGAGACCAGCGCAACACGGCTCCGTCATGGTGGGACTTCACATTTCCCGGCCTGGAGAGATGCGTTGCGACGTCGAGTTACATCGGCCGGAAAAGTTTGTCCCACCCTGATATGGTTGGACCTGTCAACAGCGCTGATTGCGAAATTACTTCATGGGGTTTTCAGGAATTGGATCGAGGGAGAGGACGGAGGTTCGACGACGATGGAGTCACTCTGATATGCGCGGGTTGGTTACCGCATTACGACACATACGTCGGGGGAGAGCCGCTGTCTACTGGCGGGCGTAAGCGGCGAACCTACTTTGCCCAAGGGTGGGACGCGGGTTCCCCTGCACTTCGGAAAACTCCGTCCACTCCTCGCGATCCAAAACCTCCTCTCATTCAAGAAACATGAATCGTCATGCCCCGGGCGATCCTCCCATCATGCGCTCCGCCGCTTCTCGGAACAACAGAGAAGAGGGGAAGGGGATGGGGGTTCGGGGGAAGGGGCCTTGGGGCCTGATGGCCCCTTCCCCCGGAAATCGGCGTCAAGTGGCCAGTAACTTCTCCTCACGAGCAATCGCCCAGACGAAGCCCAGCAGCTCGCGGGCCACCGCGGTCACGGCCTGCTTGGATAATTTCCCTTTCTGTTGCAGCCGCTCGAAACGGCGGGTCAAGCGCCGCTCGGCTTTTTCAGCAATGGCGCGAACCTGAGGCGAAACCTTGGCTCGTCGGGCCTCGATGGTCTTCGATCCTTTGGACCGAAAGCGATAATTCCAGGCGGCTTCCACGATGATCCGCCGCAGATGCTTGTTGCCCGTTTTGGTAATGCCGCCTTGTCGGCGACGCCCACCGCTGGAATGCTCGCTGGGAACCAGACCGGCGTACGACATCAGGCGGTGCGCACTGGAGAAACGGGCGTAATTACCGACCTCGGCGACCAGAGTCACGGCGGTCACCAACTGCACGCCACGCAATGCTTGCAAGGCGGTTACCAGCGGGCCCAAGGACCACGTCGCCACGAGCTCTTCCAAGTCTCGGGTCAGCAGATCGACCCGTCCAGTCGCCTGGTCAATCGAGGTCAGATACGTCGCCAGCGTGCGAGTCTGTGCCAGATGCTCGAAGGTCTGCGCGCGAATCCAGGTCATGTGTTTCTTCGTCCACTTGCTGCCGCCGCTCCAGAACCGGCTTTGCCGCAGCAGGAATTTATCGAGCCGTTGGCGGGCGATGCGCTCGTCCCGCTTGAAATCATCCCGCGCTCGTGCCAAATCCCGCATCGCCTCTACGTGCGGCTCGGGGACCGCCACCTTGGTAAGTTCCCCGGCACGAAACAACGAAGCCAAACGTGCTGCATCGCGGCGATCCGTCTTGACGCGGCAGCCTTGCTGCACGGGAATCAGCGACGGCGCGATCACGCAACAGTCGATCCCTTGGGCTTGCAAGCTGCGGGCAAGTTCAAAACCGGTGGGACCCGCTTCGTAGCAGACACGCAAGGCGCCAGGGGCTGCGATGCGTTTCAGACGCTGCAATAACTTGGGAACATCGTGCGTCAGCGTATCGACGATGGTCGCCGCTGAATTACCTTGCCGCGCCGATGCCATCACGATGGAATCCTTGTGTACATCCAAGCCGACGAAAACTAAACTAACACCCATTGGACCAGTCCTCCCGTTGTCGCACTGTTGTGAAAGAAAAACGCTTCCTTTCACGGTAACCCACGTCATACGTGAGCGACTGGTCCAACCATTTTGTCTACCACGAGTCATCCGGGCGTGTAGCATGATGTTCTTTTGGTTTGCTGACAAGGCGGTCCCATTGGCGGAATCGGCCCACGTCGTGGCCGTCCCGCAGAGCCCGAGTCGCCCTGCGATCGCTGAAATCGCGAATATCGTTTCAGCCGGCGGAGTCTGGGCGGCATGCCAACGAATTTCTAATCCGATTGCCAAAATGTAAATTTGCCTCGCCCCAGCTTCCGAAGCATCATGGAGACAACGTTCCCTGGAACTCGCCCTTCCACAACTCCAACGCCGCCGCAGGTCGCCATGTCCGACAATTTAGTGGTCTTCGCGATTCCCACGGTTTTCGTCTTGGTCGGCATCGGCTTGATCTGGATCAGCCTGCGCAGTCGCAAGCTGGCCAATGCTAGCAAAGCCTGGCCCTCCGCGCCGGGCCGGATCCTCAGCAGTTGCGTGCAAGAATACGAGAATACCGACACCGATCGTACGAATACGCGAATCACCTACACCGCCGAAGTCGAGTACGAGTACGCGGTCGAGGGCCAGACGCTCCGCGGCAAGCGCGTGCAATTCGGTCTCGGTGGCAGCGGCAACTCCACCGCGATTCGCAATATCGTTGCGCGCTATCCTGCAGGGAAAGAAGTGCAGGTCTATTACGATCCCGCCAAAACGTCGCAATGCACGTTGGAGCAGACAGCGGCCGGTTCGCTCACTTTTCTGCTGGTGATCGGCGTGGCCTTTGTGGTCTTTGGCCCGCTCGTCACCTCCCTGATCGTGTTCTCGAAGTAAGGGCGTATCTCCCGTAGGGCACGTGCAACGTGCCGGCGTCATCCAACTCGCTGCCCGCACGCTGCGAGGCTGTGAGTTTTTGTTCTCGGCGCAAATCTCGCGCGCCGCGGCGCGTTTTTCGATGAACGTCACTTTTTTCGATCGGTTAACAACGATCAAGGCATGGGCAGTCAAAAACGCAATGATCTCGCCGGCCAGAATCGCTCTATTCAACCTAATTCTCCTGGGTTTCGCGCCATTAGACCTTCGCCGCTGCCGCCGCGCACAGTTTCACGCTGCGAGGCTGTGAGTTTTTGAACGACGTTGACGTAACTTCTTAC
>DATBAT010000215.1:0-34339 GCA_036271375.1 Terriglobales bacterium
GTCATCTGGTCCACCGCAGCCTTGGTGGCTTCTCCAATGATGGTGTTTTCGAAGTCACTGCTGCCGAGATCAACGTTGCCGTTGCCGAATCCGTGCCAGCTTCCACCACCACCCAGCAACGAAGTGCTATTGCGTTGCGACTCGCCCTTACCTTCGGCGACCGCCAAAATCTCCCCGGTATCGACGTTGACCATGCGCGCGGTGAGCGCCACCACAGCTTTCGACTTCTTACGGCCAATACCACCCAGCCCGTAACCGCCCCAGTTGCCGCCGTTGCCACCAATGTTCGTATTCTTGGTGTCATTGCCGAACTGCGTAATACTGCCGACGATGATCGCGTCTACGCCGAGCAGCTTGCCAATTTTCGCCGCCGAAGTCGGATCCGCACGATCGCTGTTAGAGAAATTTTGCTCGGCCATGATCTTGTCCAGGGCTTGGCGTTCGATTACGGAATAGCTACCGTCCTTTACCAGCTTGGTCACCAGCAAATTGCCGACACCCTTGCCGATATCGATATCCTGACCGAAAATTTGCGAAACCCCACTGTGTACGGTGGCGTAGTCAAAGTCCATGATGGCTACCCGCTTTTTACGCCCCTGCGCGGTCGAAGTAAGGGAAGTAGCGCAAAGCAACATGGCCAATGTAGAAAGAAGAAGTGTTTTTTTCATGGGAAGCGCCCTTAATTTGAGATCGGGGGAATCACCGGAGATTTGGTCTCCAAGATTATAGCCTGCGGAAGGCTACCTCCCGGTACAGGCCTTGTCAACTGCGGCGCGGCAAAGGTTGTGCAAGAATGAAACGGCGATTAAAACCCAAAAAATGAAAAAACTTCGTGTAGGAATTCTGTTCGGCGGACGCAGCGGGGAACACGAAGTTTCCCTGCTTTCAGCGGCTTCGGTGCTCAATGCTATCGACAAGAGCAAATATGAGGTCGTGCCGATTGGCATCAGCAAAGAAGGACATTGGCTGACCTCGGGTGACGCTACCCGGCTGCTCGAAGGCAAACCAGTCGCGGAGAGCCATCTACGGGCGGGTGACCCTGAGGCTACCCCCGGAGCAGCTGTTCTCGCTACCGGCGAAGCCGTCGTTGTTCCACCCGAGCCTCATCACAAGAGCGGGTCGATTGTTCCCTTCCAGACGGATGACACGTCCGGCGCCCTCTATCGCCGTGCCGCCGATCGCGCGATCAACGTCGACGTCATTTTCCCCGTACTGCACGGCACGTTTGGCGAGGACGGCACCATTCAAGGTCTGCTCGAGTTGGCGGACTTGCCATACGTCGGTGCCGGAGTTCTGGGCTCCGCCGCCGGCATGGATAAGGATGTAATGAAGTCCCTCTTCCGTGCCGCCGGGCTGCCGATCGTGAAGCACGTAACGCTACTCCGCAGCCAGTGGGAGAGTGATCCTAAGAAAATTCAGAAGTTGGTGGAGAGTAAGTTGAAATATCCAGTATTCGTGAAGCCTGCGAATCTGGGATCGTCTGTAGGGATTTCGAAGGCGCACGACCGCAAAGAGCTTGGCCCAGCGATCAAAGAAGCGGCGAAGTTTGATCGCAAGATTGTGATTGAGCAAGGTGTCGGCGGGAGCAAGCAGAAGGCGCGCGAAATTGAGTGTTCAGTCTTGGGTAACGACCAACCTGAGGCTTCCCTACCCGGCGAGATTGTCCCCGGAAAAGAGTTTTACGACTACACCGCGAAGTATTTGGACGAAGGTTCCCAGCTCTACATCCCGGCCAAGCTGACCAAGGCCGAGACCAAGAAGATCCAGCAACTGGCCATCGCGGCGTTTCAAGCCGTAGATTGCTCAGGCCTGGCCCGCGTGGATTTTCTGATGGAGCCCAAGTCCCGCAAGATCTATTTGAACGAGATCAACACCATGCCAGGATTTACCGCGATCAGCATGTATCCCAAGATGTGGGCGGCAAGCGGCTTGAAGTATCCCGAGTTGATTGAGCGACTGATTAAGCTGGGAATTGAGCGGCACGCCGACAAAAAGCGAAACCAGTACAGTTTGTAGGATGGGTTTCAACTGCGAGGGAACACAAGGTCTCTCGGCTTCGCTCGGGATGACAGAGTGTGAAGATTAGTTCGACGACTTCCTCCGCTGACGTAACTTCGAAATAATTTCGCCATATCTGGTCAGCGACACCCCGAAACAACTCTGTCATCCCGAGCGAAGCCGAGGGACCTTGTGTTCCCCGCTAAACTTCGTGCTTGGCTTCGCCCAGCGCCACCGTCACATCCATCTTCCTCTTACCGCGATAGATGGTCACCCGCACGGTATCGCCTGCGCGGTGGCTATTCATGATCTGGCTGAGGTCTTGCTGGCTCTGCACATCCTGACCGTCGATGGCAATAATAAGGTCGCCGCCGATCATGATTGGCATATTGCCCAGGTAGGCGCGCTCAGTGCCAGCGCGCAACCCGGCTCGCTCAGCGGAACCGCCCGGCACCACCTGCACGATGAGCAATCCATAATCTGCCGCTAATCCCATCTGCTCGGCGAGTTCGGGACTTATCGGAATAGTCCGAATGGCCAGCGCCGGCCGCCGCACGCGGCCCAGGGTCACAAGGTCATTCAGCACCGCCTTCGCCGTGTTGATCGGAATTGCAAAGCCGATTCCTGCACTCTGCCCCACGCTCGAGGCAATCATGGTGTTGATCCCAATCACTTCACCGTGAAAGTTAAGCAATGGTCCGCCGGAATTGCCGGGATTGATGGCCGCATCCGTTTGGATCGCTTCATCTATGGTCATTCCATCCGGTTCCTGCACCGAACGAATCGAACTCACAATGCCACGAGTTAACGTCCCGGAGAGTCCGAAGGGATTCCCAATGGCATAAACCTTCTGGCCGACCTGCAAATTCTTGGAGTCGCCCATGACCATCGGCGAAAGATCCGGAGCTTTGATCTGAATCACCGCCAAGTCGTGCGAGCGGTCGCTGCCCACGATGGTCGCGCGATACTTCTTGCGGTTGTGCAGTGTGACCTCAATCTGGCGAGCATCGGCGATCACGTGGTAGTTGGTGAGAACGTGGCCGGCCTTGTCGATTATGAAGCCCGATCCCTGGCCTTCCTGGGGCACCAGGCCATTGAAGAAATCGAATGCCATAGCCCGCGAAGTGATGTTCACCACCGACTGAATGTTCTTGTGGTAGACACTGATGTTGTTCTGCTCTTCGGCGTCGAAATTTTCCGGAGTTGCGGCTTCGGTGATTTCCACTTTCGTCGGCCGCGTCACCAGGTCCGCCAGCCGGAAGTTATCCGCGTGGCGGTAGGTAGTGAAATAGAAGAAGCCCGAGGCCAGGACCACCGCCAGCAGGATGGGGCGCAAAACTCTCATACCTTGTCGATTCCCTTGTTTGCCAAAGTTTGTAGCTCCGCGAACAGCTCGTCCACCTGCGCCCGCGTGTCGCCTAGCGAACCCGAGTTGTCTATCACGTAATCGGCAGCTTTCAGCTTTTCTGCATCCGGCCACTGTGCCGCCATCCGGCGCGTGACCTCGGCGCGGGCCGTCTGTTCATCTACTTTGACGCGCTTTGCCCAGCGTTCGATTCGCTGTTCCGGACGGCAACTCACCACGATGAGCCGTTCAAACTGCCTCGCGGCCCCAGCCTCCAAAATCAAAGCCGCTTCGACGATGGCAATGGCTTCGGGATCGCGTTGTCCGACCTCGTCCATCCATTGCTCCTGTCTCTGAAGTACGACAGGATGGACGATGTGGTTCAACTCCTGAATACGCGAGCCGCCAAAGGCGGCCTCCGCCAGTTTGCTGCGGTTGATGGTGGCGTCGGCATTGAGAATTCCCGCCCCGAAGTGGTGGATCACTTCCTTGTAGACGCTTTGGCCAGGCAGCATGAGCTGATGGGCGATCTGATCGGCCTGGATCACTTGCGCCCCCCGAGCCGCGAACATCTCGGCCACGGCCGATTTTCCCGAAGCGATGCCGCCGGTGAGTCCAACTTTCAGCATAAAGAATAATTATCGTAGAGACGTTACTCGGCAACGTCTAGGCGTGCACCACGAACCAAGCCGCATCCACCGAAACAATGGCAACAGAGACGTTGCGAAGCAACGTCTCTACGAGAGGCTTAAGCCCTTGTCTCCACCATTCGGCTGGCGCGCCGCATCTTCGCCGCCCGCACCGTATTCGACATCAGCATGGCAATGGTCAGCGGCCCCACCCCGCCGGGCACCGGCGTAATCGCTCCCGCCACTTCAGCCACCTCGGGATGAACATCGCCCACCAGCGTCGATCCCTTGCTGCGAAACGTTTCTTCACGCTTCGCATTGCCCGCAAACAGGCGCTGAAATTCCGCCGGGTCCGTCACCTTATTCATGCCGACGTCAATCACTGTCGCACCCGGCTTAACGAAGTCGCGGGTAAGCATCCCGGCGCGACCGATCGCCGCGACCAGAATGTCGGCTCGCCGGCAAACCTCCGGCAGATCGCGCGTACGCGAGTGGCAAACCGTAACCGTCGCGTTGCCATTGATAAGGAGCATCGCCGCCGGCTTGCCCACAATGTCGCTCCGTCCCACGACGACGGCCTCCTGTCCGGAAATCGCAATCCCACTGCGCTTCAAAATCTCAATCACTCCCGCTGGAGTACATGGCACCAATCCCGGTCGCTGCGTTGAAAGAAATCCGACATTCATGGGATGGAAACCGTCCACATCTTTCGCCGGATCAACCGCCATCAGGACCTTCTTCGCATCGACCTGCTCGGGTAGGGGCAACTGCACCAGGATTCCGTCGATATCATCCCGACGATTCAACTCCTCTACCAACTCGAGAAGCTCGCGTGTAGAAACGCTACTCGGCGGCGTAAGCTTTTCGCTGTGGATGCCAAGTTCTTCACAGCTTTTCACCTTGCCACGAACATAGATTTCAGACGCCGGATTGTTTCCCGCAAGAATTACCGCGAGCCCCGGACGAATTCCTGCCGCCGTCATCTCACGAATGCCGTCTGCTAACTCCGCGCGAATCTCCGCGGCGATTTTTACGCCGTCTAAAATTTTTGCCGACATGAACTCTCCACTGAACCAGAAATCTATCGTAAACCATAGTGGCAGACGCGTGGCCCGTCCGTGCTACAGGGTTTCGCGCAGAAAACTACAGGAGTACAATCCGTCCATGATTGCGCAATCGCTGCTCGACATTTTGGTCTGCCCGGCCTGTAAGCAGCCACTGGCGCTGAAAGACAACGGCGCGACGTTGAAGTGCGCCGCCTGTCGTCGCGCGTATCCCGTACGCGACGACATTCCCATTCTGCTGATTGACGAAGCCCGAATCGAAACTCCGTAATCCGTCGTTGGTTACCCGTGTCTCGCCCTTTCGTGTCCCACAACGACACAAAGTGTCAGTTTCGAGACTAACCTTTCTGCATCCAAGAACCGATATGTAGCTCGACCCCCAACGCAACTTGTACGGTGGAAACGGGTTTAAGGATATAGAGCAACGTTTCCCAGGGTAGTTAGAAACGGGCTTGGACTCGGCATCAGAATTGCATGCAACAAAACCGGGTCTGGGTGAGTCTAATACCACAAGGAAAGTTTAGGTCGGAGGTGAACGGCCATGAGAGATAGATTTTCAACTACGGAATTGACGGCCCTACGCAACGATATGTTGCAGGGAGGACTTCTCGACTCCCGCGAGGCCGCCGAACTTCTCCAGGTGTTCTTGATGGGTCGAGGCTATGGTGTATCGCCCCAGGCGGCAATGGACGCGGCCAGCCGAGTCGAGATGGCGGGTTGTGCTCTGCCGGTTCTTCAACACGAGTTGGAAGGCCTTGCGCTTGTCATGTAAGCGGTGATCAGAATTCTACGGGGACTTCGAACCCAGTTGCTCCCCGAGTTGGAAAAGCGAGAAAAAGCCGGGCCAACCAGCCCGGCTTCCTTGTGTGTGGCTTTTCCCAATCGATGGACTTTGTGTAGAGACGTTGCTCCGCAACGTCTCTGCTAACAGTGTTCCCACGGCTGACGTTTGGAGAGAAAGAAGAAAGACGTAGCGGAGCTACGTCTCTACCCCGCTTCTACACCACCAGCAAAAGTTTCCCAGTAGTTTTGCGCGACTCCAGATCGCGATGGGCGCGTTCCGCTTCTCCCAGCGGGTAGGTATGCTCCAGCCGCAGCTTCAACCTCCCCGCCGCGATCATTCCGAAAACATCGGCCGAACGTTTTTCCAACTCTTCTCGCGTCGCGGTATAGAACGGCAACGAAGGCCTTGTCAAAAACAGCGAGCCCTTAGTCATCAACGTGATGGGATCAATCGGCGCCACCGCTCCGCTTGACGCTCCAAACAACGCCATCGTCCCGCGTGGACGTAAAACATTCAAACCCTTCTCGAATGTTGTCTTGCCAACAGAATCGTAGACCACATCGACTCCCTTTCCGTCAGTCAGCTTTTTCGTCTCAGTCTCAAAGTCGGACGTTGTATACAAGATGATCTCGTCCGCTCCGGCGGCGCGCGCCAGTTTGGCCTTCTCGTCCGTCGATACCGTGCCAATTACTCGCGCTCCAATCTCGTGCGCCATTTGCGCCAACAATAGACCGACCCCGCCGGCCGCCGCATGCAGCAAAACCGTCTCGCCCTTTTTCACCGGATACACGTCATGCACCAGATAATGTGCAGTCATGCCTTGCAGCAGAACTGCCGCCGCTTGCTGTTCGGTCACGCCCTGCGGAATCGGCACCAGCTTCTCGGCGGCCACCGCGGCATACTCGGCATAGCTGCCCAAGATTCCGCACCATGCCACGCGGTCGCCAACTTTCAGCGACTTCACCTCACTTCCGACTTTGGTCACCGTGCCCGCGCCTTCCTGCCCAATCACAAAGGGCAGCGGCACTTTATAGCGCCCTTCGCGCTGGTAGACGTCGATAAAATTCACGCCCGAGGCGGCGATCTTGACCAGCGCTTCCTTGGCCTTGGGCTCAGGGATGGGCAACTCCACCAATTCCATCGCCTCGGGCCCGCCGGGTTGCTTTACTTGAATGGCTTTCATGGTCTGCTTGGATTCGTAAGGAGAAGAAAGGGATTCAGACGGGATTTATTTCTTTCGTGCCTACTTGCTGAAACCCGCCGTCCAGTTTGTGACCAGCGTCAGAGCGGTGATCGATCCAAAATCGGTAGGAACCAGCAGCACAATACGTTTCGCGTCCTGTGTGAGATAAACCGGCGTGCTCGACTCACCCGACGCGTCAAAGCCCGGCAGAACCGGCAGAGGATGTCCACCGAACAGCAACTTGGATCGGCCAATTTCCATACGATCCTGGGTTTCATTCATTTCCACCAGCACCACATTATGCGTTTCGTTTACGTAGGCCAGTTGATGCCCACCTATGATCCATTCCGGCATCTGTCCCCCGCCCGAGGAAACCTGCAACTTTCCTCCGGTACCTGGGAAAGGTACGACGTAAACCTCATAACGTCCGGTTTCGTCCGACGTGTAGGCAAACCACTTTCCGTTGGGTGAGAACGCACCCTCCGCTTCCCACGTCGGTCCAGAAATAAACGGCATCGGTTTGTGATCACCGGCCAGCGGAAGTATCCAGAGATCAGGACTTCTATCCAACTCCTGCTGGAGCGCCAGATACTTTCCATCCGGTGACCAAGAGTTCGTCGACTTCGGCGACGCGTCCGTCAATATGGTCTGCGCCGGCGCCGAGCCATCGGACGCCTGCACAAATACACTCCCGTTATCGGCATCGAACGCCAGCTTCTTTCCGTCCGCCGACCACACGGGATCGAGATACGACAAACTTCCGAAGGTCAGCCGCGTGCCAACGCCGTTAGAGAGATCGTGCACCCAAATGACCGAACGCCCTTCGGAATCTCGCGCCGACACCGCGACTTTCTTGTCATCGGGCGAGAGCGCCACTTCCGGCTGGAAGGTCTTCGCTTCTCCAATCGGCCCGATCTTTCCGCCCTCCGCGTCGTAAACCGTCAACTGGCTTTTCGAAATGCTCGGTCCGGTCTGGTAGAGCAACATTCCGTTAGCTGAGAAAGTGAATTCACCCGTGTAACGGTCAGGGTTGCGCACCACATTCTCGGCAATCAGTAAGGGCTCCCCGGTGGTTGTCTGGTTGGCAGCGTCAAACGGCTGTGCCATCAAATTGCTGCCACGGAGAAACACCAGATAACCGGCGACGTAGCGGCCCTCACTTTGTTCGGAAGCCACTGGCTTAATCTTCTTGGTGTCGAGATCGACGCTGAAGATTCCGTTTTCCTTTGCGTTGGTTTCCCAACCGGAAAAGTACAACACGTGCCGGCCGTCGGGAAGGAACTGCGGTAAGCGGTGCGAAAACTTCTTTTCTCCGTTAGTCACCAACGTGGGCGTTCCACCCGTGGCCGGTACCGCAAAGAGCCCCGTCTGATAGTCCGGCGAAAACACAATCACGCCTTTATCGTTCCACGCGCCGCCTCGCGCCGCCGGAGCATTGCACAACGTCTGCACCGTTCCGGTAGAAACATCGACCTTCCTCAACTTCTTGCTGGCGAAAAATCCAATGGACTTGCTGTCCGGCGACCAGAAGGGATACGTTGCTCCTTCAGTGCCCGACATTGGCTGCGGGTCTTGTCCATTCAAAGAACGCAACCACAGCCGCTGAACTCCCTCCGGCCCAACTGCCGCAAAAACTAATTTCTGACCATCCGGAGAAAGCGCCAGCGAGGCGTTCAGGGTGTCGAGATGAAATCCCACCGGAAGATTCAGCGCGACGGTAAGGCTCGATGCCGGCTTGCTGGAAGGAAGCAAAAGTCCCGCAGCCACACCAAGCAGCAACGCAAACAACACCGCGGCCCCCCACGCGATCCGTATACGCCGCTTGCGGCGCGCCACGATCGGACTCGCAGTTCCTGCCTGCGAGCCCGCCACCTGGATCCATTTCAGTTCGCGTTGCAGATCGAGCGCGCTCTGCCAACGCTCGTCCGGGTCTTTCATCAAGCACTGCGTAATCACGTGCTCAAGCGCAGGCGGAGACAGCGGCTGCAACGTCGACACCGGCTTGGGTTCAGAGGCAATCACCGCCGCGGCAATGCTCGCCATCGTCTTGCCCTCAAACGCGCGCTTGCCCGTGGTCATCTCATAGAGCACCGCACCCAACGAAAAAATGTCGCTGCGCGAATCCGCCTCTTTCCCTTCAATCTGTTCCGGGGCCATGTAGTGAAACGTCCCGATGATGACGCCCTCACCGGTCAGCGGATTGCTTCCATCGCGTCGACGCGCACTGGCCGAAGGAGATACCGGGCCGCCCGGCGTGACATTGATGGTGACCGCTTGCGCAGCCGAAGATCGCGGGATCGCCACCTCCTTGGCCAGGCCAAAGTCCATCAGCTTGGCGCCTGATTTTGTCAGCATGATATTGCCGGGCTTCAAATCGCGATGTACTACCCCTGAACGATGCGCCCGTTCCAGGCCGTCCGCGATCTCGGCTCCATAACGCAGCACCTGATCGATAGGTAGCGCCCCCCGCAAGAGGCGAAATGCCAACGTCTCGCCCTCGAGAAGCTCCATCACCAGGAAATGAATACCGTTCTCTTCTCCGATATCGTGGAGCTGACAAATATTGGGATGGTTCAAACCCGAAATCGCGCGTGCCTCGAGCTCGAAACGTTCACGCGCCTCTATCCGGTCTGCCAAATGTAGAGGAATGATCTTGATGGCAAGCGGGCGATCTAATCGCGTATCGCGGGCGCGATACACTTCCCCCATTCCGCCCGCTCCTAGCGGCGCGACAATTTCATAGGGCCCTAACCGTGTGCCCGGAACCAAAGCCATGGGGGTTGGCGAATTATAGCCTTATCAAGTGACATTTTAGCGACGAACCCCAATTAACCACCGAGGCACGGCGTCACGGAGAAAATCAAAGACAGGATCACCGTGTTCGGGACTGCAGACACAGAACTGTAGAGACGTTGCTCGGCAATGTCTCTCACCACGAGCCCAGCCGACGCCTACTCTAGCTTTTCTCCGTGCCTCCGTGTCTCCGGGGTGAATCGCTTTTAGCGGCTCAAAACTTGCACCACAATTCGTGCACCGCCCAATGCCGAAAGTAATCCAGCTAACCCTGTTTCTTCGTTGACCCACCAAATTGGGCGATAGTAGCATTGACCCCTGGCAAGGCAGGTCGCATGTAAGGTACGGTAAGTGATAGGGGACATGAAGTTTACCTGGGTAAAACTCTTCGTCGCACCGTTTGTAGCTCTGGCCATGGGTACAGCGTGCCAATCGGGAAAAAAGCCGGTCTCGGCCGTTCCCGCTCCCCACGCAGAAGCTCCGTCCCTGGCTCCCACAACCGCGCCCCAAACTCAACCCGTAGAGGAACCAGCTGCCAGCGTCGCACCCGCTCCTGAAATTCCCAAGACTGAATCCGTCGAGGATCTCCTCGCCAAAGTCGACCAGGAATTCCAGACTGGGCAAGCCAATTTCAAAGCAGGAAAAGTCGACGCCGCCAAAGAGAACTTCAATCACTGCACTGAGCTGCTGACCAGCAGTTCGATCAACATCGATTCCGACACGCGCTTGCAGCGCAAGCTGAACGAAATCTCCGAAGCGCTCAAGACCGTCGACCAGCAGGAGCAGCAACAGACCGAAGCTTCCTCGGAACAGCAGGCCGAACCGGCGCCCATCGACGAGGCCAACGAAGCCACTCCGCCGGTCGATCCCAACGTCAAGGCCCGCGCAGAAGTCGAAATCAAGTTCACCCGCTCCGACCTGCCGTTGATGATGACCGACGAGGTCGCCGCCTACATCAATTACTTCTCCGGTCGTGGACGCGGCATCCTCGAGCGCGGCCTGGTTCGCAGCGGGCGCTACGATGAAATGATCAGGAGCACCCTTAAAGAGCAAGGCGTTCCGCAGGATCTGATCTACCTGGCGCAAGCAGAATCAGGCTTCCACCCGTTGGCATTGTCCCGCGTAGGTGCCCGTGGCATGTGGCAATTCATGGCCAGCCGGGGCGCCGGATACGGCCTTCAGCGCACCAAGTGGATCGACGAACGGCAGGACCCCGAAAAAGCCACCCGCGCCGCCGCCCATCACCTGAAAGATCTCTACAACCAGTTTGGCGACTGGTATCTCGCCATGGCCGCGTATAACTCCGGCCCCGGCACCGTGCAGAGCGCGGTCAAGCGCACCGGATACGCCGACTTCTGGGAACTCTACAAGCGCAACGTAATCCCTAAAGAGACCCGCAACTACGTCCCCATCATTCTGGCCGTCACCATCATGGCCAAGAACCCGGCGCAGTACGGCTTGAACGACCTGGTTCCCGACAAGCCGCTGGCCTATGATGCGGTCAAAATTGATTACCCGGTTGACCTCCGCTTAGTGGCTGAAGCTGTCGACGCCACGCCCGCCGACATTCAAGACCTCAACCCCAGCTTGTTGCGCTGGACGACACCCGAGCAGACCGAATTCGACCTCCGCCTGCCCGCCGGCTCCAAAGACAAGTACGAGCAGGCCATCGCATCCATCCCGCAGGAGATGCGCGTCTGGTGGCGTTATCACAAAGTTCTTCCCGGAGACACCATCGCTTCCATCGCCCAGTCTTACCGCAGCACGCCGCAGGCAATCGTTCGCGCTAACGAACTCGCTCCTGATGCGGAACTCGCTGCCGACACTCGACTCGTCATCCCCATTGCTCCCGGCCGTCACGCCACCAGCGAAGACGCGCAGGCTTATTCGCGCCGCTTCACCCGCTACACCGTCCATCGTGGCGACACCGCGGACACCGTAGCCGACCGCTTCGGGGTACCCGTTAACATGGTCCGCCGCTGGAACGGGTTAAGATCCAACAGCTTACATGGACGCCGCACGGTTTTCGTCCATCTCCCCGTTACCCCGGGATCGAGCCCGAGTTGGGCCGCGCAGTCCACTACCAAATCGAAGGCTCGAAAGGCCACCACCGTTTCCGAGAAGATTACTCAACCGAAAGCAGTCGTTCATCACAAGGTGAAAGAAGGCGAAACCCTTACTTCCATCTCCACTGCATACCACACTAGCGTCGCTGCACTGAAACGGGACAACGGTGACCTGGCCATTTTGCGTCCCGGTATGGTCCTGTTGATTCGCGCTCGCTAATCATCTTTTTCATTCGTCGTTACTGCGTTTTCGCATCCAACCCTGCACGGTGTGCATGCTATAATCCGCGCGCCGTACCCTGTGCAGTCCAGTTTTCTTTTTAATTTTCTGGCGCGAACAGCGCCGCGAAAGGCCGGAGCGAAATGCTTCCGGACTCAGGAGGAACAATGAGCTTCGAGGAAACTCTCTTTCTACGCGATGACGACATGGACGAAATCGGCGAAGGCACCTACAGCGACCCTCTAGAAGAAGACTACGACGAGGAAGAAGACGAAGAGGAAGAAGAAGCGGAAATGCCGCTCTCCAAAGAACCGGAACCCGAGCCTGAACCAGCGCCCGCACCGCCGCCTCCTGCACCTCCCGCTGGTGGAGGAGCGCCTAAGCCTCCGGCGAAAAAGCCCGCTGCAAAAAAGCCGGCTCCAAAGAAACCGGTTGCTAAGAAGCCAGCTCTGAAAAAGCCAGCTCCCAAACCGGTCAAGAAAGCTGCGAAGCCGGCGAAAAAATCCGCCAGCAAGAAGTCTTCGAAACCGGTAGCCAAGAAAAAGCCGGCAAAAAAGGCTGCGAAAAAAGCTGCACCCAAGAGCAAGAAAAAAGCCGCCGGAAAAAAGAAGAAATCCGGCCGCCGTTAACCTACCCTAAGTTCACCGCCGGCGTTGGCGGGGCCAAAAGCCTCGCCAGCCAGCCCTTTTCAGGCATCCCCTGCCAATAACCTCCCACCACCAAAGCCTGTGTAGAGACTTAGCTCCGCTACGTCTCAGTGGACGGCAAATCCGCAAACCCCTGGCGTCCCGAGCGAAGCCAAGAGCGTGCCCTCAGGGGAGTCGAAGTGGACCTTGCGTTTTGCTCACGGCACCGACCTAACTCCCAACTTTCTGAGTCTCCCCGCCCAAAATCCCATCTAAAATCCCCAGTAGTCAGCTATGAACATCCTCTACCGTTACTCCCGGCAGTATTGGGCACTCCTGGTTGTCGCTTTACTCTTAGCCGCCACCAACCAGATTTTCTCGCTGCTCGACCCGCTCATCTTCCGCCACATCATCGACAGCTACGCTACTAAACACGACCAGTACACCCGCAGCCAGTTTATCCATGGCGCAGGACTTCTCCTGCTGGCCGCCATGGGCGTGGCCTTTGTCTCTCGCGTGGCCAAAAATTTCCAGGACTACTTCGTCAACGTAATCGTCCAGCGTCTCGGCGCCGAAATGTACTCCGACGGAATCCGCCATTCGCTCGACTTGCCCTACCAGGTCTTCGAAGACCAGCGCAGCGGAGAGACCTTAGGCAAGCTGCAAAAAGTCCGGCTTGACGTCGAGAAATTCATCACAGCCTTCGTCAACATCCTGTTCACATCTCTGGTCGGCATCGTCTTTGTGATGATTTACGCATTCAAGGTGCATTGGGCAATCGGTCCGGCATTCCTGCTGACCGTCCCATTGCTTGGAGTCATCAGTTCCGTCTTGAGCCGCCGCATCAAAAAGATCCAGAAGACCATCGTCGGAGAAACCACAGCGCTAGCGGGCTCGACCACCGAATCGCTGCGCAATATTGAGCTGGTAAAAAGCCTGGGACTAGCCAATCAGGAAGTACAAAGACTCAACGGCACCACCGGAAAAATTCTCAGCCTCGAACTCAAGAAAGTAAAATACCTGCGTAGCCTGAGCTTCATTCAGGGCACTGCGGTCAACACGCTGCGCAGCAGCATTCTGTTCTTCATGCTCTACCTGATCTTCCGTCAGGAGATCACCATCGGCCAGTTCTTCTCGCTCATGATCTATTCGTTCTTCATCTTCACGCCGCTACAGGAGCTGGGCAACGTCATCAATACCTACCGCGAGACCGAGGTCTCACTGCAGAACTTTCAGGACATCCTCGATACTCCGCGCGACCCACGCCCGGCGAATCCAACCCCGTTGCCGGAATTGATGACGCTCGGTTTCGACCACGTCGCCTTTCAACACCAGAGCGCAAAATCGCCCGCGCTATGCGACATCGACTTCAGCGCCGCGAGAGGCGACACCATCGCTTTCGTAGGCCCATCCGGTGCAGGAAAAACCACGCTCGTAAAACTGCTGGTCGGACTCTACAAGCCGATGTCAGGAGTGATTTCCTACAACGGCATCCCCTCCGGCAATATCGAACTCAACGAACTCCGCGAAAAAATAGGATTCGTTACGCAAGACACCCAACTCTTCTCCGGATCGATCCGCGAAAATCTGCTATTCGTGAATCCCGGCGCGACCGACGCCGAGTGCATGGAAGTGCTGCACAAGGCCGCCGTCAACAGCCTGCTGTCCCGCGCGGATCGAGGCCTGGATACGGTAATCGGCGAAGGCGGAGTCAAAGTTTCCGGAGGAGAGAAGCAGCGTCTCTCGATCGCCCGCGCTCTGCTGCGTCATCCCCAGTTGCTGGTCTTCGACGAAGCGACATCGTCTCTGGACTCGCTCACCGAAGAAGAAATCAGCAAGACAATCCGCGATGTGGCCGACAATGAGGAAGCGATAACCATCCTGATCGCTCATCGCCTTTCGACCATCATGCATGCCGACAAAATTTACGTCCTGGAACGGGGAAGAATCGTCGAGTCCGGCCGCCACGCTGAACTAGTCGAGAAGAAGGGCCTGTACTACGCCATGTGGCGACAGCAGGTAGGCGAAGACGAAGAAGTAGCCTTGCGATAACCAGTGTAGAGACGTAGCTCTGCTGCGTCTCGCATCTCCACGGACTCAACCCGAGACGTTGGCGAGCAACGCCTCTACAGCGGCGACAAATCATCTGAATCGTCCTGGCGCGGCTGCTCAAACCGCCGCTCCAGATACTTCCGCGCCAAATCCTTCCCACCCAACCCGAACGCCAAAGCGAGCCCGAACATCAAGGCCCCAAACATGAGCGCGAATGCCACCAGCATGGTGTTCTCGCCCACGCCCACCGCCTCAACCCCCACCGAAATCGAGAACACGATAATCATGGTGCGAATCGTCAGGCTCAACAACTTGGGTGAAGGCAGGTTCGCATTGACGGAAGCCAGCAACGCCGCCCGCGAAAAGAAGCTCGAAGCCAGCAGTCCGAAGAAGAACACAAACATCGCTACAAACAGCCGCGGCAGGAACGCAAAGAACCGCGCAATCTGTTCCTGAAGTCCCACCACCCCCAGCACGCTGATTCCCACCAAGATGAATCCCAGCCATGCCACCCAGAAAATAAACCGGCTGAGCAATTCACTCGAAGGAGGCAGAGCCGCTTTCTTCAATAGCTGACTGGCGCCGGCGTCTTCGGAAAGTTTGTCGAACTTGGTTACCCGCAGAATACTGCGAATAATCGACTTCAGAACATACGCGATCAGCCAGCCCACCAACACGATGACCAGCATGACCAGCAGTCGAGGCAGGAACTGCGCAATGTTGCGAATAATGCCGTGGGTCGCCTGAGTCAATTCGCTGACGATGATCTGCCACATGGTGTCCTCACTTTCCTCCGCCCCACAATTGCAGCAGGTACGGCTTTAGCCTTTCGAAAGTCAGACAGAGCGCTTCCACATTCTGCTCCACCTGCTCGGCCGATGCCTCTCGATTTTCTCCCACAAAGGTCAGCGCCTTGCCGCGATACAACGGGGCCAGCGCCTGAATCACGTGATCGCGGCTTATCACGGCTTTATGATGCGATGCGGCGAACTCGTAAACCGTCTTCACCCAAAGTTCGTCGTTAAAAAGACAGGTCTCTTCCGGCTGTTGAGCCACAGCCTGCAACGCCGCCAAAGTTTCCGGGCTAAGGATGCTCTTCAACACCGGCTCAAGCTCGGCCACGCCAGAGACAAACATTTGATAAAGCCGCTTGCGGTTCACCCGCAACGGTTCAAGGCTGACTTCGGACTCAACCCCGATCGTAGGTACCGGCTGCGACTCTTTGATATTGCTCCAGGCAGCAAAGTTTTCCAGAGAAGAAAAAAGTACTCCAACCGTCCGTCGCATGGCAGCCACCAGATCAGCAGCGCCGTGTTCCACTCGTTCTTTTGTCCCGAGGAAAGACTGGCCTACGCGGAAATCTCCGCTCATCGCAGAAAGCGCAAGCCGCATTTCCGCTCCGTCATATCCGGGCTCGTGGGCGCTGGGATCCTCCCCCAAAACCTGCATCGCTAATTTTCCAGAAAAAGCAAAATCCGTGGGATAAGGCTCCCTGAGCCGCTTTCCATAGATCGCCCGCGTCATGGGATAGACCAATGTCCGCATCAACAACGCATCAAACTTATGCCGCCGGTAAATCGGAGTGATCAGATCGAAGTTGTCCTTCGAAACCGGACGCAGAAGCCGGTCCACCCACTCCGGTTCCATGTTGGCCGACTCCGGAGAAATTACCATCAGCGTACTCGCCCGCAACAACTCCGCCGCCCCCAGAATCGTATGCAGCGCGCCGCCATTGCCTTCCCGCGAATACTGCGTGCTGATGCAATGCAGCGTTCTCAGCGCGTAGAGGTTTGACACGTGCCGCATGTCGCTGATCGACGCCGCGCGCACCAGTTCCTGTGTGCCATCGCGCGATCCGCCGTCGGCATTCACCACCACGGCACGCGCCCTTGGAAAATAGCGCAGCAATCCCGCGCGCACGGCTTGCACCACGTTGCCGACTGTCTTCGCGTCGTTGTATGTGGGCAGCCCAACCAGGATGTCCACTTCGCCGACGTTGATCAGCTCACGAAGAAAATCATCCGTCAGAATGCTTTCTTCGACCAAACGAACCCTCCACCTTTATGGAACCGGCGCCATCGCCGGTCAGTTAAATTGTTCGGAAAGATGCTCCGCTCAAATGCGCCGCAAGCGGAACCAAAAAAACTCGTAAGGCCCCATGGTCAAAAGATACGGCAAGTCGCCGATCCGCGGGAACAGATTGCGGCCAAACATCTCGATCAGCACGTTCCCTTTGTACTTCTTCAAATCGAGCTCTACCGCCTGCGCGGAGTTTGAAAGATTGTTCACCACTAAAACCGTCTCTCGCCCAAGCTGCCGCACGTAAGCCAGCACGCGATGGTTCGCAGGATAAAGAAACTCGATCGAACCACGCCCGAATACCGAAGTCGATTTACGAACTTTGATCAGCCGCTTCATCCAGGAAAGCAGTGAGTGATCGAAGCGCTTCTGCGATTGCACATTCAGAGCCTGAAACCCGTAAACCGGGTTGAGCATGATAGGGCTATAAAGCTGCTCCGGATCAGCCGAAGAAAATCCGCCGTTCCATCCACCGTCCCACTGCATCGGAGTCCGCACGCCGTTGCGATCGCCGAGTTTGACGTTATCGCCCATGCCAATCTCGTCCCCGTAATAAATGATCGGCGTTCCCGGCAACGACATGAGCATGCCGTTCATCAATTCGATCCGCCGTCGGTCGTTATCAAGTAACGGTGCCAACCGACGCCGTATGCCCAGGTTCAAGCGCATGCTCTTGTCCTTGGCATACTCGTCATACATGTAATCGCGTTCCATGTCAGTGACCATTTCCAGCGTCAGTTCGTCATGGTTGCGCAGAAAAATGCACCACTGGCAGTTGGCGGGGATCTCCGGTGTCTGCTGCAAAATCTCAGTGATCGGCTTGCGGTCTTCCAGTTTCAGCCCCATGAACATGCGAGGCATCAACGGAAAGTGAAACGCGACATTGAATTCGTCGCCATCGCCAAAATAAGGACGCAGATCCGCCGGCCACTGATTGGCCTCCGCCAGCAGCATCCGCCCGGGATATTCTTCATCCATCCGCTTGCGCAGGTTCTTGATGACCTGATGGGTCTCCGGCAGGTTCTCGCAGTTGGTACCCTCGCGTTCGACCAGATACGGCACCGCATCCAGACGGAAGGCATCGACGCCCATGTCGAGCCAGAATCTGGTAACCTCCCACATCTGCTCGAGCACTTCCGGATTGTCGTAATTCAAATCCGGCTGGTGGCTGAAGAAGCGGTGCCAGTAATATTCCTTCGAAACCGGGTCCCACGCCCAGTTAGATAGTTCGGTATCGATGAAAATGATGCGCGTGCCTTTGTACTTGGTGTCGGTTTCGCTCCAGACATACCAATCACGCTTGGGATTGTCTTTCGATTTGCGGGATTCCTGAAACCAGGCATGCTGATCGGAAGTGTGGTTCAGTACCAGCTCGATGATGACCCGGATGCCACGCTGGTGGGCCGCTTCCAGGAACACCTTGAAGTCGTCAAGCGTCCCGTAGCTGGGATGTACCGTCCAATAGTCGGAGATGTCGTAACCGTCATCCCGCAGCGGCGAAGGAAAGAACGGCATCAGCCACACGGTATCGACGCCGAGTTCTTGCAGGTAGTCGAGCTTCTGCGCCAGCCCGCGGAAGTCGCCGATGCCATCCCCATTGCTGTCGTAGAAAGTGCGGACATGCACCTGGTAAATGACCGCGTCTTTATACCAAAGTGCGTCTTGCAGAACTGGCACGCGCGTTGTCCCCGATGGAGGTAATCCCTAAAATTTCGAGCCTACCACATCGAGTTGAATCTATTGAGAAAGGAAGGGCAAGCCGCGAAATCCCCATTTACCACAAAGGGACATTGGCAAGAGCAGGCCACGGATTCACACAAATAAATCGAAATTTCGTAGAGACGTAGCTCCGCTACGTCTAGCGGACTAAGAGTCTCCAAACCGCCGGTGGATTCTTGTCGGCAAAACCCGTGTAAATCAGGTGGCCGGCCTTTACCTCACTTCGGCCAGTTCAATACGAAGCTTATGCGTGGCGCGGAACAAGGTGTTCTTGATCGTCCCCTCGGTGGTCCGCAGAATGTCGGCCACGGTCCGCAGGCGCATGCCGTGGTAGTGCTTAAGCTCAAACACCACCCGCTCCCGCGGAGACAACCGGCGCAGCGCCCGCATAATCGACTCGCGCACCTCGCGGCTGATCACACTGCGTTCCGGATTGGAATGCGCGCTTCTATCCGGCATCCTCACCACCACTGCCTCTTCCTCGCCCTCGGGGGAAATCGTGGTGGTAATGTCCCGTTGCCGCGAACTCTTCTTGCGTAGGTGGTCGAGGCAAAGATTGGTCACGATGCGGTACATCCAGGTATAGAACGAGCATTCAAATCGAAAGCTGGCCAGGTTCATGTAAGCCCGCAGAAACGCTTCCTGATAGATGTCCTGCGCGTCCTCGGGCGAGCCAGTGATGTGCATCGCCAACCGCAGCACCGGACGGTCATACAGCCGTACCAACTCTTCGAACGAAGCCGTGTCGCCGTGCTGCGCGGCGCGAATCAGTCGGAAGTCGTCCACCCGCGACTGTTTTGCCGGGACAACCGTCTCGGACTCGAACACAGGTGCGGTAACAAAAGCCGTGGGCGCCATGCAGATTTGCTCACTCATAAGGTCACTCTCACAGGACAAACTTGTATCCAGTACCGTGGATTGTAAGGATGAACCGCGGCTCATCCGGCTTGGGCTCCAACTTCTGCCGCAGCCGCACAATATGCGCGTCGACTGTGCGCGTGCTGGGGAAACGGTCGTACCCCCAAACGTCTTCCAGCAGCCGGTCGCGGCTCAAAGCCTCGCCGGCGTGGCACAGAAAATATTTCAGCAACTCAAACTCTTTCGACGAAACGTCCAGCGCCTTGCCCTTGCGCGCCACCTGGCAACTGCGCAGGTTCACTTCCACGTCGCCGAATGCGTACTGTTCCTTCTCTTCTTTAGGAAGCCCCGACCGCCGCAACACCGCCTTCACCCGCGCCAGCAACTCGCGGATGGAAAACGGCTTGGTCACGTAATCGTCCGCGCCTAATTCCAGCCCAACCACTTTGTCGACTTCCTGCCCGCGCGCTGTAAGCATAATCACCGGCACCGAAGGCCGCTTCGCCTTCAACTGCTTGCATACATCGAGCCCACTCATGCGCGGCATCATCACGTCGAGCAGCACCAGGTCTGGAGACTCGCGCAAGGCCCGATCAAGTCCCACCACTCCGTCGGACGCGGTGATCACCGTGTAGCCCTCGAACTCGAAATTGTCCCGCAGCCCGGAAACCATGTTGGGCTCGTCTTCGACAATGAGAATCTTCGCCATGCTTATGCGCCCACCGGATGTTCCACCGGCAACTCGATCGTGAACGTGCTTCCCCGCCCCGGTTCGCTATCGACCGAAACCTCGCCGCCATGCGCACGCACAATGTGCCGCACCAGGGAAAGTCCCAGACCGCTCCCCTTGGTGTTGTGCACCAGCGGATCGCCCACGCGGTAAAACTTCTCAAAAATCTTCTGCTGCTCGGGATCGGGAATTCCAATCCCGTGGTCGACCACTTCCAGCTTCACCGATCCATTGTGCCTATAAAGATTGACGCCAATAAATTTCTGGTCCTGCGAATATTTCAACGCGTTGTTCACCAGATTCAGCAACGACCGCGCAATCGCCTCCCGGTCAACCTGCAATGACGGCACGTCGTCCGCAATTTTCTCGTCGAAGGTGAATCCGCTCTGCTCGATCTGATAGCGGTAGGACTCCAACGTGTTCTTAACCAGTTCTTTTATGTCGGTATTGCGGAAGTCGTATTCCTTGCGTCCCGCCTCGATCCGCGAGAAATCCAGAATGTTGTTGATCAGCGCCGTCAGCCGCTCGCTCTCTTTGCGGATGATCTGGTAGTACTCCTGAGATTTCTCCGGCGTCGAAATCCGCCCCATCTCGAGCGTCTCCGCGTACAGCCGGATCAGCGACAGCGGCGTCCGCAACTCATGCGAAACGTTGGACACGAAATCCGACTTCAGCCGCGCCAGCGCCATTTCCTTCGAAACATTGCGATAGGTCAGCACAATTCCGCCCGCCAGAAACAATGACAAGGCCCCCAGCGTCAAAAAGCTGGTCCGCGTGAACCGCTGCCCAATAGCTTCCAAAGTCGTGCCCCGAACTTTCATGGCCAGCGTCAACTGCGGGAATGCACCCTCCAAATTCCGCTCCACTTCCGGAATGCCGCCGTCCCATCCCACGCCAGCGGCCAGCGGACCGCTCTCATTCTTCAAATGAATCATGATGACGGCTGGGTTTTTCTCGCCCTCATTGATGTTCCGTGCCAACACCGAATTCAGCATGTCCGGCAACATTTGGTCGCGCAGATACTCCGCGTCAAAAGCAATCCCCGCCAGCGAAGGCTGGTTGGTTCCCGGGTCTTTCTTCAAAAACAATGCCACGTTCTGATAGAGCCGCTTGTCGCCGCGATGAACCAGATTCGGGAAGAAATAATAGGGCATGTGCTTCTTCTCCATGCCCTGCAGCTTCTCCACCAGATCTTTGTAGTCCAGCCGGATCCAGTTCTGGTTCATTCCTGAAAGGTCGTCAGCTTCCGCCTTGAAATCTGGCTCCTTCAATCGATACTGCTGCGAGCGAAACACCAGATCGTGATGCGGATCGTAGATAAACACATGCGCAATCGCCGGATTCGCCGCCAGCAGCCGGTCCAGTTCCACGCTGCAAGCATCGCTCGGCGTCGGAAACTGCTCACGAACTTCGTCGACGATTTCATACGCCTTCTGGTTCATCTGCTTTTCGGAGTAGGCAAGCGTCTGGAAGAAATCCCGCTGAATGGCGGCTTCCACCTGCCGGTCGCGCTGGATCGACCGCAAGTGCAGGACGCTGAGCACCACCAGAGCCGCCGCCGGCAACACCACGGCCAACTCCAGCGTCAGGATCAACCGCGCCCGTTCATGTCCTCGCCATTTCATTGCGCACCAAACATAGTTCAACGCCCCCGGCAATGTGTCAATTGCCAGTAAAAAGAAGTAAAAAGTTGTGAACGAGAAGGGCGCCACTGATCTACACGGATTCACACAGATATATGAGGGTCTGCGCTGAGAACTGAGAACCTAAAACTGAGAACTAGATTTCCAACCAAAAACCTAAAAATCAGCAGGATCGTGAATAGAAAAAGGGGGTCAAATCCGTGAGAATCCGCGAAAATCCGTGGCAAAGGGGTTCGAACTAAGGCAGCCGGAAGTTAACCGTAACGTAAGTAGTCGCCTCAACTGACTGCCCATTCATCTGCAAGGGCTTATACCGCCACTGCTTTACCGCGCTGTAAGCCGCCTCGCACAAGGCCAGCGGCCCATTCACCACCTTCAGGTCGCGCACCGTCCCATCCTTGCGAATCCATGCCTGAAGCAGCACTGCACCCTGCAACCGCGACTGCAACGCGCTGGAAGGATAGTCCGGCACCACCCTCGACAGCAGCATCTTCTCCGACAAATCCTCGGTCAAGCTGACCGGCTCAACTCCGCTCATCAAAGGCGTTGCCTTGGACGACGTAGCCCGCGCTCCAACTTCGGGCTCAATAGGAGCGTTCAAACTCGCCGGGATCGAAGCCCTCACCGGAGGCGGTGGCGTAGCGACAGCCTCTTGAACAGGCTCAGAAGCCGAAACCTCAGGCAGCGTGGTGGAAATTCCCTGGCTCGCCTCAGCAGGAGGTTCAACCGCGACTGGCTCCGGCTTTGGCGTCACCCGGATCGTCAGTTTCGATTCATCCCGTCGTAACGGAGGCGCTGGCGCGGTGGCTGCGCCAGCGCTATTGGACACTGACGAGGGAATCGATTTCGAAGAGGCCTGGGCATTGAACGATCCGCTGAAAACGTAGCCGGCAGTCAGCCCGCCGACCAGAAGGCCGCCCCACATCAGCAGGCGCAAACGCGGTTTCGCCTTGGGCATGGCGTGAAACGGAATTCCCAAATTATCAAGAAATCCGTCTCGCTTCTCGAGGCTTCCGAAGCGGAAATCCGCCCTCAAATTCTCTTCCAATGGGGAATCAGCCCAGGAACTCTGAAATACTTCCGGAGCCGGAGCTGCAACCGGAGCGGCCTGCCGCACCGCCGCTGCAATCGGCTCAACCACCGCCGGTGCCGGCACATAAGCGGGCGCAGCCAGCTTTTCCGCGGAAATATCCGGCACCCAGACCTTCATCCGCCGAACAAAAATATCCGAGGTCAGCAGGGTGTATTTGGTGTGCCCCGGCAAAATCGGCTTGGGCAGCACGATCTGCGCGCCCGCGTTCGTGGCCGCAATCGTCGCCGCCGGCTTCGCCGCCACAATGCGGAACGCGTCGCAATTCAGGCGCAGCTCACGCGCCGTCTTGATCAGGAACATGCCTTCAACGCCATCGTCCCAATCGGTCACAATCAGTTCAAAGCTGTGTGAGGTAATGCGCTCGACCGCGGCAAAAATTTCGGAGCAATGGTCTACGGAAAATTCCAACTCTCGCAATGCCTGCGCCAGCCGTCGCGAGGTCTCAGGATCAGAGGAAAATAATAAAGCACGCTGTGCCACAACCCGAGAGTATCTCCCCTTCCGTCACTCCACAAGTTACGCGCCGCGCAAACCGGCCCATACTTTCGCACGTTCATTACCTGTCCTAAGGTACATGTCGCAATCCTCCAAAAGCCGCAATCAGCAAGCCTTCCAAGGGGTTGCCTGACGGTCACGTTGAGTGGATTACCGCTGTACTCTTGGTCGCCGAACCCACCGATGATTCAATCGTCACGGACTGGATTTCTTCCCAGGGGAGTAATCGGACAAGCCCAGAAGCTTGCCTGCATCTATGGCCAAACGCAAGAGCCCAACCGCCTCCCCGGCAGCCAAACGCAAAGCCCGTCCCGTCGCCCCTAAGCATCACGAGGACAACTTTCGCCTCCTGTTCATCGATAACCCGCAGCCCATGTGGGTCTACGATCTCCAAACCCTCGAGATCCTTGAGGTCAACGAGGCCGCCAGCCATCAGTACGGCTACACCTGCGAAGAGTTCCTGGCCATGAAGATCACCGATCTCCGGCCCAAAGAGGACGTGCCCCGCCTCATCGAGAACGTTTCCCAGGTCCGCGCACCTTGGCAGTACTCCGGCGAGTGGCGTCACCTGCTTAAGAATGGACGCACCATCGACGTCAGCGTCCGCTCCCATACCATGGAATTCCGGGGTCGGAAGGCCGCGCTGGTGGTGGTGCATGACATCACCCAGCAGAAACGCAACGAAGCTGCGCTCAAAGAAGCCGAGCAGAAATACCGCCACATATTCGAGAAGGCTATTCTCGGAATTTTCCAGAGCACGCCGCAAGGCCGCTTTGTCAGCGTGAACGAATCATTGGCCAAGATGCTTTGCTACGACTCACCCGTGGACATGATCGAAACTATCCGCGACATCGAGTTGCAGTTCTACGTCGATTCCAAGCGACGGCAGGAATTCAAGCAGCAACTGGAAGCCAACGACGTGCTTCAGGGATTCGAACTCGAGATCTACCGCAAAGACCGCAGCAAAATGTGGGTTTCCGCCAACGTACGAGCTATACGCGACAACGGCCAAATCGTCTGCTACGAAGGTAGCCTGGAAGACATAAGCCAGCGCAAGCTCCTCGAGGAACAGTTCCGCCAGTCGCAAAAGATGGAAGCCGTCGGCCGTCTTGCCGGCGGCGTCGCCCATGACTTCAATAACGCCATCGGCGTCATCACCGGATACAGCGAACTGCTCCAACTGCGCCTTCCGGTAGGCGACCCGCTGCACCGCTACGCCGATGAAATCGCCAAAGCCGGGCAGCGCGCCGCTTCACTCACGCGTCAACTGCTGGCCTTCAGCCGCAAGCAGGTCATTCAACCCGAAGTCCTCGACCTCAACACCATTGTCGGCGAAATGGACAAGATGCTCCGCCGCCTGATCGGCGAAGACATTCAGATCACCTTCTCGCGCGAGCCGCGCCTGGCGCCCATCAAGGCCGATCACGGACAGATCGAACAAATCCTGATGAACCTTGCGGTCAACGCCCGCGACGCCATGCCGCAAGGCGGCAGGCTGTTCATCCAGACCTCAAACGTTCAACTGGACGAAACTTACAGCCGCCAGCATGCCTATGTAAAAGAAGGTAACTACGTCATGCTGAGCTTCAGCGACACCGGTTGCGGCATGGATAAAGCCACGCAGGCCCAGGTTTTCGAGCCATTTTTCACTACCAAAGAACCGGGCAAGGGTACCGGCCTCGGGCTTTCCACCGTCTACGGAATCGTCAAGCAGAATGGCGGCTACATCTGGGTCTACAGCGAACCCGGCCAGGGGGCAACCTTCAGAGTCTATTTCCCACCCGCTCAGGGTGTCGAACACCGCCGCGAAGAAGCGGCTATTCCTCTGCCGCCGCCGAGCGGTACGGAGACCATATTGTTAGTGGAGGACGAAGATCCGCTTCGCCAACTCGCGCGCACCTGCCTTGAAACCGGCGGTTACAAGGTGCTTGCCGTCGCCGACGGCAAAGCGGCGCTGGAGGTCCTCAACAACAATCCCGAAACCATCGACCTACTGCTCACTGACGTCATCATGCCCGGCATGAGCGGACGCGAGTTGGCCGACAACGTCATCCTGCGCCGTCCCGGAATAAAGGTTCTGTTTATGTCCGGCTACACCAACGATCTCATCGCCCAGTACGGCGTCCTCGAAGCCGGCACCCAGCTTTTGGAAAAACCTTTCACTCTCTACTCGCTGCTCGATAAAGTCGACACCACGCTAGGCACCACCGCCCGCGCCAACGCCGCTGTAGGCTCGTAGATTCTACTTAGTAGCTGACAAAATCCACTTAGATCGTCGCTTTTCTATACCAGTTGGCGGTGATCCCCGTTAGAATTCCGGGCAACAAGAAGCGGCGGTAACACGCCAAGGGGCCGCTTCCCCATCTCCCGGAGTTCACATTGAAAAACGTCCTTCTCGCGCTATTCGTCTGCGCCTGCTGCGCCGCACCTTTGTTTGCCAGGCAACGCCAGCCCCCTGACCCCAATCAGCCCTATTCCTGCGGACGCAACAGCGAAGACATGCTCACTTACTTCCTCATGGACTATCCCGACCGCATCGATCACTCCATGGGCATAGGCATCGGAGCGCTTAATTCCAATCCGATCTACGGCTCCATCACCCCGGAGATCGCCAGCGCTGGCTACACCAAGAACGGCACATTTATCTGGACGAAGACTCCGTCCGGCTATCCGTGGGATGTGCGGACGTACGACGAAGACTACATTTACGATCGCGCCACTGAACTGCTCTGGATCGATCCCACCAGCTTCAAACGCTTCACCCAGGACATGCCCATCGCGCCCCGTTGCGTCTCCACCAAAAGCAGCGGCGACACCATCAAGACCAAGCAGAAAAGCTCTGGCTACAGCTTCTATGCCAATTGCGTAGTGACAAAATCAGCCGACTTGGGATACGTGACCAACACCGTATCCAAGCCCGTCAGCGTAGACACCGGCGGGAATCTGGGCATAGTGAAGACACGCACTCTCACCTACACCTACGCCTGCAACTCGAAATACCAGCAGTGCGGCTATATGGAAGTTTTCAGCCTGGGATACAACGTAGGGCTCTACGACTGGAAGTACTACACCGCACAAAGCGGCCAGTGGGTCCTGATGCAGGATTCCGTAATCAACAACTTCACTCTGGGTCAAAGCGTCCCCATGTTCACTTGCCCCAACACCTATCAATAGTTGCAGCTCTGTCATCTCGACCGAAATAAGAATGGCCCGCGAAAGCGGGCCATTCTTGTGAAGCGGAGAGATCTTGCGTTTCCGGCGGTCTCTACTCCTCTTTCTTCAACTCCAGCGAAGCCGAGTTCATACAAAATCGCAACCCCGTAGGAGCCGGACCATCCTCAAACACATGCCCTAGGTGGGCGTCGCATTTGGCGCACCGCGCCTCCGTCCGTTTCATGCCGTAAGTTCGGTCGGTATGCGTCTCCACTGCCGCCTCAACCACTGGAGCGTAGAAACTAGGCCATCCCGTCCCCGACTCATACTTGGTGGTCGAATTAAAAAGCGGCTCACCGCAGCAAGAACAGGCGTAAACACCCTTGTCCTTGGTCTTCCAATACTTCCCGGTAAAAGCGGGTTCAGTCCCAGCCTGACGAGTCACATGAAACTGCTCGGGCGAAAGCTGCGCCCGCCACTCGGCATCGCTCTTAACAATCTTCTCAGCCATAAATTTCTCCAACCCGTTAGATCCCAAACCACCCTAAAAGTTTCATCCCGGCCAAGTGTAGAGACGTAGCTCCGCTACGTCTCTCTTTCCACGAGCAAAACTCCCGCAAAATGTGGGGCGTGCACTCCTGCCCGCCTGCTACCAGAGGCAGAAAACCAATCCACGAAGTGCCAATCCCCAGAAGCTGAAGCCTAAATAACCACCGCCTCGCGGTACTCCCCAAATATCTTCCTCATCACATCCGAAATCTCACCCACGGTTGCATAAGCCTCCACCGCCCCCAAAATCCGCGGCATCAAATTCTCCCCCGACCGCGCCGCATCCTCCACTGCCTGCAACGCCGTCTGCCAGGGCGCCGGATCACGCCGCTCCCTCAGGGCCCGTAACCGCTCCACCTGCTTCCGCTCCAGATCCTCATCGATCCTTTGAATCGGAATCGCCTTCTCATCCTCCACCGCAAACTTGTTCATGCCTACGACGACAGCTTCCTCCGAATCGACCTTCTGCTGATATTCATACGCCGCATTCTGAATTTCCTGCTGAACATAACCACGTTCGATCGCCTTCAGCATCCCGCCCATGGCATCGATCTTTTCCAGATAGTCGTTGGCCCGTTTCTCAATCTCGTCGGTGAGCGCCTCGATGTAATAAGACCCCGCCAGCGGATCGACCGTGTGCGGTGCCCCCGACTCATAGGCCACAATCTGCTGCGTGCGCAAGGCAATCCGCGCCGCCTGCTCGGTCGGCAGAGCCAGCGCTTCGTCGTAACCGTTGGTGTGCAACGACTGCGTCCCGCCCAAAACCGCCGCCATCGCTTGCAAAGCCGTGCGGACAATATTGTTCTCTGGCTGCTGCGCGGTAAGCGTCGACCCCGCCGTCTGCGTATGAAAGCGCAACATCCACGATCGCGGATTCTTCGCTTGAAACTGCTCACGCATAATTCGCGCCCACATCCGCCGCGCCGCGCGAAACTTTGCAACCTCTTCTAGAAAATTATTGTGCGCATTGAAGAAGAACGAAAGCCGCGGCGCGAACTTATCTACATCCAGTCCCGCCCGGATCGCGGCCTGCACGTAGGCAATCCCATTCCCCAGGGTGAACGCCACTTCCTGCACCGCCGTCGAACCCGCCTCCCGCATGTGGTAGCCGGAAATCGAAATCGTGTTCCACTCCGGCAGAGTGTCGTTTGCCCACGCAAACATGTCGGTAACGATCTTCATCGCCTGCGGAATCGGATAAATGTAGGTCCCGCGCGCGATGTACTCCTTCAGCACATCGTTCTGTACCGTCCCCGAAAGCTTGCGGATATCCGCACTCTGCCGCTTGGCGACGGCCACATACAACGCCAATAGGATTGACGCCGAAGCATTGATGGTCATCGATGTAGAAATAGTCGTGAGGTCGATGCCGTTCAACAGATGCTGCATGTCTTCGATGGAATCGATGGCCACCCCAACCTTGCCCACCTCGCCCATCGCCAATGGACTGTCCGAGTCCATCCCAATCTGCGTGGGCAAATCGAACGCCACCGAAAGCCCGGTAGTCCCATGCGCCAGCAGATATTTGTAGCGTTTGTTCGATTCCTCGGCGTCGCCCATGCCGGCATACTGCCGCATGGTCCAAAGCCGCCCTCGATACATAGTCGGCTGAATCCCCCGCGTATACGGAAACTCCCCGGGAAACTCTTCCTGCCTCGCAGACTCCGGCCCATAGAGCGGCTTCACCGGAATCCCCGAAGAAGTCTCGAATTTAGGTACGTCCTTCATAGCCCCGGAAACCAGCACCTCTACCGCCGCTTCTTAACCTTCCAAAACGAACTAATCCCAAAATACGCAAACATCAACGCGATCACCCCGGCCAGAACTACCCGGTTCACGCCAATCTCCCCGGTCTGGTACCGATGAAACTCCCGAAACCCCGCCAACCCCGCAATCACCCCTATCGCCAAGAAAACAAAGCCCGTAACTTCGAGCCAAAGCACATTAGCGACCCGTCCCACGTGCTGCCCGGTGATTTTCGCCCCATTCATGGCCGCGCCCAAAGTGCGGTTCCGGCCCGCCGAATTGAAGGCCACCTTCGCCAGAATGCTGAGTTTCCGACCTGTAGACAGTTGTGCCATTGTTATCGATTTTACCAAGCCTGCCGGAGTACAATATCGCGTCACGGGACGTGAAGCATAGTTGGCTCCAACAGCATCTAATTAGCAGGCAGCAAGATTAAAAGGGGGACCCTCCGTGGACCAGCAACTGAAGCAGCTCATGAAAGAACTTGGCGAAGCTATTAACGAGTCGCTGGCTGATTCCGATGCCATCGCCGAGGTCGTCTCCCGCATTAAAGACGGCGGGTACGACATCTTTCTAGTGCTCGAAGCCACCATCGGCGTCAGCAAACCCGGCGAAAAGACCGACAAGACCTCGCTCGTCACCACCCTGACCAGCAATCCCGAATTCAAAATCAACGACCAGGACCTGAAGTTCCTGAAATCTCTGCGCATAAAAATAGAAGACGAAGCCGCCTAAAAAATCTGTCAATCCCGAGCGAAGCCGAGAGATCTTGTGTTCCGCTGTCACTTGGATGCCAACCCTTGCCTCGCGAACTCCTCCTTCCCAATATGTTCAATCTGGTACACTTCCCCCGTTCCAGCGAGGCGAATAAACTTTTTCCGCCCGCGTAAAAGCTTCCTTTAGGTCGCCCATCAACATCGAAGCGTCTGCCCTATGGCCATGAAAGACACTTTGGGAGTTCTCTTAGCGGGAGGAGCGGGCGAGCGCCTGTATCCTCTCACTCGCGACCGCGCCAAGCCGGCGGTCACCTTCGGTGGCATATACCGCATCATCGACATCACGCTGTCGAACTGCATCAACTCTGAATTGCGGCGCGTATACATCCTCACCCAATACAAGGCTCTGTCGCTGAACCGCCACATCCGCGAAGGCTGGAACATCCTGGGCCGCGAAGTCAACGAATTCGTCGAAGTACTGCCGCCCATGAAGCGCGTCAGCGACCAGTGGTATCAAGGCACCGCCGACGCCGTCTACCAAAACATTTATTCCATCGGCTCAGAACAGCCCAAACACGTTCTGATTCTCTCCGGCGACCACATCTATAAGATGAATTACGAACTCATGCTCAAGCAGCATGAGGACAGCGGCGCCGACGTCACTCTGGGCACCATCCAGATCGATCCCGACGAAACCTACCGCTTCGGAGTCGTCGAAGTCGACCGCGACAACCGCATCACCGGTTTCGAGGAGAAGCCCAAGTCCACCAAGCTCCGTTCCCCCGTCAATCCCGAAAAAGTCGCCGGCTCCATGGGTATCTACATCTTCAACACTGACGTGCTGATTCCCGTCCTTTTGAAAGATGCCGAAGATCCCAACTCCAGCCACGATTTCGGCAAAGACATTCTGCCCAAAATGGCGAACGACTATCGCGTCTACGCCTACGACTTCGTCGACGAAAACAAGAAAGAAGCGCTCTACTGGCGCGACGTGGGCACACTCGAGGCCTACTACGAAGCCAACATGGATATCGTTTCCGTCAGCCCGGTCTTCAATCTATATGACGACCACTGGCCGATCCGCACTCATCAGCGCCAATATCCGCCGGCAAAGTTCGTCTTCAACGAAAAGGGACGCACCGGTTCTGCCGTCGACTCCATCATCGCCATGGGATGCATCGTCTCCGGCAGCCTGGTCAAGACCAGCATTCTGTCGCCCGACGTGCGCGTGAACTCCTATTCGGAAATCGACTCCAGCATCCTGTTCTCTCACGTGAACGTAGGACGCCACTGCCGCATCCGCCGCGCCATCATCGACCGCGACGTACACATCCCCGAAGGCACCACCATCGGCTTCGATCCCGAAGCCGATCGCCAACGTTATTTTGTAACGGAAAGCGGCATCACGGTCGTGACCCGCGACTACTCACTGTTCGAGAATCCAGTGAACGTAGACTACTTCACCAGCGAATAAAAAAGCTCTGTCATCCTGAGCGAAGCATAGACAAGCGAAGCGCAGTCTACGCGCAGTCGAAGGATCTTGTGTTCCCCAGCAGCACCGTGCCCTAGTACTTGGCCGGCAGTGGCTTGCCGTCCGTCTTATACCCGCAAGCATCGCGGCAAGGAAAGCAGTAATAAAGGCCATCATCACAAAGCCGGATATCGATCTGCGACTGGCACAACACACAAAATTTCTCGCAGTGACACTTCTCCTCGATCGACTCGCAGTCGAGACACTTGAACTTCCCCTTGGGCGGAGCGTAGCTCATGCTCAAACTCTATCCCCGGCATCAACCGCGCAAAAGTTCCCTTAGTAACCAACGCAATTTTTGAATACACTACGATGCGTCGCTTTTCCAGCACCAGGAGACCACATGAAAGCTCGCTCCGTCGCCATTCTCGTAACCGCTGCTGTAATGTTTTCTCTGAGCGCGTCAGCGCAAGACTCCGAAGCACTCACAAAGGCAAAAAAACAATTGGAAGAATACCGGCTGAGCAAGGTTTCCACCTGGATCAATGACTTCGCGGAATTGGGCCGCTACCACGACGCCAACGCAGCGCTGCTTTCCACCGAACCTGCCCCCGGACGCGTAGTCTTCATGGGCGATTCCATCACCGATGGCTGGCCAATCGCCGAATACTTTCCCGACAAGCCCTACGTCAACCGCGGCATCAGCGGACAGACCACGCCGCAAATGCTGATCCGTTTCCGTCCCGACGTCGTCAATCTGAAACCGAAAGTGGTAGTCATTCTCGCTGGCACCAACGACATCGCCGGCAACACCGGCCCCATGACCGTCGAACAGATCGAAGACAACTATTCATCCATGGCTGAACTGGCGAAAGCCAACAATATTCGCGTAGTCTTCTCGTCCGTACTTCCGGTAAACAATTACACAGAAAAAGCCCAGCCATTTTTTCTGACTCGTTCCCCGGAAAAGATCCTGGCCCTGAACAAATGGTTGAAGGCCTACTGCGAGACCAACGGACACGTCTACCTCGACTACTTCACGCCCATGAAAGATGAAAAGGGATTGTTAAAGAAAGATCTGGCCGAGGACGGCCTCCACCCCAACAAGACCGGCTACAAAATGATGGCCCCGTTAGCCGAAGCCGCAATTCAAAAAGCGATGGGAAATTGATTAGTCAGCACTCAGTCAGCCGAGGCCGCCCAATCCGGGCGGCCAAATGCTAAATGCTGACTGCCAAATGCTGATTTTAAAAACTCCCAGCGGTTCTCGAATCCTAACCCGGCTGAATGCTCAGTGCTGAATGCTGACTGCTGACCGCCAACTGTTGCTTCTCCCCCCGAGGCAGCTTTAAGCGGAAGGTAGTCCCCACCCCAGCCGATTCAAACTCCACTGTGCCGTAGTGCCACTGCATGATCTTGTAAGTTTCCGCCAGCCCAATCCCCGATCCATCGTCTTTGGTCGTGAAATAAAGCTCAAATACCTTGTCCTGAAGCTCCGGCGGAATTCCCGTCCCCTGGTCGCGAATTTCGGTGACGATCATGTCGCCCTGCCGTTGTGCCGAAATCGTAAGATCCCCACCCTCCGGCATAGCCTGCACTCCGTTGAGCACGATGTTCAACACCGCCTGCTTCAACAGATCGGTATCGACCTTAACTCCCAGCGGAACATCCGAAAAATTCCGTTTGATCGCAACGCCCTGCTGCGCGGCGCTGGGCGAGGCAAGCAAAGCTACGTCTTCCAGTAATTTCCGGAAGTCCACTTCCTCCGTATGCAACTCGCGCGTCTTCATGAAATCCACCAGAGTCTGCACTACGCGGTCCAACCGGTGAATCTCGCTATCGATAATGTCCATGTGCCGACGCGTGTCCGGGTCGGCCTTTAGCTTGTTTTGCAGCAATTGCAGATGCAGCACGATCGCATTGATGGGATTCTTCACCTCGTGCGCAACCCCACGCGTCAACCGACCACTGGCGGAAAGCCGACGCGACATCTCGATCTCGTCTTCAATCCGCCGCACCGATTCGGTGTCGCGCAAAGTCAGCAATGCGCCAATCTGTGCGCCGCCTTCCTGAATAAAATCCAGCGACACCTGAATTCGCTTTCCAGTAGTCGATTCGATCTCCCGCTGCGCAATCGCCTTGCGAAATTGAAACGCTTCCAACAACATTGCCCCCAAGGCCGTGTCCGCGGAAAAAATTTCTCGCGCCGTTTTTCCCAGCAGATCACGCCGCGGACGTCCTAAATATCTCTCCACTAACGCGCTGACCAGCACCACGCGGGTGTCCCGCGTGAACAGCATCAACCCGTCTTGCAGGTTGGCCATGATCTGGTCGACATTGTCTTTCAGCGCGGAGAAAATCTCTTTCGCATCCCGCATCTGCCGGCCAAGGTGCGCGATCTTCAGCGTGACCAATCCATACTCATCGCGGCTATCGGGATCATCCTCGCTGACTGGCTCTGGTTCACCCGACGTAACAATGTCCAGGCTGCGGCTGATGTTCTCCAGCGGCCCCAGTGCAATGTGCGAAAGCCCAGCCGCCAGAAACAGACATACCAAAATCGCGGCCCCCGAAAAAATCGCAGCATGTTGGAGCCGCGGCGTGATCTCGCTCTTCAAAAATACGGTCGACACACCAACGCGAATGCTGCCAAACGGCGCGCCGTTTAACTGCAACGGCATCTGTACGTCATACACGGTAGCGGGACTATAAATAATCCGCATCTGGTCGCGAAACTTCGCGGCGTGCACGCGATCAAAATCCGCCCGCTCCGGAACGTCCTTCCCGACCAGGTCAGGAGTCGTATGCAGAATCGCCTTGCCCTTGGCATCCACAATCGCCGCGTCATAGATCATCGGCCAATTGCCCACCACCGACTCGAGCAGCATGTTCAAATCGCGGTCTGTACTCAGGTAGTAGGCCAAGCCCTTGCGGACTGCGACCGGATTGGTAGTGTCTACCTTTGTGCTGCTGAGATCAGGCGCGGCATTCGTCGCGAGGTACGCCAGTTGGGAGGTAAGCCGGGCAGCAGTCTCGTGCGCGGTAGTAATGCGCTGACGTAAAAGTTGCGAAATGTAGATATAAGAAAAAAGCGCCACCAGGGCGGTGGCCATGGTGGTGATCGCTAATACGATTTTAGTTTTCCGTCGCAACCGGCTCTACTCCCCACGCCTGTCGTCCCGGGCGAAGCCGAGGGACCTTGCGTCCTCAAGTCCGCACCACCCCAAAAGGGCCGAATGCTAACCGCTAGGTGCTGACTGCTGCTCTACCCTTCCGCTGTCTCACCCTCGTCCGCCGCAGCATCCGCGGCCGCCGCGCTCCCGTATT
>DATBAT010000216.1:0-5747 GCA_036271375.1 Terriglobales bacterium
TTCAACGAAAGCCTGATTCACATGTTCTCCAACGTCGAGGAGATGGGGACACCCGTCCGCGCCAGTGGCGAGGAAGCTTTCGACATGGTTGTGCCGGCGATGAAGGTGCGAGAGTTTAACTTTACTGAGGTGACTAAATTCTAAAATCAGCAATTAGCATTTAGCACTAAGCACTTAGCTTTGAATCGTCGCCTACTTTACAGATCAATGCTCCCAGCATCTTTCTTACTTCTACGATTTTTTCGTCCAGCGACGCGTAGGTGTCCTCGTCCAGGAATTTGAGATCCCGTGCCAGAAGAATGCAGTATTCCAATTCGCGGGCTGAAGCGGTTGCAATATTGAGGTAACGATAAAATTCTCCGTTCCCGCGCTTGCCACATCCTTCCGCAAGCTTGGCTGAAATCGACACCGAAATCCTTCGCATCTGGACGGTCAACCCGAATCGTTCATCGTTGGGAAATTTGGCGGTAACGTAGGTAGCGAGCGTCAGTGCGTGCGCTTTCCGCCAGACCAGCAAATCTCGAAAGTCCTTCCTTCTTTAAAAATGGCCTCTTCGAAGGCGCAAGTCTGTGCCCCTCATCACACAGCGATGTTCACGCTGAACACTCAGGCTAATTGCCAAGTGCTAATTGCTAAGCGCTGATTTTCCGAAAAATCCGATTGCAAATAACTGACATCAAAAGACTTACCCCCCTCTCCATTCATGACTTCGGTAACTTTTCACTCTTGGTTCACGGGTGTACTCTCCGACCTGATGGCGTACAACGGATTGCCCGAAGAACACGATGCTCGCGTGTCCTTGTCGCCAAAGGGGGGCGCAACTCCAGTGAACAGTGAATCTCCACAGACCGCTGCCGCGAAGTATTCGGATTTGCAGAGCGCGGTGCGCTTTCCTATTGAGCTTCCCATTTCCGTCAAATCGATGACGGGCGAAAGTCAGACCACTTCGCAGAATATTTCTTCCAACGGCGTGCTGTTTCATCTGGACGCCGATATGCCCATTGGATCTCCCGTAGATTTCACCATCTCCATGCCCGCGGAAATTCTGGGCGCGGAGTCGGATGTACAGATCGATTGCCGCGGCCGCGTAGTACGCAGTGTGGATGAACAAGGCCGGCGCGGAGTCGGGGTAGTGATCGACGAGTATCGATTTGAGCGCAGTGAGCGCCACTAAGGGACCATGGCCAGCATTCCAGCAAGTGTGGAAGAATTCGACCGTCCAGTAGACAGCACCGACGAAGGCAAGTTCATTCGGGTCATCGTCGCCGACACGCAGGCAATTTTTCGCGCCGGGTTGCGCAAGATTTTCGCCGTCGAAGACGACATTCGTGTCGTTGGACAGGCCGAAACCCTTTCCCAGACTCTCGCGTCCGCGAAACGGTTTTCCGGCGAAGTTCTGATCTTCGAATCGACGCTGGCGGAAAATCCCGCTGAGGCGGTCACCGAATTATTGCGGCAGTGCTCGACCATGCGTTTGGTGGTCCTCATTCCAGAAGCCAATCAAGATCTGACTTTGGAATTATTCCGTCGCGGCGCGCATGGTGTGGTCTCGCGCGAGGTTGAGCCGGAACTGTTGCTCGATTGCATTCGTAAAGTTTCGAAGGGCGAGCCCTGGCTGGATAGCCGCGGCATTGGCTGGGTGCTTGAGGCCTACCGGACGCAGGGAACGCGTCCGCTGCCCGCGCGTTCCAAAGTTCAGCTCACGCCGAAAGAGTCGTTGATCGTCTCCTGCGTCACGCAGGGAATGAAGAACAAAGAAATCGCTATCCGCGTTGGGACGACCGAGCAGGTAGTGAAGAATTATCTGCGCAAGGTTTACGACAAGCTGGGCGTCGCCGACCGTTTGGAGCTTGCGCTTTACTGCCTCAACAATCGCGTGGTTGAGGGTGTAGGAAGATCCGCTCCTGCTGCTGAGCCTGCGCCGAATGCCAATGGCCATGCGGCGGCGGCGGCGGCCGGGGCTGGCGGCGGTCCCAAAGCGTCTTAGCAGCTTCCCTTTAAACACAAGGTCCCTCCACTCGCCATCGCATTCGCTCCGGCTTCGGTCGGGATGACAGAGTGTGTTTGGTTCAGGCGAAAAATGCACTTTCCCAGCCTGGCAAAGCCCTATCCGATTCCGCCCCGCCGACCTCAATTTCCTCTCTCCATCGGTGATATAGTTTTCTTCACCAACGAGAGACCAGCGCTGCTGGTTCCCTAAATATTTTTCCCCTGTGAGGCGAATGTGAAAGGCGATTCGAAAGTTATTGCGCTGCTCAATCAGGTGCTCAAAGCCGAGCTGACTGCCATCAACCAGTATTTCCTGCACGCCGAAATGTGCGACAACTGGGGCTACTACAAGCTGGGGAAACTAGCCAAGAAAGAATCGATTGAAGAAATGGTGCACGCCGAGCTTTGCATGGAGCGCATTCTTTACCTCGACGGCACGCCCAACATGTCCGATTATTTCAAGATCAACATCGGGCAGTCGGTGAAGGAGCAGTTCGAGAACGACCTGGAACTCGAGAAGGAAGCGGTAAAGCGTCTGAACGACGGCGTCGACACCTGCGCCAAGGCGGGCGACAACGGTTCACGGGAATTGATCGTCAAGATCCTCACCGACGAAGAACATCACATCGACTGGCTGGAAGCACAATTGAACAGCATCAAGGAAATCGGAATCGAGAACTACCTCACGCAGCAGTTGGGCGAACCCGAAAGTTCCAGCGACAAGCATCACCACTAGGATTGCGGGCCGCCGCCTGCGGCCCTATACTCAGTAGTGGCGGCCCTCACCTCCGAGGGCCGCAGCTTCCCTTTCGTTAGTGCATCACCAGTGGAGAGATGGCCGAGTGGCTGAAGGCGCACGCTTGGAAAGCGTGTTTAGGGGAAACTCTAACGGGGGTTCGAATCCCTCTCTCTCCGCCATATTTTGCAAGATCCAAAAAGACCAAATTCCCCAACATCACCGTGGCAGCGCCGGCGGCTTGTCGGACATCTTGCGCACCAGATCAGTGTCAACCTTCTGCTGCATTTGCTTTACGCGTGCGAACTCCGCGGTCGCTTCGTCCTTTTTACCCATCGCCTGGTAGAGGCGGCCCAGGCGGTAGTGGGCGTCGGGCTGCGTGGGATCTATTTTCACGGCCGCCTTCAAAGCTTCTAAAGCTTCCTCATGCTGACCCTGCTGGGTCAGGATCGCACCCAAATCCACCTGTGCGATGCGGAGGTTTGGCTTGGCTTGCACAGCCTTCCTGAGTAACGAAACAGCCTGATCGAGATTGTTGCGCTTCCACTCCACATCGCCAAGATAAGCCAGAGCCTGTGCATGCTTAGGATCGTTCGCCAACTCACTTTCAAATTCTGTCTTGGCTTCGTCGTACTGGTGCGATTTCCAGTAGAGGTAGCCGAGTCCGAAATGCAGGTTGGGTTCGTGCGGCGACACTTTGGCGGCCGCCTGGAATTCGGCAATGGCTTCGTTGGTCTTGTTGAGTCCGTCTAATGCCTGCCCCAAGAGAATGTGGGCCTGCGCGGAGTTGGGATCGTTGGCGACAATCTGTTTGAACTGGTCCAGCGCGCACTGATATTTCTTTGCCCAAAGGCAGGCCTGCGACAGCAACTGCCGTAGATCGTTGTTGGTGGGGTCGGCGTTAACCGCCTTCTCGAGGCTTACAGATGCTTCAGGGAAACGCCGGGCGCCGTAGTAGCTCATGGCCAGCAGCGTCTGTGCCTGTGCCCTCTGGGGCGACAACACAGCGGCTTTCAGAGGGGGGATGGCCTGCTCGAAGCGTCCTTGCTTGAACTCGGCGAGGCCCAGGTTGATCTGGATGGAGGTCAGCTTTGAATTAAGCGCCAGTGCCTTGCGGTAGGCTGCGGCGGCCTCCTGATAGCGCTGTTCGCGCGCCAGGTCGACACCGAGTGCAGCAAAAGCTCCGGCATCTTTTGGATTGGATTTGGTGATGGACTGCCATGCATCGATGGCTTCCCGGAACTTGCCGGCCTGGTCGAGGTTGATCGCGTCGGCGGGGGATTGGGCTGGCGCTCGTGTCAAAAGAACGCAGAGCAAAATCCCCACCTTAGCGGCAAAAGGCGCAACCAAGATTGGGCACCCTCGAGGGTTCCGTTCCGCGATCAAATTAGTCCTCGTCTTCATCGCCTCTTCAGAATAGATATTGCCGTTGGGATGCGCAACGAATGCGCAGGTAGCCTTAACCCTTGAAGTCCGTGGTGACGCAGGTGAGGACACCTGCATCTACGGCTTAATCGCAAATAAAAAACCCGCTCACCGGGGGGCCGGATGAGCGGGTAAGTGCTGCTTAAAGTGGAGCTAGAAAATCAGCTTGGCGCCGAGCTGAATTTCTCTCGGATCATGGGCTGAGGTGATCGCACCGAAGTTGCCGTTGGAGAACGTCGTGCTGACGTCCTTGAACTCGGTGTGATTGAAGGTGTTGAAACTTTCCGCGCGCAGCTCAAACCGTGTTCCACGGCTCTCGCTGATCACGAAGCTCTTGAACAAGGCCAGGTTCCAGTTCTGACGGCCCGGGGCGCGGAGAACGTCAAACGGCGTGTTGCCGAAGGTTCCCGCAGCCGGATCAGAGAACACGGAAGTGTTGAACCACTGGTTGACCGTCTTCGGGTAGCTGATGCTTCCGTTGATATCGGGACGGTTGTTGGTGTTCGGCAGCACGTTGCTGATGTTGTTGCCGCGTCCACCTTGGGTGATGTTTAAAGCATTTCCCGACACCGCAGTCACGATACCGGAAATCTGCCATCCGCCGACTGTGCCCTTCAGCAGTTTGTTGGAACTGTTGCGGAAAATAGGCAGATCGTAGATGAAGTTGGCGAAGAAGATGTGCGTGCGGTCGAGACCGGACGGGCCATCATCGTAAGTGTAGCTGTAGGGGTTAGAGACGTTGGTCAAGTCACCCACGCCGGTAGCGTTGGTGGCCGGATCAATCGCGCGGGACAGGGTGTATGCCGCCTGCAAGGTGAGGTCACGCCGCACTTGCGAGCGGAACTCTGTCTGGAAACCGTTGTAGTGGGAGTTCTGCACCGTCTCAGACAGTTTGATGGAATGGAAGCCCTGGAACGGCACCAGTTGGTTGTAAGGAGCAGAAGCAGTTCCGGTCGCGATCGCGGGCAGTAGGCTGGGATCGGGCAGGTTGCTTTCGCGGTAGTCGTTCTGGTGACGGTTCTGGTTGCCAACATACGATGCGGAAAGCACCGTCTTGGCACCGAGGGCCTGTTGAATACCGATGCTGTATTGGTAGCTCACCGGCAACTTGTATTCCTGTTTGTTCAAGCCGGTGATGTCAGCTACCGTGATGGGAGCAGCGAGCGTCGCGCCGCTCTGCGCACTGGTGTTGGGATTCGACAACAGCACGTTGTTGAAGGTCACCGAAGAGCTGAACGGAACGTTAGGCCCGGCGTTGTACATGTCGTTGCCCTGGATTCGTTCATACATCGTGCCAAAACCGCCGCGCAGAATGGTCTTGCCAGAGCCCGTCAGGTCGTAAGCAAATCCTACGCGAGGTCCGAAAGCCGCCCAGTGGTTGTCCACCAAGCCCGTTGGAACCCCTGGTTGCCCAGCGATTCCAATTCCATTGAGATAGAACTGGGTGCCAGCAAGGATAGGATTGGGGCTGGTGCCTAGTCCCGGACTGGCAGGACTGATGCTGCCATCGCTCAGGAAAATCGGCGCGTTGGCCTGATTGTAAAGTCCAGGGTAGAAGTTGCTCATGCGGTTGTTAGCTTCGTAAGTATGCGGCACG
>DATBAT010000217.1:0-3780 GCA_036271375.1 Terriglobales bacterium
GAAGTATTAAAAACGACTTCGCCGTAGCATTCGCCTTTAGCGCCGTAGCCTTTGCCGCGGAAGATTTTGCCGTCTTCCAGCGCAAGAATGGCCTGCATTCATGCTCCAGGGAGTGGATTTTATAGATTGTAACAAGGAAGTCGGGCTGGGTGAAAAAAATGGGCTGTGGATTTTTCGATGGAAGTGATCGGTGAGGGGAAACACAAGGTCCGTCGGCTTCGCCCGGGACGACTGCAGTTATTTGACGCGGCCCATTTTATCCATTGGCCAATAGCCGAAGACGGCTTTGCCGTAGATGAATTTGGAATTCACTGGACCAAATTCGCGGCTGTCGTTGGACATGCTGCGATGGTCGCCTAATACGAAGTAGCTGTGGGCGGGCACGGTCAACTCGGGCAGTGAACGCTCGTCGGAGAACATGGTGGCCACGTATTCTTCCTGGAGCGGACGGTCGTTCACGAAGACCTGGCCGTCGTCGATGCGGATGTGGTCTCCGGCAATTCCGATCACGCGCTTGATGAAACTTTTCGACGGGTCGCGTGGATAGCGGAAAACGATGACGTCTCCGCGCTCGATAGGCTCGAGGCGATAGACGAATTTGTTTACGAAGATGCGTTCCTGATCGTCAAGCGACGGCATCATGCTGGTGCCTTCAACTTTTACAGGTTGATAGAGAAAGATGATGATGAACGACGAGATCGCCAGTGAGATGACGAGGTCGCGCAGCCAGACGGAAATTACCGGCATGGGGAAACCCGGGCGGGGCGGGACCACTACCGGGGAAGCAGCGGGCGGCTCTGGCATGAGGGTCCTATTTTATCGCCTTTGGGTTCGTACTGGCTTTGGGGAACATTAACCGCAAAGGGCACCAAGGTTCACTAAGAGCAAACAGCGTGACTTTGGTATGCCGAAACGGGATGGAAAATTCGGTTACAATAGCTGCATGCTGAAACGGGGACTCAGTCTGGCGTTACTGATTGCTGCGACTTTTGCCCTCTCTGTGCCATGGGCCACTTCGCAGCAGGAGGAACAGGTTCCCGCCTTCAACGCCGGACCTCCCGCGAAAGGCAAAAAATTGCCTCCGATTATCGGGCCGGATGAACTCTGGGGGCCGAACGCGCAGTCGCCTTTCCAGACCAAGGCTTACCTGCTGGCGTCGAAGATCCCGGTTGTATTGCATCAGCAACCTTGTTATTGCTATTGCGATCGCATGGGGCACAATAGTTTACATAGCTGTTTCGAAAGCACCCACGGCGCCCAATGCGCTACTTGTCTGAAAGAGCTTTACTACTCCTACACTGAGCACCAGAAGGGCAAGACCGCGAGCCAGATTCGCAAAGGGATTATCGCGGGCGAATGGAAGCCGATCGACCTGCAAACCGCGGCGGCCATCAATTAGTAGTTAGGGCTGTTGATTTGACGCGCACCTAGACACCCGGTTATAACCTTTGCTCGACCCGGCTGGGATCGGTTTTCCACAGCCACGGTTTGAATTAAGTTTTACCGGCATTCTGAGGGTGGCTTGGGATGAAGAATAAAGCTATAGAAAAATCTAAGCTATCTGCTCCCAACCATAAGAAAAAAGGACTATTTACGAAGAATTCAGGAAGAGTACTCCAGATGGTACCCAAGACGACGCCCAAGAAATCCGCTGGGGAAGACCCGGTTTATGCACAGGCTGTGCAAAACTACGAGGCTGGACTGCGCTCCATCCAGGAACATAAATACGAGAAGGCGCGCACCCATTTGCAGAAGGTAGTCGGTGGCCCTAACCGTGAGCTGGCGGACCGGGCGTCTATTCACCTTAATATTTGTAGTCAGCACCTCGACAAGGCGGCTAATCAGTTCAAAAATCCCGAGGAGCATTTCGACTACGCGATCTCGCTGATGAATGTTGGCGACTACGTTACAGCGCGGGAACATCTCGACAAGTTGGCCAAGCAGTCAAAGTCGGACTACGTCTCTTACGGATTGGCTGCACTCGACTGCCTGACCGGGCACATCGAAGACGCGTTGCGTAACCTTGGAGAGGCCGTACAGGCTAACCCGGCGTTGCGTTTCCAGGCGCGCAATGATTCCGACTTTCAGAATCTGGTGGAAGATCCCCGCTTCACCGAGTTGTTGTATCCCGATCCAGGTGGCGAATTGCCGGCCCCGGCCGTTGAGGCCGAAGAGGAATATTAGGCAAATTTCATGAGTGACGCGCAGCGCCCGGAGCCCCCGACCCGGGCCTCGTCGGCTGCGGGAAAAGGTCTGAGCGTAGTCGCCATAGGTGGCGGCACCGGCCTGTCTACACTGCTCAAAGGGCTCAAACGGTACGTCGCCAGCCCGTTTTCGAATGTTCCCCCACAACCGGATGAAGGGCTGATCAGCGAGCTTTCCGCAATTGTTACTGTCAGCGACGACGGCGGTTCGAGCGGACGCCTGCGTAAAGAGTTGGGAATGCTGCCGCCGGGCGACATTCGCAACTGCATTGTGGCGTTGTCGGAAGACGAGGCCACGTTGTCGCGGCTGTTCAAGCACCGCTTTATTAAGGGATCGGGTTTAGAAGGACACAGCTTTGGCAATTTGTTTTTGGCCGCGCTGACTGCCATCACCAGCGACTTTAGCGAGGCGGTGCGGCTGTCGTCGGAAATTCTGCTGACCCGCGGACATATTTTTCCCAGCACAACCGCTCACGTGGAGCTCGAAGCCATCATGACCGATGGCAAACATGTTCGCGGCGAAACCAATATTACGGCCAGCGATGGGAAGATTGAAGAATTGATTCTGGTGCCGCCGGATGTGGAGCCGATGCCGCAGACGCTGGACGCTATCGCGCGCGCCGACCTGATCACGATCGGGCCCGGTTCCCTGTTCACCAGCCTGATTCCAAATTTGCTGGTGCGCGGGATCGGACAGGCCATTGTGAACTCGGCGGCCATCAAGGTTTACGTTTGCAACCTGATGACGCAGGCAAATGAAAGCCTGGGGCTGACAGCGGCTGACCACATTCGTGCTCTGAATTCGCATGCGGAGGCGCAGCTTTTTGATTTCGCGCTAATCAATCGCGCGCCGGTACCTCCGGAATTGAAGGCGAAGTACGCATTGACCGGGTCTACGCAGATCGTGGCTGACCTGGACGCGATTGAGGCAATGGGAGTTTGTCCGGTGTTGGGAGACTATCTCGACCTGACCGGCGTGGCGCGGCATAATACGGAGAAGATTGCGCGGGACATCGTGGAACTGATGGCGCAGGCTCCGTCCATGAACCGCAAAAGCACTTTAGTTACCACCGGCGGCTTTCCAAGCAATCCTTTGCGGTAATTCTCGCGGTATATTTGTGCCAAATGTCCACTAATAGCAGTTCTACCCAACAGCGGGTTGCCATCGCCATTATGGCGGCGGGCAAAGGCACGCGCCTCAAGTCGAAGTATCCGAAAGTTCTCCATCAGGTCGGGGGCAAGTCCCTGCTGGCCCACGTAATCGCGGCCGCCAGCCAAGTGGTGCCGGCCGAAGATATCTACGCCATCGTCGGACACGAAGCCGACCGGGTGCGCGAAGCCGTGAAATCAACCGGCGTAAAGTTCGTGCTGCAAAGCGAACAGCGCGGCACCGGGCACGCCATTATGATGGCGCGTGAAGCACTCGCCGCGTATGACGTGGTCATTGTTTTGTCGGGCGACGCACCGCTGATCACGACGGCGACGATCAAGAAGCTGCAGGATTTCCATCTTGCGAAAAAAGCTGCGATGACGCTGCTCACCGCAAAGCTGACCGACCCAAGCGGCTATGGGCGAG
>DATBAT010000218.1:0-31638 GCA_036271375.1 Terriglobales bacterium
GCCTGAGCGGAAAAGTTGCCGACACGTTCTATGCCATTGTCGCCGCCAACCAGCAAATGGCGCAGGAACTCAAGCGCGTGGGGCAGGTGGTCGGAAAAGAAGGACGCACACGGGAACGAACGCGCTTTCATGAGTCGAAGGGCGCGTGGGGAGAGATGGAAGTCTCGGTGAATACGCTGGTGGAAGATTTGCTGCGTCCGACGGCGGAGGTGACGCGCGCGATTGCAGCCGTGGCGCAGGGAAATCTCACGCAGACGGTGCGGTTGGACGTGGATGGACGTCCGCTGGAAGGAGAGTTCTTGCGGTCAGCGCGAATCGTCAACACCATGATTCAGCAGCTGGGCGTTTTCACCGCGGAAGTCACTCGCGTGGCCCGCGAAGTGGGTACAGACGGAAAGCTTGGTGGACAGGCGCAGGTGCCGGGTGTCGCTGGAACGTGGAAGGATTTGACGGACTCCGTGAACTCGATGGCCAGCAACCTGACTGGACAGGTCCGTAACATTGCAGAGGTTGCCACGGCTGTGGCCAGCGGCGACTTATCGCGCAAAATCACGGTCGATGTGCGTGGCGAAATCTTGCAGCTCAAAGAAGCCATCAACACGATGGTCGATCAGCTTCGGTCCTTTGCGTCAGAAGTCACGCGCGTGGCCCGTGAAGTAGGTACGGATGGAAAGCTGGGTGGACAGGCGGTGGTGCCCGGAGTTGCAGGAACGTGGAAAGATCTGACTGACTCGGTCAACGCTATGGCCGGAAACCTGACGGCGCAAGTCCGAAACATTGCTGAAGTTACAACCGCGGTGGCCCGCGGCGACTTGTCGCGCAAAATTACGGTCGATGTTAAGGGAGAAATTCTTGAACTAAAAGACACCATCAACACGATGGTTGATCAGTTGAATGCATTCGCCGGTGAAGTTACTCGTGTGGCCCGCGAGGTCGGTACGGAAGGGAAGTTGGGAGGACAGGCGCAGGTGCCCGGCGTCGGCGGAACCTGGAAAGATTTGACTGACAACGTCAACTTCATGGCCAGCAACTTGACTGGCCAGGTACGTAACATCGCGGAAGTGGCGACGGCCATCGCGAATGGCGATTTGTCCCGCAAGATCACGGTCGATGTGCGCGGCGAAATTTTGCAGCTTAAAGAAACCCTCAACACGATGGTTGACCAGCTCAACCGCTTCGCCGGTGAAGTTACGCGCGTAGCGCGCGAAGTGGGTAGCGAAGGGCGTCTGGGCGGGCAGGCCAACGTGCCGGGCGTGGCGGGAACCTGGAAGGATCTCACTGACTCGGTGAATTCGATGGCCGGAAACCTTACGGCGCAGGTGAGAAACATCGCCGAAGTTACGACGGCTGTGGCTCGTGGCGATCTCTCTCGCAAAATTACCGTCGATGTGCGCGGCGAAATTCTCCAGTTGAAAGAAACCATCAACACCATGGTGGACCAGCTCAACGGTTTCGCAGGAGAAGTCACCCGTGTGGCCCGCGAAGTGGGGACCGAAGGAAAGCTGGGTGGCCAGGCACAGGTGCCCGGAGTGGCCGGAACCTGGAAAGATCTTACCGATAACGTCAATTTCATGGCTTCGAACCTCACCGGCCAGGTGCGTAACATCGCCGAGGTGGCGACGGCCGTGGCCCGCGGGGATTTGTCGCGCAAAATCACGGTGGACGTGAAGGGCGAAATTCTCGAACTCAAAGACACGCTCAACACCATGGTGGACCAGTTGCGCGCGTTTGCCTCTGAAGTTACCCGTGTGGCCCGCGAAGTGGGAACGGACGGAAAACTTGGCGGTCAGGCGCAGGTACTTGGCATTGCCGGAACCTGGAAAGATCTCACCGACTCCGTGAACTCCATGGCCAGCAACCTGACTGGTCAGGTGCGTAACATCGCCGAGGTCGCGACCGCCATCGCGAGCGGCGATCTCTCCAAGAAGATTACGGTGAACGTCAGCGGCGAAATTCTGCTGCTGAAAGAAACCATCAACACGATGGTCGACCAGCTCAATGCATTCGCCGGTGAAGTTACGCGCGTAGCCCGCGAAGTGGGTAGCGAAGGGCGGCTCGGAGGACAGGCCAACGTGCCGGGAGTCGCGGGAACGTGGAAAGATTTAACGGACTCGGTAAACTCGATGGCCGGAAACCTGACGGCGCAGGTTAGAAACATCGCCGAGGTTACAACCGCCGTGGCTAGCGGCGATTTGTCGCGCAAAATCACGGTGGACGTGAAAGGTGAAATCCTTGAGCTGAAGAACACGATCAACACCATGGTCGATCAGCTCAATGCGTTCGCCGGAGAGGTGACGCGCGTAGCCCGCGAAGTGGGAACTGACGGCAAACTCGGCGGTCAAGCGGAAGTGCCGGGAGTCGCCGGAACCTGGAAAGATTTGACCGACAACGTTAACTTCATGGCCAGCAACTTGACTGGCCAGGTGCGTAATATCGCCGAAGTCGCGACCGCCATTGCGAATGGCGATTTGTCAAAGAAGATCACGGTCGACGTTCGCGGTGAAATTTTGCAACTCAAGGAAACCTTGAACACGATGGTCGAGCAGTTGCGCTCGTTCGCGGCGGAAGTTACGCGCGTGGCTCGCGAAGTAGGTACTGAAGGGCGCTTGGGCGGACAGGCCAACGTGCCGGGAGTGGCCGGAACCTGGAAAGATTTGACTGACTCGGTCAACGCCATGGCCGGAAACCTTACGGCACAGGTCAGAAACATCGCTGAAGTCACGACCGCCGTGGCCCGCGGCGACTTGTCGCGCAAAATCACGGTGGACGTGAAGGGTGAAATTCTTGAGCTGAAGAACACCATCAACACGATGGTCGATCAGCTCAACGCCTTCGCCGCCGAGGTGACGCGCGTTGCCCGCGAAGTGGGAACGGAAGGCAAGCTCGGCGGACAGGCGCAGGTGCCCGGTGTCGCCGGAACATGGAAAGATCTCACCGACAACGTAAACGTTATGGCCGCGAACCTTACCGAACAGGTTCGCGGAATCGTGAAAGTGGTGACGGCGGTCGCCAACGGCGTGTTGACACAGAAGCTCACCGTCAATGCGAAAGGAGAAGTGGCTGCGCTCGCCGAAACTATTAACAGCATGACTGACACGCTGGCCACCTTCGCTGATCAGGTGACCACGGTGGCGAGGGAAGTCGGCGTCGAAGGACGACTCGGCGGACAGGCCAACGTCCCCGGTGCGGCGGGAACGTGGAAAGATCTGGTCGGAAACGTCAACTTGCTGGCCGACAATCTCACGCGGCAGGTGCGCGCCATCGCCGAAGTGGCGACCGCTGTGACCAAAGGCGACTTGACCCGTTCGATTCAGGTCGAAGCCAGCGGTGAAGTGGCGGAACTCAAAGACAACATCAATACGATGATTAACAACCTCCGCGGTACGACGGAGCGCAACACCGAGCAGGACTGGCTCAAGACGAACCTGGCGCGGTTCACCGGAATGTTGCAGGGGCAGCGCGATCTCAGCACGGTGGGACGGAAGTTGTTGGGCGAACTTGCCCCCCTGGTTAACGCGCAGCAGGGCGTTATTTACCAGATGGAAAATGAAGAATCGGCTGGAATGGTCCTGCTTTCGGCCTTTGCTGGGGACGGCCACGACGGGCACCTCCGTCGGATCGGTCCAAATGAGGGGCTGATCGGGCAGTGCGCTGCCGAGAAGCGACGCATGCTGATCAGCGATCTGCCGCCGGAGACTATTCCCATCCGGTCCGGGTTGTTCGAAGCGGTTCCGCGCAACGTGATCGTGCTGCCGGTGCTATTCGAAGATCGGGTCAAAGCTGTCATTGAACTTGCCTCGCTCAGCGTGTTCACCGCGTCTCACCTGGCTTTCCTTGAGCAATTGACGGCTGGCATCGGAATCGTGCTTAACAGTATCGAAGCCACCATGCAGACGGAAGCACTGCTGAAACAGTCACAACAGTTGGCGGCAGAACTTCAGACGCAGCAAAAGGAACTCCAACAGACTAACGAGCAGTTGGCGCAAAAAGCCCAGCAGCTCGCCGAACAGAACGTCGAAGTCGAACGCAAGAACCAGGAAATCGAACAGGCACGGCGTGCGCTGGAAGAAAAAGCCAAGGAACTCGCGCTCACCTCGAAGTACAAGTCTGAATTCCTGGCCAACATGTCGCACGAGTTGCGGACGCCGCTGAACAGCATTCTGGTTTTGGGTCAGCAACTCACGGATAATCCGGATGGCAACTTGACGGCAAAGCAGGTTGAGTTCGCCCGTACCATCCACGGCGCGGGCACCGATTTGCTCAACCTGATCAGCGACATTCTCGATCTGTCGAAGATTGAGTCGGGTACTGTGTCGGTCGAAGCGGAGGAAGTCTTCTTCGCTGGATTGCTCGAGATGGTGGGCCGGCCATTCCGTCACGAAGCCGACAACCGCAAGCTTGCGTTTGAAGTGACCAGCGATCCACATTTGAGCCGCAGCCTGGTGACCGACTCGAAGCGCCTGCAGCAGGTACTGAAAAATCTGCTGTCAAACGCGTTCAAATTCACAGAGCTTGGCGGAGTTCGCTTGTCGGTGACACACGCGGTGGGTGGCTGGAGCGAGGACCATGCGATTCTCAGCAAAGCCGCCTCGGTCGTGGCATTTGAAGTGGCCGACAGCGGAATCGGTATCCCGTTCGAGAAGCAGAGGATTATCTTCGAGGCCTTTCAGCAGGCAGATGCCGGCACCAGCCGGAAATACGGCGGCACCGGATTGGGTCTTGCGATCAGCCGCGAACTGGCGAGTTTGTTAGGCGGCGAAATTCAACTTCGCAGCGTTCCGGGTCAGGGCAGTTCTTTCACGCTGTATCTGCCGCAAACTTACGTCGGCCCGCTGATGGGCATCAAGCAACCGACGCAAGAGCCGTCATTGCAGGCTCCAGCGTTGCAGCTTTCGCAGGTAGTGATTTCGGAAAGCGCACTGGAAAAGATTCCAGATGACCGAGAGAACCTAAATCCGGAAGACACGGTATTGCTGATCGTGGAAGACGATCCGCACTACGCGACGATTCTGAGCGATCTGGCGCACGACAAGGGATTCAAGGTGCTGATCGCGATGCGCGGGGCAGACGCGCTAGCGCTGGCGCGTGAATTCCACCCAACGGCGGTTTCTCTGGATGTTTTCCTGCCCGACATGCTGGGCTGGACCGTCCTTAATCACTTGAAGCAGGATCCAACGACGCGCCATATTCCGGTGCAGATGTTGACCCTGGACGAAGACCGGCATCATGGATTGGCGCGAGGAGCATTTGGATTTGTGACCAAGCCAACCTCGGCAGATGCGTTGGGAGAAGCGCTCGAGCGGATCAAGGAGTATTCGGCGCCCCGCCGCAAACGGTTGTTGGTGGTCGAAGACAACCCAGCGGAGCAGTTCACGATCAGAGAATTGCTTGGCTATGAAGACATCGACGTCACTACGGCGTCTACCGGCAGAGAGGCTCTGACCGCAGTGGCGGAGGAAGATTTCGATTGCGTGGTCCTCGATTTGCGACTTCCGGATATGTCGGGATTCGAGATTCTGGAACGCATGCGCGACGACCACATGGCCAACGATCTGCCGGTAGTAGTTTTCACCGGCAAAGAGTTGACGCCTGAGGAAGACGCTCGACTGCATACTCTGGCGCGAAGCGTAGTGGTTAAGGGTGTCGAATCTCCGGAGCGGTTGCTCGATGAAACCGCGCTGTTTCTGCATCGCGTGGTCGGCGACCTTCCGATCGAAAAGCAGAAGATGCTTGACCGGCTGCATCGTTCGGATGAAGCGTTGCTCGGACGAAAGGTGCTGGTGGTCGACGACGACGTGCGAAATATTTTTGCCCTGAGCAGCGTCCTGGAGCGCAGAGGTATGTCGGTTCTTACGGCTGGCACAGGGCGGGAGGCCATCGCTACACTGGAGTCCACGCCGGATATCGCGATTGTGCTGATGGACATCATGATGCCTGAGATGGACGGATACGAGACCATGCAGGTAATCCGGCAGAATGCGATGTTCCGCAGGTTGCCGATCGTGGCGCTGACGGCGAAGGCGATGAAGGGCGATCGGGAAAAATGCCTGGAAGCCGGGGCGTCAGAATATCTGGCAAAGCCGGTAAATACCGAGCAGTTGCTGTCAACGCTGAGAATGTGGCTGCATCGTTAAGACGAAACGCAACTCATGAGCGCACAAGAGCAAGTCAACATACTGATGGTCGACGATCAGCCGGGCAAGCTGCTCAGCTACGAAGTCATGCTGGCGGAGCTTGGCGAAAATCTGATCACGGCAAGCTCGGGCCGGCAGGCGCTTGAGTTGCTGCTGAAGCACGAGATTGCGGTGGTGCTGCTCGACGTCAGCATGCCTGATATCGATGGCTTTGAGCTGGCGGACATGATCCGGCAGCATCCGCGATTTCAGAAAATTGCCATCATCTTTATATCGGCTATCCATTTGACCGATCTTGACCGCGTGAAGGGCTACCAGCGCGGAGCGGTGGATTACATTTCGGTTCCCGTGGTGGCGGAGCTCTTGCGAGCAAAAGTGAGTCTGTTTACCGAACTGCATCGAAAGACGCTTCAGTTGGAAAGTTTGAACCGGCAACTGGAGCAGCGAGTGGCGGAGCGCACGGAAGAACTTGAGCAACGAAATCTGGAACTGGGGAAGAAGCACCAGGAACTTGATGCCATCGTGCAGACGGCTCCCGACATTGTGTTTAGCCGTCAGGCGGATGGCGCGCGCGACTACATCAGCCAGCGATTTTACGATTACACCGGCGCCGATCCGTCGACGATGAATGGATTTGCCTGGGGTGAATACGTTCATCCCGAAGACACGGACGCGAGTAAGTCCCAATGGACGAGTGGGATCGATTCAGGCGAAAACTACGAGTCGGAGTTTCGCATGCGCGGCCGGGACGGCGGGTATCGCTGGTTTCGCGCGCGCGCAGTGCCGATTCGCGATCGTCAAGGGAAGATCGTCAAGTGGTACGGCAATTGTTCTGACATTCACGACAGCAAGGTCCTGGAAAACTCGATTCGCGAAAATAGTACGCACCTGGAAAAGGTGGTCGCGGAGCGTACGGCTGCGTTGCGATCGCTTTCGGCCCGCTTAATGACGCTGCAAGACGACGAGCGCCGGCGGATTGCGCGTGAGTTGCATGACGGCTTGGGTCAAGATTTGGCAGCGGCCAAAATTATGCTGGACTCGATTCCCTTGCAGGACACCATCGAGACCAAAGACGCGGCGGCCAACGACGCCAGCGATCTGATGGATCGCGCTATCAAGCAGACGCGTAGCTTGTCGCATCTGTTGCATCCCCCGCTTCTCGATGAGGTCGGGTTGCTGTCGGCGGTGAGTTGGTACGTTGAGGGATTGAGCAAGCGCAGTGGGATTGAGACTGAGTTGGATATTTATCCGCCGCGATTTCCGCGGCTGGCGCCTGAGCTGGAGACGGCGATCTTTCGCATCATTCAAGAGGCGCTTACCAATGTTTTCCGGCATGCCAAGGCGCAGCGGGCGGGTGTCACTCTGCGCTTGGAAAACGGGCAAGTCGTGATTCGAATTGGCGATGACGGGATGGGTATTGAGCAAGAAGTGCTCGAACTTTCACCGGGCCGCCTGGGCGTGGGGATCGCCGGAATGAAGCAACGGACACTGGAACTGGGCGGCGAGTTGCGGTTGGAAAATGGAAACCCCGGCACGGTTTTGGACGTCCGCATTCCTTACACAATCGGGCGATAAATCCTCGATATCCCACCATCGGCGCGACCTTTCAGCTTGTATACTTTATGTAAATGACTGCCTACAGTCGCCGTCGCATGTTACAAGCCCTGAGTGCGGCTTCCGCCGGACTGCTTGTTTCCCCTAAAACATTTGCGTTCGCTGCTGGCTCGCCGGAACTTGAAGTTCAGGTGAGTTCGGTCAGTCCGCATACGGTGCGCTTGAGTGTGTTTGCCGGCAAGACGGCGATCGCGAACGATGGATCGCTGGTGCGGACCGCATGGCCGGGGCCGGTCAGCAAGTTTCGCGGCGACTTCAAGCCGCAAGAAGTTCGCGCCGGCGAGGTGGTGGTGAAAGTGTCGCGCGATCCTCTTGGCTTTGTGATCACTTCAAAGTCGGGTGAAGAGGTTCAGAAACTCTCGTTTGATCCGCAGACTGGCGTCGTTACATTTTTGTCCGGAAACTCGCCGATGCTTGGCTTGGGCGAAGGCGGACCGCAGTTTGACCGGCGCGGATCGGTCGACACCATGCGCAGTGGGCAAGGCGGATACCATCTGGCTACCCATGGAGGCCGCGTTCCCATTCCGTGGATCATCGGCACGTCAGGCTGGGCTTTGTTTTTCCATCAACCTTACGGGACGTTTGATTTCACCGGGACGGAGAGCAAGTTTCATCCGACGGGCGATGCCTTGCCGCTGGATATTTTCCTGGTGGCGGCGCGTGACCCTAAGACCATTATGGCGGAGTACGCGCTGCTCACCGGCCACGCGGAGAAACCTCCTCTGTGGAGCTTTGGCTACCAGCAGTCGCATCGAACACTGGCGAGCAGGGAAGAAGTGCTGCAGGAGGCCAAAACTTTTCGCGAAAAGAAACTGCCTTGCGACACCATGATTTATCTGGGCACGGGATTTTGTCCCTCCGGATGGAACACGGAAAACGGTTCATTCGTTTGGAACTCGCGAGTTTTTCCGGATCCGAAAGAAGTGATTGATGAATTGCATAAAGATCATTTTCGCGTCGCCGTCCATTCGGTGATTCTGTCGGACCGGCTTCACGGGACGGTGCATGATCCGTGCGAGCTTTCGCGTTTTGATGAGCAGAGCGCGAGTTGTTATTGGGACACTCATCGCAAAGTCTTTGCGCAAGGGGTGGACGGTTGGTGGCCGGATGAGGGAGATCCGCTGGACATTCCGTCGCGCTTGGTGCGCAACCGGATGTATTGGGAAGGGCCGCAGATTGACCGTCCGAATGAGCGGCCGTTCGCGCTGCATCGCAATGGATACGCGGGCATGCAGCGCTACGGTTCGTTCCTGTGGTCGGGCGATGTCGATTCGCGCTGGGAGACTTTGAAGACGCAGGTGCCTATCGCGCTGAATACCGGACTGAGCGGCGTGCCTTTCTGGGGCACGGACGTGGGCGGATTTGTTCCGACCAGCGAATTTACGGCAGAACTTTATTTGCGATGGTTTCAGTTTGGCGCGTTCTGTCCGCTGTTCCGGTGCCATGGGCGGACGTGGAAGTTGCGGTTGCCGTGGGGATGGAACACGGGCGATCCGGGTCCGGTGGAGATCAACAGCTACAAGCAGGGCGCGATGCCGGACGCGAGCCAGTTCCATAATCCGAATGTTGAGCCAATCTGCCGGAAGTATCTGGAGTTGCGTTACCGTCTGTTGCCGTATCTGTACAGTGCTGTACATGAATGCGCTGCGACCGGCCTGCCGATTATGCGGGCACTGTGGCTGCATGATCCGGATGATCCGCGGGCCGTGGCTTGCGCAGATCAATATCTTTGGGGAAATGACATCCTTGTCGCGCCGGTGGTGGAGAAGGGCGCGACCTCGCGCAACGTTTATCTACCCAAGGGAAGCTGGTTTGATTTTTGGACGGGTGAGCGGCTAGCGGGCGGGCGCGATATTAGCCGTGCCGTCGATCTCGAGACCATGCCGTTGTTTGTGCGCGCGGGGGCGATCCTGCCGCTCGGGCCGGTGAAGCAATATGTTGAAGAGAAGGTCGAGGAGCCCCTTTCGCTCTCGATTTATCCCGGCGCGGACGGGGCGTTTCTTCTATATGAGGACGACGGAAAGTCATTCAACTATCGCCGCGGGGAATGGATGGGGACGAAGTTGAGTTGGGACGATAACCGGCGCGTACTGACCCTCAAGTTGGCGGAAGGCTCGCGTATGCTGGCTCCGATGCGGCGGAAAATTGAAGTGAAACTGGTGGAAAATTTTCAAACAGTGGAGTTTGCAGGGCGTCCGGTTGAGGTGCGTTTTTAGCAGGGAATAGAAGTATGATGGATGCCTGCACCTCATCGCATGCGCCGACTTATTTCCATCTTTCTTCTGTCGTTTTGCGCATTTGCGCAAGGCGGTTCGATTCAGGAAGCTCTACGTGCTCATCAGTTCGACCAGGCATTACAGCTGATTCGCGCAGCCTTGCGAAAAACTCCTAAAGATGCACGGTTGTTAACGATGGAAGGCGCCGTGCTCTCGCAGACGGGTAAGAAGGCGGAAGCGCTAGCGGCCTTCAATCAGGCACTAACGGTAACCCCGAATAATCTGGCGGCGCTGGAAGGCGCGGCGCAGTTGGAGTACGAGGCCAAGAGCAAGCGCGCCATTCCTCTGCTCAATCGAATTCTCGCGCAACAACCGGACAATCTCACCAGCCACGCCATGCTCGCAATCCTTTCTTATCAAGAGCACGATTGCGCGGAAGCGGTGAAACACTTTCAAGCGAGTTCGGCGACGATCGGCAATCAGCCTTCTGCTCTGGGGGCCTATGGCTCGTGCCTGATGAGGTTGGATCGCGCCGCCGAAGCAGTACCAGTTTTCCAGAAGCTTGCGACACTTACGCCGGATGATCCGCATGCACGTTACAACCTGGCGGTGGTTCAACTGGCTGCGGGACAAGGAAAGCAGTCGCTGGAAACTTTGCAGCCGTTGCTGGATGCCGAGACTACCGACGCGGATGTTCTTGATTTGGCTTCGTCCGCTTATGAGAGCATCGGCGATACGCCGCACGCAGTAAGCACTCTGCGGCAGGCGATCGTGGCGAGTCCGCGGAAGGAAAAGTATTACGTCGATTTTGCCACGCTGTCTTACAACCATGATTCCTTTCAGGTCGGCATTGATGTGGTCGACGCGGGGCTGAAGCAATTGCCGAATGCGGCAGGGTTGTATATTGCGCGCGGCATCCTTTATATCCAGCTTGGTCAATATGAAAAGGGGCAGGCGGATTTCGAGGCGGCAAGGAAGCTTGACCCGAGTCAGGCTTCAGCTTCCGTCGCGCAAGGATTGGCGCAGATGCAGGCCAGCAAGCTGGATCAGGCGCTTAAGACGGTAGACGCGCAGCTGGTGCAGCATCCCAAAGATTCCTTTCTGTACTATTTGAAGGCGGAAATTATTTCGCGGAATGGGGCGGAGGCAGGCAGTGATGCGTTCAAGGCGGCTGTGACCTCCGCTTCGAGGGCAGTGCAGTTGAAGCCTGATTTTACCTTGGCGCGGAATGTGCTGGGAAATTTGTACTTGAAGTCTGGGCAAGTGGACAAGGCCATCGAACAAAGCCGGGAGACATTGCGTTACGATCCGTCCGACGAGGTTGCTCTGTATCACCTGCTGCAAGGCCTGCGGCGGACGAAAGATCCGAAGGGTGAATTGCCGGCGCTGACCAAGCGACTAGCGGTTACGCGCGAACAGTCGAAGGAAAAAGAAGCCTCTCAGGGGCGCTACAAACTTTACGAAGAAAACTAGGGTTGGCCGTCGTCGGCCAGGCGATAACGATTGCGTTCGCTCTCTTCCTTGGCGCTTTGATGGCGCAGGTCAGCGAGCCGCTTCACGAGTCCCGTTGTTTCCGTTTTGTCTCCGCTTTTTTGTAGAGATTGAATCAGACGATAGAGCGCCGTCTGATCGGTAGGATCGATCTTTAGCGCAACACGGCATTCCTCGGCGGCAGCCTTGTAATTCTCATTCCTCAAATAGAGTTTCGCGAGTACGCCGTGGGCCGGGCCCAGCGCGGGTTGCAGCGCAACCGCTTTTTTCGCGGACCGCAGGGCGGTAGCAAATTCCGGGGTGTCGGGCGCGAAACCCTTCTGGGCAAGGATGTCTCCCTGCAGGTAGAGCAACGCAGCATCGTTCGGATTCCTTACTAATTTGCCCTGCACCGACTTCAGGGCGACATCCAAGTCGTTCTTCTGCATCGCAGTCAGGCTTTGCGCGGCTACACTCATGGATTGAGTCGGATCAAGTTCGTTAGCTTTTTCGAAGTCAGCCTGTGCCTTGTCGTATTTATCCAGCTGCGCGTACAGAATGCCGCGTGCCAGATATAACGCAGCGGCGTTGGGCTGTTGCGCAATTCCTTCGCTGACGATATTGATACCGACGTCGTTTGATTGGTGAGCGGCGGAAATCAGTGCAAAATCTACGTAAAGGTTTACGTTTTGCGGGTCGAGCAAAATGGCTTGTCGCAATAAGCTTACGGCCTGTGGAGTGTCGTGCCCATTTTCGTGCGCAGTGGAAGCGAGCTCCAGCGCTTCGGCGTCGGGATTGACTTGAAGTAACGGTTCCAAAGTCGTGAGAGCTTCTTGCGAATGGGCAGTTCTCAGTTGAGTCGCTGCCAGCACTTTGCGTTCGCGTGCGTCATTGGGACTCAGCGCTAATGCGCGTTGAAGCACCGTTGAGGCGTGGTCGAAATCCTTCAGCCGCATCAGACAAGTAGCGTAGGCGTGCAAGCCTTCCACTTGCGAGTCAAAAAGCACCTCGGCTTTTTCGAAGTGAGGCACCGCGAGCTTGCAGTTACCCTGCTGATACGCAACCACAGCCAGCATTCCATGCGTAGTGGTGTCCTGGGGTTGTAATTGGAGCAGATGTTGAAACAGGGGGATCGCCGCAGCGCTGCCTGCTTCATATTCGATCTGTGCCGCTCCGTGCAGCGCTGGTATAGCGTCGGGAGCGAATTTCAGGGCATGGCGGAACGAAGCGAGCGCGGCTTTCTTGTCTCCCTGTCCCACATACGCGTTGCCTTGCAGGGTCAGCAAACGTGGGTCGTTCGGAGCCTTATGGAGGCCCACCTGAGCTAAGGCAAGAGCCCTGGCAAAATCATGGTTCTGAAGTTCTTCCTGGATTTGCTCGATGGGCTTGCTGGAAGATTGGGCCAAACCAAGGCACCCGAATAACAGAAACACGAAAAGAGTTCGGGGACCTCGATACTTCATAGGCAGCGAACCACATACTAAATGAAAGAAGGCCCCGCCGATGAGAGCGGGGCCGAGACGAGCCAGGGGGAACTGAGGTTAGAACGAAATCTTCGCGCCTACCTGCCACCATCTAGGCAAATGCGAAGCGGTTGCTTGTCCGAAGTTTGCATCCGTCCAACTGCCGATGCGCACTCCGCCGTTGGTTGAACCGGCTACGTTGAGCAGGTTGGCACGGTTGAAGATGTTGAAAAATTCAAACCGCAACTGCAAGCCAACTCTCTCCGTTATGCGAGTGTCCTTGTAGAAGTTGACGTCGGTTTCGGCGTAGTTCGGGCCACGGAACTGTCCAGCCCGTTCGTTGCCTTCTGATCCGAACGCAGGGTTGGTGAACTGACCCGGCGTGAAAACTCCGGTGAGGAAGTTGCTTCCCTGTTTGTAGGACGCAACGTCCGGGTAGTCATTATTGTTTCCGTCAGCGTTATAGTCGCCGCTGCCCGCGCCGTATCCAATAGCGGAGTTGCCGACCGATGGGCAATCGGTGGCGGCGCTGGCGCAGACCGGTTGGTAGCCGTTGCCGGTCACGACGGTGAAGGGCTCTCCGGACTGATAGATGCTGGTGCCGCTGATGCCCCATCCTCCGGTGATCAACCCCACCGCCCCATGACCGTCATTGAAGCCTTTGAGTGAATAGTTAAAGCTGACCGAGATGCGATTGGGGACATCCCAGGCCGACGGTCCGTAATAGGCTTGCGGATTGAACGGCGTCGGATAGTTGGATGCATCGTCCTGCGACCGCGAACGAGTGTATGAGGCGTCGACGAAACCGCGGGAGAAGTGTCCTTTGAAGTCAAAGAACACGCCTTCGTAGTTGCTGACGCGGTCGTTTGCCGTGTAGGTGATCGCGCCGAAGCTCGGATTGAGGCGCTGCAAGTTGCCGTTGCTGGTGTTGTTCAGGATGTAGTCGTTGTTCAGAACGTTGATGTCGACTCCATACGAAACATTGTTGGTGTTGTTGCCCGCGCTGGCCAGGTCATAGGCGTGCGAACCCGAGTAACCGACGCTGGCGGAGTAGCGGTCAGAAATTTTCCTCTCGACCGACAACGACCAAATGTTTACCTGTGGTGATTTCAAGAGCGGGTTGATACCGGCGATGTTGAAATTGGCGCCGACCACTCCGCCTTGTGCGTTAAGTCCTCCTGCAAAAGATGGAGCAGTCGTGTCGAATCCGAACGGCGCCTTGTTGCCGCTTCCGAGTTGGAAGTTGGCAGGGTCGGCATTGGCAGATCCCGCCGCCGTAAAGCCAGGTGAAACCAATCCGGGAGGATTGCCGCGGAATTCTTCCTGCACGTTCGCGTTGGTCAGCCAGTTGTCGTAGATGCCAGCGCCACCACGGATTGCCCAGTTGCCGTGACTGGTAGGATCCCAGGCAAATCCGACGCGAGGGCTGAGTAAGCCGTTCACCGCATGCTGCAGTGCGTTATGCGTGGGCTTGGCAAAGCCATTGGCAATTTGTTCTTGCGTGGTGCTGCCCGTGCCGTAGTAGAAGTTCCCGAACACGGTGGTGTCGCTCTTTGACCACGGATTGCCTTGGTCGTCATAACGCAGGCCGAGGGTCAGGGTCAGGTTCTTGCGAGCCTTCCAGGTGTCTTCGACGAACAAGCCGAATGTTCGGGAAGCCGCGTCCCAACTGGCTAGCTGTGGCCTACCGGTCGTGGGGCTGTAGAACACCCCGCCTTCTCCGTTGGTGGCGTCTTCCGCCAACTTCAAAATATTGTCGAAGCCAAAGGCTGGAGTCGACCACGGTCCCTGGAAGTTTTCGACGTCGTCACCGTACCAGCCGTCGTAGCCGAACTTCAAGGTGTGAGCGCCCTGCACGTGGGTGAGTACGTCGCGCCAGTGATAGTTGTGCTGGATGAAGTCGCCTTGGGCAAAGCCGGCACCCAGTTGCTGGTTGAAGCCTCCGCCGACGTTGATGTTCGGAACTGTGTAGTCTTTCGCTCCCGTTGCCAAATTGCCTTCGACGCGGCTGATGCCGGCGCTGGCCTCATTCAAGGTGGTGGGCGAGAAAGTGTGCACCCAGCTCAACTGTCCGGCAACCTGCCAGGTTGGGTTGAGGCTGGAGAATTGCGGAGATGCCGTCGCTGCGCCGCTGGTCAGCAGGGTGCGATAGATGCTGGCATAAATCCGATCGTTCTTGAAGTTGGTGTCCAGTCGACCGAAGTATTGCGTGCCGTTGCGAATGGCGGTGGCGCCGAAGCTTCCAGTGTCTTGTACAGGAAGAGCGCAGGGGATGAAGTGTGTCGTCGCAGTGTTACAGCCGGTGGCGTCAGTGCCAAGCAAATCCGCCGCCGTGCTGCTAACACTCGTGCCCGCCAAACCGGTGGGGAGGTAGGTAGTCAACACATGCGTTCCCACGGTGTTCGACAAGCCATTGGCGGGGTCCGAGATGAACGCCAGAAATTGAGGGTCCGCGAAGGTGATGTTGCTACCGGCGGCATTCGAACCGCGCCGCGGTTCCGCAGCGAAGTAGAAGAAGAGATGGTGGGGAATTACCGGGCCGCCAACCGCGAACGAAAAGTCATTAGAGTGGAAGGGTTGATAGGGCCCGCGGAAGTATTGGCTGGCGTACATTCCCTGGTAGTTGAAGTAGTCAGCGGCAGAGCCGTGGAACTGGTCGGTTCCGGACCGGGTGGTGAAGGCGGTGATGATTCCCGCTGCACGGCTGTGTTCCGGCGAAAAGGTATTCACCTGAACGCTGGTTTCCTGGATGGAGTCTGGTGTCGGCGTCAGGTTCAACACGCCCTGGCGGATTCCGCTGGTCACGTCCAGACCGTCGATCACGTACTGATTGTTATTCGCTCCCTGGCCGTTGGCGCTCACGTCCACCGCCTCTTCGGTGGAGAAGTTATCGGCGCCGCTGCCGGGAGTGCCACTGCCGGCACTGGTTCCCAGGCCGGAGACGCCGGGAGCCAAAGTCACCAGTGTGACCAGGTTGCGGCCTGCGATGGGCAATTGTGCGACGGCTTGATTCTCAAGCGTCATCTGAGTGCGCGTATCGGAGGTGTCCACGACCGGTGCTTCGGTAGAGACAGTGATCGAGTCTGTTGTCGAGCCCACCTTGAGGGTGACCGGCACGTTTAATCTTTGCTCGGTCAGCAAAGTGAAAGTTGCCTCGGCCTTCGTGAACCCCGACATCTCGACCGTAACTTTGTACTTTCCTGGGGCCAGGCTCTGGAAGGTGTAGTTTCCTTCGGCGTCCGTGGTTGTGCTCGCGGAGACTTGCGTGCTGGTGTTCTGCAGCTGAACCGCAGCCTTGGCGACGCCGGCCCCGCTGGGATCCTGCACGACGCCTTGCACGCTGCCGCTGTACTGGGCGACGCAGAGGCTGACGCTAAGAATGGCAAGGAGAGACACGAGTCCTGTACGGACGGAGGAGGGGAGGCTCAGAGGCATATAGACAGACCTTTTAAGTAAAAAAGGATTTGCTTGCCAGCAAACGTTTACCCCGGCTACCCTGTCACTGCCTGAAAGGCTCTTCAGGGAGCCGCCGTATACGAGATCCCCGCCAAGGCAAACGTTTCGGCGATGGATTGCTTTCGAAGCACGAAGAGCCTATCGGAGACTTTATACAAGCGCATGGTGCAGATGTACTATAAGCGGTTTCTGATGGCAGTCGGGGCAGCGATGCTGGCTTTTTTGCCCGGGTGCAGCCGCACGTCCAACACGGTGGCGGTAATCCCGCGGGCTTGCGGAACCGCGCTTTGGGAACCCGAGCATGCGGGAGCTGCACATGTTGCCAGGCGCAAAGGAATGAAGATCTATTGGAATGCTCCCACGCGCGAGGATGATGTCGCCGGGCAGATCACGCTACTGGAGAACGTCGTAAAGAGAGGCTACGCGGGAATCATCATTAGCCCCGACCAGACTTTACCGTTGCGGACGCCCGTCCGCCGCATCGTATCGCAGGGCCTTGCAATTGTGGTGGTCGGAACAAACCTGGGGATCGAGCCGACGCCGAAATTGTCGTACGTCCTCAACGATGACAATCTGGGTGGTCAAATGGCGGCGCGGCGTATCGGGAAGATTTTGGATGGGCGCGGTTCGATTGCGATTCTTGGAATCAATCCTCAGTTGACGGGGATTACCATCCGCGAGCGCAGCTTCGAAAATACTTTGCAGCGTGACTTTCCGAATATCACCGTGGTGTCGCGGAGTCTTGGTTTCTACAGTGTGCCTCAGGAACAGCAGGTAGCGGAAGACATTCTCAATCGCGGCCAACCGATCAATGCTATCGTCGCACTCTCTCACACCTCTACGCGCGCGGCGTATTACGCCCTGGTGGAGTTCGATAAGACCCGATCCATCAAGCTGGTCGGTTTTGATCAAGACCTTATGCCGCCGATTCGCACTGGCGGGATCGACTCCGTGGTGATGGAAAGCACGTATGACATGGGTCATACCGCGATGGAAATTCTTGACGGGCAGATTCATGGGCGAAACGTTCCCGGTGTCAGTACGGTGGCGCCGCTGCTGATGACACGCGAAAACATAGACTCCGCGGAAATCCGCCAGCAATTGACGGCGAGCTGGTGGGCGCCCCAATGACGCGCTTCCGTTTAGTGCTTGCGGTGGGAATCGTAGCGACCGCGATGGTCGCCTTGTTCTTTTTGCAGCGCTGGCGCTCCGGAGCCTCGCAGGAGCCGCTCTACCGCGACTCTTTCCGAATCGAGAAGCAGGATGACTGGCAGCCCTTCGGCGGCGCGTGGGAGATTGCCGATGGCGTGATGCGCAACAACTCCGACGAGCGTGGAGCCAAGACCATGAATGGCAGTGTCCGATTGAAAAACTACATGGTCGAGGCTGACGTGCAATTGCTGGGGCAATACGGCGACGCCGGCCTTATTATTCGCGCCAGCAACGAAGAAGAGGGCGTCGACGCCTATGACGGTTATTACGCTGGAATTCGCAATCTCGACAACACGCTGATTCTGGGGCGCGCCGGCTATGGCTGGATCGAATACCAGGCTCGCCATGTTTTGCCGCGCGTTTATGCGCAGGAGTGGTACCACATCAAGCTGCTGGCTTTCGGATGCAATATCGCTGCATCCGCAACCTCGCCTTCCGGCCAGACCACTACTGACGCGATCCAAGATCCGAATTGTGTTCAATCCGGTCGGTTTGGGCTCAAGTCATTTCAGAGTGGTGGACTGTGGCGCAATGTTCAGGTGCACGCGGCGACTTACCAGGATTTGGCAAGCCTGACGGGAGGCGCGAAGATTCCTCTCGGTGATCCGGATACAGTGGTTGGTCCCACGGGAAAACCACGCGGCGAATCGGAGCCTGTACGCACCGCCAGCGATACCGAAGAGCAATATCTCGAGCCTTTGTACCTCGACATGCGCGAGCACCACGTCGACCCGCAGGGGCAACCCATCGCCAACTTGCGAGCTCTCGCGCCCGACAAGCCGACACCTGTCACGGTCCACGGGGTGGTGACGCTCACTTTTCCGACTCTATTTGTGCAGGACTCCACAGGTGGGGTGGCGATCCATAATTTTCGCGCGAAGACCCCGCCGCAAATTGGAGACCAAGTAGAGGCGCGGGGCGATGCGGAGCTTCACGACTTCAGTTCGGTGATCAAGAACGCGGACGTTCACATTCTGTGGTCGCATGCGCCCATTCACTCGATGAGTGTCACTGCTTCGCAGGCGGCGACGGGCTCGTTCGACGCGCAATACATCGAACTGGAAGGGCACTTGGAAAGTAAGGAAGAAGGGCCAGACCACACCATGGTGTTGAATCTGGCCGAAGACAATCAGTCGTTTCGCGCGATCGCCAATGGGACCAGCGGACCATTTTTGCGGCTCAAGGATAAAAGCAGGCTTCGGCTGCGTGGCATTTGCGTTGTAGATTCAAAATATACCCATGACCTGACTCCATTTGCGATTCTATTGCCGTCCCTCAGCGATGTTGAGGTGCTGGAGGGACCTCCTTGGTGGAGCACGGGACATATTGTGGTCGCGATCATTGCGTTTCTTCTGCTAATCCTAGCCGTGCAGACGCTGCACAACTACATCGATCGATGGCGGCTGATCGCCGTACTCGAAGAACGTGAACGGCTGGCGCACGAGATGCACGACACGTTGGCCCAGAGTTTCGCGGGTATTGGATTTCAGCTACAGGCGATCCGCGATGAAATCGATGACAGAAGCGCGATCGACCGCGAACTTGATCTGGCTTCGAGCCTGGTGCGACGCAGCCATGAAGAAGCCAAACGCAGCATCGCCGCACTGCGGCCGGAGTTGTTGGAATCCGTAGGGCTTTTGAAAGCTCTTGAGCAAAGTGCGCAGAGTATGGTCGCGGGGGGCGTCATACAAGTCACGGCGCTGGTATCCGGCGAAGCGCATAGCATTCCAGTGCGAATATCCGACACCTTGTTTCGCATTGGGCAGGAGGCGCTTGCCAATGCGGTACGCCATGGCAATCCGAGTTCGCTGTTAATATCTCTCACCTATAGCGACGCCGGGTTGCATCTGACCATAGAAGACGACGGCAGAGGTTTTGTGGTGGACGCGGATTCCGTTGGCTTCGGAATTCGGGGTATGAGAAAACGCGCCGACATCATCTCCGCGGAGTTGGAAATTCGCAGCCTGCCGGGCGGCGGGACTTCAGTGCAGGTAGTGGCACCGATGCCGGCGGTGATGATGCGTAGGATTTGGCCGACTTCAATTTGGCATTTTTTGTGGGAACGCAGATTTCATGGACAAGCGACAAACAAAGCCAATCCGCCTGCTTATCGTTGATGACCATCCGGTAGTGCGCGCGGGGTTGAGCAGCATGCTGGGCAAACAACCCGGCCTCACGCTGGTGGGCGCAGCCGCGAGCGCGGAGGAAGCGTTGACACTGCTTGCGACTTCCCCTGCCGACGTGATTCTGCTCGATCTGCGCATGCCCAAGATGAGTGGCATTGAAGCCTTGGAACATATTGCCAGGCTGGACCCTGCACCGCGCGTGATTATTCTTTCCAGCTTCGAATTTGAGGAAGAGATCTATCGCGCGGTAAAGGCGGGGGCACGGGGCTATCTGCTCAAAGAAACTTCGCGCGACGATATTGTGTCGGCGATCACGGCAGTGCATGCCGGGAGGCAATATTTTCCGCCAGCGATTTCCCAGAGGCTTGCCGACAGAACCCATCGTTCCGCGTTAAGTCCTCGCGAACTGGAAATTCTGGAGATGCTGTCCCGAGGCTTCACTAACAAAGAAATCGGCCGCGCCTTTGGCATCAGCCGCCACACAGTTCGCAACCACATCAACAACATCAATCAGAAACTCGAAGTTTGTGACCGCACGGAAGCCGCGTCCGTCGGCCTGAAGCTGGGCATCATTACTTTGTCGAGCTAGTCCCCACGATGGTTGTGGAACAGATGTACTATGCGCGTTCTTCCGGATTGTCGTACTTTCCCCTTAGCTTCGAAATATACGAGCATTTATGACCAAGACGTCTCGCCGTACCTTTTTGAAGGCTTCCGCCGTTGCTGCCGGTGGGGCTTTTGCTGCGCGTAACCTTCGTGCCTGGGCGACCAAACCAGCGGTTTCAGTGGCGGTGGTGCCGCCGCTTTCAGTCTTCAGTTATTCGCAAGTGGAATTACTCGACGGCTTGTTTCGCCAGCAATTTGATAACAACCACAATTTATTCTTGCATCTGGATGAAGACGCACTGTTGAAGCCGTTCCGCCACCGCATGGGAATGCCATCTCCCGGCCCCGACATGGGCGGGTGGTACGACGACAGTGATGACTTCGCCACCCCTGACAATTTTCATAGCTTCATTCCTGGGCATAGTTTCGGCCAATATCTTTCGGGACTGGCTCGCGCTTATGCGGTGACCGGCAACAAGGCCACGCAGGAAAAAGTCCATCGGCTGGTGAAGGGTTTTGCCGAGACCGTCGACAACGATGGAAAGTTTTACGTCGACTACCGTCTACCTGCCTACACCTACGACAAGACCAGTTGTGGATTGATCGATGCCCACGAGTTCGCAGCCGACCCTGATGCGCTTGATGTTCACTGGCGCGCGACGAAGTCGGCGATGCCGCATCTTCCGGAAAAGGCTTTGAGCCGGGCGGAACAGCGGGCGCGCCCTCACAAAGAAATTGCTTACACCTGGGATGAAACCTATACTCTGCCGGAAAATCTGTTTCTTGCCTACCAGCGCAGCGGGGACTCGCGTTACCGCGATCTCGCAGTGCGATTCATCGAGAAGGACTACTTTGATCCGCTCGCGGAAGGTCAGAACGTTTTGCCCGGGGAACACGCCTACAGTCACGTGAATGCGTTCAACTCCGCCATGCAAGCCTATCTGGTGATGGGCGATGAGAAACATTTGCGCGCGGCTAAAAACGGTTTCCGCATGGTGCAGGACCAAAGCTTCGCCACCGGTGGTTGGGGGCCGGATGAAGCGTTCGTGGTGCCCGGTAGCGGCGGTTTGGATTCAAGCCTTGATACGACACACGCAAGTTTTGAAACGCCGTGCGGAGTCTACGGCCATTTCAAGATCACCCGCTACCTTTTGCGCGTCACCAAAGACTCGCTCTACGGCGACAGCATGGAACGAATCCTGCACAACACCGTCGCTGGCGCCACGCCGATTTTGGCCGACGGCACCAGCTTCTACTATTCCGACTACAACAATTCGGCGAAGAAAGTGCACCACCGCGACAAGTGGCCGTGCTGTTCCGGCACGTTCCCGCAACTGGCGGCGGACTACGGCATCAGTTCGTACTACCAGAGCCAGGATGGAATTTACGTCAACCTGTTCATGCCGTCCCGGCTCACCTGGTCGCAGAACAATACCAAGGTCACGATCACTCAGAACACGCAATTCCCGACTTCGAATACCAGCCAGTTGGAGTTTGCGTTGCCGCGGCCAGAGACGTTCACCGTCTACGTGCGGATTCCCGCATGGATAGGGCCGGGAACACGGGTTTCCGTGAACGGCGGCAAAGCGGAAGGTGACGTGGCGCCGGGAAAATTCATGGCGCTGCAACGAACATGGAAAGACGGCGATCGGGTAGAGCTGGAATTCGAAATGCCACTGCGGCTCGAAGCGGTGGACAATCAGAATCCCAACAACGTCGCATTGATGCGGGGTCCGATTGCGTTGTTCGCGGTGGATGACATTTCGTCGCGTGTGACCCGCAAGCAACTTCTTGCGGCAACGCAAGTGGCGAAGTCGTCAGAAGATTGGAGCACCAAGACGGACAGCGGAGTGCTTACCTTCCGGCCATTCTCGAAAATTATGAACGAGAATTACCGACTGTATCAAAGAGTGGAGAGCTAAGCCGATCTCTGTCGGACTTGTGATTCCTTCTTTTCGAGACGCATTTGCATTCCGAATTTTGAGCGTAGTGTGATCAAGGCTTGTGGCTGCACCGGGTGTCCCGGCACTAGCCGCAGCCGCCATGTCCGTGCGATGGCCGCGAGGACCAGAGAGCCTTCCATCCAGGCGAGCGCTTCCCCAATGCATTGCCTGTAGCCTGCTCCGAAAGGGAAGTAAGAAAATTTCGGAAACGTCGCCTTGCCTGCGGCAGCGAAGCGCTCGGGATTAAATTTCAGCGGATCCACGAAATGCCGAGCATCTCTTTGCGTGATGAACTGGCTTGCAAGAATCGTTGTTCCTGCAGGCAGCCGGTAAGGGCCCAAGTCAAAATCTTCTCGAGCCTGTCGTCCCATCGCCCATGCCGGCGGATAGAGTCGCATCGACTCGGCAAAAACCATCTCGGTATATTTCAGTTGCGGCACGTCTTCCGCGGTCGGACGCCGCGCTCCAAGTAATCCTTCAATTTCAGAGGTGAGCTTTGTTTCGGGGTCAGGATTTTCTGACAGCAGATACCACGTCCAAATCAGCGCATTAGCGACTGTTTCGAAGCCCGCGAGGAAAATCGTGATCACCTGGTCGCGAAGAACTTCGTCACTTGAGGTTTCTGGGGCTTGCAGCATCATGTCGAGCAGATCGCCGTTGTCACGCCCCGATTTGCGGTGGTTTTCGATCATGCGCGCAACGATCGCATCCAGCTTCTGTTTTGCCGGAGTGAAACCTGCGAGACCGGGCACGCGCATGTGGATCAGCGTTTCCACCGCGGGAAGCGCTACTAGATAGTTGTAGAGCCGCATGATGCGGTTGATGGCATCGGCAAGTTCTCTCACCTCGTCGCCGAGTTCAGTATTGAACAGCGTTCGCGCCACGATGCGCAGGGTGAGGTGCATCATCTCCTGCGCGATGTCGAGTTGCTGGCCATCGCGCCAGGAATCGCAAGTTCGCAACGTCTCTTCCACGACGGTGTCAGCGTAATGCTGAATGCGCTGGCGGTGAAACGCAGGCTGGGCAGCCTGCCGCTGGGCGCGGTGGACGCTGCCTTCGCTGGTGATCATGCCTTCCCCGAGAAGCATTTTGGTGCGACGCACCGTGCGCTCTTTGGTGAAGTTGTCGTTCTGCACCACCAACACTTCGCGGATAAGCGCCGGGTCATTCAAAAAGACGATGTGCTTTGGCCCAATCTTGTAATGGACAACATCGCCAAACTCGTCGACGAGGTATTGGAAGAGCGCGATGGGATCCGCGGGACGAAACTTGCGGAAGGCGTACCAGATGAGGTTGTACTTCAGGCCCGGAGGAAAACGGTAATCGGAACTTCGCATGGAAAACAGTGGCTACAAATACGATACACCACGGATTTGCAGGGATTTACGCCGATAGTTTCCAAGCCTTAAATGCGTGGGAATCGGCGAAAATCCTTGGTAGCCGTTCGATTCAGATTAATGAATATTTATTCACTACGAAGCATCAAAATGTTCTACGATTTGTGTCTCGGAGGGTTTTCGCAACCTGATGGAAAAGACCATTCTGGAAGTGCGCCAGCTGGTAAAGGAGTTTCCGGGCCAGCGCGCTCTGGACGGTATTTCGCTTTCTGTTCCGCAGGGAAGTTTCTTCTCCCTGCTGGGTCCCTCGGGCTGCGGCAAGACCACCACGCTGCGGCTGGTCGCCGGTTTTGAACTGCCCACCTCCGGCGAAGTTCTGCTGAACGGCGAAGTCGTCAACCACCGCAAACCCTACGAACGCCGCGTCAGCACTGTGTTTCAGAACTATGCGCTGTTCCCGCATCTCTCAGCGCGCGCCAACATCGAATTTGGATTGAAGCGCCAAGGCCAGAGCAATTTCGCCCCGCGTGTAGAAGACGTGCTGAAGCTGGTTGGATTGGAGTCGAAAGAAAACCGCAAGCCTACGCAGCTTTCCGGCGGCGAACGGCAACGGGTGGCCCTCGCGCGTTCGCTGGTACTCGAGCCCGACGTGCTTCTTCTGGACGAACCGCTCGCCGCGCTAGACCCCAAGCTGCGCAAACAAATGCGCGTGGAACTCAAAGCTATTCAGCGCCGCGCCGGAATTACCTTCCTGCTGGTGACCCACGATCAGGAAGAAGCGCTTTCCATGTCCGATCAGCTGGCGGTGATGAACGAAGGCCGCATCGAGCAAATCGGGTCTCCCGAGGAAGTCTATTTCCACCCGAAGACAAAGTTTGTTGCGGGATTTCTGGGCGCGGTGAATTGGATTGGCGGCGTTGGAGTGCGTCCTGAAGCCACCCGCATCGCTCGCATCCCTGAGAACCATGGCGCGCGTTCTTCTCCGGCGCGGGTAACAAACTCCGTTTTTCTCGGCGACTGCTTCCAAGTCCTTGTGCGACTCGATAGCGGTGAAGACGCGGTGGCACAGGTGAATCGCGGTTACGCGACCTTCCTCCCCGGAGAAGCCGTGCATATCTGTTGGAGCGCCGCCGACGAAATTCTGGTTCCATGAAGCTGCGCTCGTGGTTCCTGCTTCCTACCCGCATATGGCTGCTGGCATTCTTTGCCGCGCCCTTTGCAATTGTTCTCGCCTATAGCCTGCTCACTCGCGGCGTCTATGGCGGAGTTGAGAAGCCTTGGACAATCGAGGGCTACCAGCGGCTGGCTGATCCCCTCTACCTGACGATTCTGTTGCGTTCGTTTGTCATGGCGTTGGGTGCAACCGTTATTTGCCTGGTCATGGCGTTTCCGGTTGCGTTGTTTATTTCGCAATCGCCGAAGCGCAAGAATTTCTATCTGCAACTGGTGATGCTTCCGTTCTGGACTAGCTTTCTTGTCCGCACCTACGCCTGGCTTTTTCTGCTGCGCGATACCGGACTGGTCAACGTCGTCCTGATGAAGGTTGGAATCATTCATTCGCCTTTATCGTTGCTTTACAACGACGGAACGGTGCTGCTCGGATTGGTGTACGGATATCTTCCGTTCATGGTGTTGCCCATCTACGCCACGCTTGAGCGGCTCGATCCAGCGTTGATCGAAGCCGCTGCCGATCTTGGTGCGCGCCCGCTGGCAACTGTATTTCGCGTGATTATTCCGCTGTCGCGGCCAGGGATCGTTGCCGGCTCGGTGTTGGTTTTCATCCCATGCCTGGGCGCCTATCTAACGCCTGATCTGCTTGGCGGTGGTCGCACCGTGCTGGTTGGAAACTTGGTTCAGAATCAGTTCACGAACGCCCGCGACTGGCCTTTCGGATCGGCCGTTTCGATGCTCTTGATGGTGCTGGTTGTTCTCTTGGTTTGGGGACTGCTCCGCCGCGAAAGCGAGCAACTGGCATGAGGCGCTGGCTCGGTGCGTATGCCGTGGCGTTTTTCGCATTCCTTCATTTGCCGCTGCTGACTCTTTCTTTTTTCAGCTTCAACTCGTCGCGATTCACGCAGTGGGAGCACTTTTCGCTGGATTGGTATCGCGCTATCTTGCGCGATCCGCAGTTGATCGACGCTACCTGGAACAGCGTGATCGTTGCGCTGCTCAGCACCGTGATCTCAACCGTGATCGGTACCATGTGCGCTTACGGTTTGTGGAAGTACACTTCGCGCCTGCTCACCGGAACTCTCTATCTGTCGTTGGTTACGCCGGAGATTGTCACCGGAATTTCGCTACTCGCTCTTTTTCAGTGGATGTTCCGCTGGCTGCATTGGCATTTGGGCCTGTACACGGTGGTCCTCGCGCATGTGGCTTTTTCTATTGCGTACGTCGTCATTGTGATTTCCGCGCGGTTGCGCACGCTGAGTCCAACGCTTGAGGAAGCGGCGATGGACCTTGGCGCCAACGAGTGGCAGGCGTTCTGGTACGTGATGTTGCCGGCCTTAGCGCCGGGAATTATTGCCGCGGCCCTTTTGGCGCTGACGGTTTCGTTCGATGACTACGTGATCACCAGCATGGTCGCGGGAGTCGATTCCGAAACGCTGCCAATGGTGATTTACGCGATGGCCCGCCGCGGTGCTAGCCCGGTAATCAACGCAATTTCCGCGCTGATCACGTTCTTTTTCGGATTGCTGATCTTGATTTCGGAGCAGGTGCGCGAGGCATGAATCGGCGCACGTTTTTTATGGGAATGGCCGCCACCGCAGTTCTCGCGGGATGCAGTCGCGATCGCCGGCCTCGTCTAAACGTCTACAACTGGTCGGCCTACGTTGCACCCGACACCATTTCAAATTTCGAAACTGAGTTCGGCGTAAAAGTCCATTACACGACGTATGAGAGCAATGAAGAGATGCTGGCGAAAGTACTCACCGGCAACTCCGGCTGGGACGTGGTTTTCCCCACCCATACCCGCCTGCAACCCATGCGTGAATACGGACTGCTCGAGCCGCTTCGTCACGAATGGCTGCCGAATTTAAAAAATCTTGACCCGCGCTTCCGTTCGCCGGTGTGGGATCCCGGTCTAGAGATGGCTGTTCCTTACATGTGGATCGGTACCGGAATCGTCTATAACCGCTCTTTGCAGCCTCCGCCGACTCGCTGGGCTGATCTGTGGGACCCCCGCCTCAAGGGGCGGATGACGATGCTCGACGATCCGGAAGACATGATCGGGGCATGCCTGAAAAAAGTTGGATTGCCGTTTGATGCAACTGATCCGAATCAATTGAGCCGCGCCGAGCAGGCAGCCATGGAGCAGAAGAAAATTCTACGGGCTTACTTAAACGCTGAAGTGCGCGACCAACTGGTGTCGGGTGACGTGCTGGCTGCGCAGCTCTGGAATACTACCGCGCAACAAGCCATGGATGCGGCACCCAGCCTGGCTTTTGTGTACCCAGCAGAGGGATTTCCTTTTTACTGCGATACCGCCGCCATTCTTCGCGAAAGCTCACGCGTGGAACTGGCCCACAAATTCCTGAATTATGTCCTGCGGCCTCAAGTATCAGCCGCGGTCGTCGAGTACACCCGAACGGCAACGGCCAACGGCGCCGCGCACGATATTCTGCCTGACGCGGATCGCAATAACCCCACCATGTATCCGCCACCGGAGGTTTTCGAACGTGGAGAATGGCCCGGGACTCTGCCGCGAAATGCCCAGCGTCTGCGGGATCGCATCTGGACTGAAATCAAATCGTCTTGATCTGGCAGCGCTCGAGACCGAGGTTAATCTCGAAGAGGAATTCCTCGGCCCCAGAGCCGTCCGCGTTCTTTTCGTTTGCGCCGAAGAATTAATCCCAACACGACGCCCAGCGCCAAGACGCCCAGCGTCCGCCGGGCTTCGTGCGTCGAGACGAAGCGGCTCTCCGTCGGGCCAATCACGAACACCCCAACCGGTTTTGCCATCACGCCACCGCCGCCACCGCCGCCTTCTCCTTTATTGTTCTCGCCGACGCCGCCGGTCCCTGCGCCCGCCCCGAATCCATAGCCAATACGTGCCACCGGCAAAACGACCTTGTCTCCGACAACGATTGGATCTCCGAATACGCTTTTCACTCCTGCCTTCTGCGAAAAGCTTTCCTGCAAGGATTGCAACAGACCCAGGCTTCCCATGAATGACCCCTTCCTTAAATCGCGCCGTCCTCAGAGGGCTGTGATCATATTATTCCTCTCCGCTCGAAGTCCCCAGCGGACGCTTGGTACAATCCGGAACTAAGTCCGAACAACTCATGAAAACCTCTAATGCCCTGCTGGTTGCCGCAACCCTCGTCCTCCTGGCGTTTTCTGCCTACGCGCAAGACACCGACTACAAGCCTAAGGACGAACAGATCCCCCCGCCGCCTTGCTTCAAGGCAGTGCATCCCTGGTGGGACTATGACGACGAAAAACCCTGCACGCGTGCTGACATCGACGCCTGGCTGAAAGATGTCACGCACTACCGGAAGGAAGTGCGCATTCGCGCGGGATACTCCGATGCGGAATACCGGCGGCCAGAACTCAAGTGGACGCAGTCGAGTTTCATCCAGCCGCAGGTGATGATGGAGGATCGTTACCTGTACGACCCGGTTGCTGGGAAGTACACGGTCGATCGCTATCTCGACGATGTGGAGAAGCGGTACGGCGGTGTCGATGCAGTGTTGCTCTGGCATACGTATCCCAATATCGGTATCGACAATCGCAATCAGTACGACCTGCTCCGGGCTCTTCCCGGCGGTGTCGCCGGCGTAAAGCAGATGGTTGCGGACTTTCATCGCCGCAACGTGAAAGTATTTTTCCCCATCATGTTGTGGGACCAGGGCACGCGCGATCCCGGCGAGCCCAACTGGGACGCGACCGCCAAGCTGATGGCGGAAGTTGGCGCCGACGGCATCAATGGCGACACGCTGCATGGCGTACCGAGAGCCTTTCGCACCGCGTCTGACGCGGTCGGTCATCCGCTTGCGCTTGAGCCGGAAGACGGCCCAGACCGCGAGGCCCTCGCATGGAACAATCTAACCTGGGGATATTGGCAGTATCCGCAGGTGCCGTGGGTGAGCCTCTACAAATGGCTCGAGCCGCGCCACATGGTGAATGTTTGTGATCGCTGGAACCGCTCCAAGGTAGACAACCTGCAATTCGCCTTCTTCAATGGCGTTGGGTACGAGAGTTGGGAAAACGTCTGGGGAATTTGGAACGGGATCACTCCGCGTGATGCGGAAGCATTGCGCCGAGTAGCGAAGATTGAGCGCGCTCAGGCGGAGTTTCTGGTCTCCGCCGACTGGCAACCCTTCGCCTGGATGGAACAGCACAGTATTTTCGCCAGCCGCTGGCCAAAGGGCGACGACACGCTGTGGACCATCATCAACCGCAGTCAATACAACGTAGATGGGCGGCAGATGCGGCTCCCTGCGCAAGCGGGGCTGCATTATTACGACTTGTGGAATGGAAAAGAGATAACGCCAGAGACAGAAGGCAGCGACATTTTTCTGAGCTTTGCGATTGAAGCGAATGGTTTCGGAGCGATTCTCGCCACAAAGTCTGGCAGCCCAAAGCTTTCACCGACTCAGCCCCTAAGCACTTATTCGAGCGAGTGGAGATTTCTTCCGCAACATCTAGTTGAGATTCCCAAGACCCAACCAGAGAGCGCCGCTCCCGCGGGAATGGTCAAGATCCCCGCCGCCGACTTTGCCTTCAAAATTGACGGCATCGAACTTGAACGCGGCGATCAGGACAACGATATCGGTGTCGACGTTCAGTATCCGTGGGAGGATTCGCCGCGTACGCACCACGTGCACACCGTGCACGTCGATTCGTTTTACATCGACAAATATCCAGTTACCAACGCGGAATTCAAGAAGTTCGTTGACACCACGCACTATCACCCGAAGGATGATCTGAATTTCTTGCATGAGTGGAAAGACGGTAACTACCCTAGGGGTTGGGACAACAAGCCGGTGACATGGGTATCTCAAGAAGACGCGCGGGCCTATGCTGATTGGGCGGGCAAGCGGTTGCCGCACGAGTGGGAATGGCAGTATGCGGCGCAGGGTACCGACGGCAGGGCCTACCCGTGGGGAAACGATTGGAACGATAGTGCAGTTCCTGTCAAAGAGAAGAGCCGCGTCATGCGCGAACCCGACGCGGTGGATATGCACCCGTCAGGGGCGAGCCCATTCGGTGTGCAGGACCTTGTCGGCAACGTTTGGCAGTGGACCGACGAATATGTTGATGAGCATACCCGGGCTGCCATTCTGCGCGGCGGAAGCAACTATCGTCCACAAGGCTCGAGTTGGTACTTTCCGCCCGCGTACCGTAACGATCAGCACGGCAAATTACTGTTGATGGCTCCCGGCAAAGACCGTGCAGGAACATTGGGGTTCCGTTGTGTGAAAGACAGCGCGGCGCAATGACCGATTCCGCGCGGGAGCAAACTGATGCGCAAGACCTCGCCGGTCTGGGCTACAGGCAGGAGTTCAAGCGCGACTTCAGTGTGTTCTCCAACTTTGCGATTTCGTTTTCCATTATTTCTGTACTGACCGGCGCAGTCACCCTCTTCGATTACGGACTGAGCATGGGCGGTCCGCGCGAGATGACGTTAGGCTGGCCGATCGCGACGTTTGGAACCCTGCTGGTGGCTCTCAGTATGGCCGAACTTTGCTCGGCATTCCCGACTTCTGGCGGAATGGTGCACTGGTCGGAGGAACTCGGCGGGCCGCTCTGGGCGTGGTTCACCGCGTGGCTAAACCTCGTAGGTCTCATCACAGCAATTGCCGGCATCGACTACGGTTGTGCTCAGTTTTTGCTGCCGATGTTGGGGCTGCCTTCAAGCCACTCCGCGTTGCTCATCGTCTATGCACTCTTGCTGCTTTCCCAGACCCTGATAAATCATTTCTCCGCGCGGCTAGTGGCGTGGCTTAGCGATCTCAGCGTTACCGTGCATATTGTTGGAGTGGTTGTCCTGGTCGGGGCAATCTGTATCTTTGCGCCAAAGCAGCCCATTAGTTTTTTGTGGCAGGCAAGTTCGGCGACGGCGGTTCATGGGTCGTATCTGTGGCTTTTCATGCTCGGACTTCTACAGGCACAGTGGACCTATACCGGTTTCGATGCCTCGGCCCATGTGGCGGAGGAAACGATCGATCCACGGAGACAGGCGCCCCGCGCCATGTTGATGGCAATCCTGGTTTCGGGGTTCTTCGGATATCTGCTGGTACTTTCGTTGACTTGGGCGATCCCGGACGTTAACACGGTTCTAAATACTAAGGATGCTGCCGGTAATACGCTGCCCGCTGTGCTCGCGATCGTGCAGATGAGTTTGGGCAACCGCGCCGTAGTGGCAGTTCTCGGACTTACGGTGTTGGCCATGTGGTTTTGCGGCTTGGCGGCTTGCACTTCGGTTTCGCGAACTTTCTACGCCTTCGCGCGCGACAAGGGCATGCCATTCTCCGATCTGTGGTCTCGCGTAAGTCCGCGCCACAAAACGCCAGCTGCGGCTCTGTGGCTTTCGGCCGTTCTCGCATTTCTGGCGATGGTTTACAGCGGCGCGTTTTCGGTAGTGACATCGATTAGCGTGATCGGCTTTTATCTCTCGTATGGCATTCCGGTTTTTCTGGGCTGGCGCAAACGATCAAGCTGGTTCGCAAAACGTGGCCCGTGGCACTTGGGAAAATTTGGCTCTGCGATCAACACGCTCGCTCTTCTGTGGACTCTATTCATTTGCACCCTTATGGTGATGCCGCCCAATTCCCGCGCGGGCTGGGGCATTGCCTCGGTGATGGGAGTATTGCTGTTGTTACATCTTCTAACCGGCCGGTACAAGCTTCATGCAGCCGGACGACGCCAATTTCCAGATGCGTAGAAAGCAATCCATCCGCGGCGCGACTTATAAATTTCCCACTCTGAAGGAATTGCTGGCGAAGGCTTCGCCGTTGCGCTCCGGCGACCAGTTGGCGGGGATCGCTGCGGCCACGATGGAAGAATCGGTCGCTGCGCGCATGGTGTTGGCAGACGTTCCCCTCTCGCATTTTC
>DATBAT010000219.1:0-9470 GCA_036271375.1 Terriglobales bacterium
GAGAAGAACTTAAGAATTCCGCGCACTCCCGATGGCACAAGCATGTTTGAGTGGCTGGATGCGGAGACCAAAGCCAAGGGGATGACGGTTTGGTCGCTCTTCCCGCGTGATACCAAATACTTCGCAAACAGCACCGCCAACTTCATGGTGAACTACCGGGTCGACAACCTCGACGAACTGCTGGAGGAAATGAAGCAGGCGGGGGTGACGATCGACCCGAAACGCGAGGACCATGAGTATGGACGCTTCGCCTGGATCACGGATCCCGACGGCAATCGCATCGAACTATGGGAACCGCCGAAAGAGTAGATTCGCATCCAGGCGCATGGCTCGGGTAAGCTACTGGCACAAATCCCTGTTCCTTCCGAGAAGAGAGTGTCATGAAAACATTTCCCCGGTTGACCCTACTGTGCCTTGTTTTTAGCGTTGGAGCCCAGGCCCGCGTGCAGCCCTCGAGCGGCTTCGATTTATTTTCTCAGGATGAAGAAATTGCAGCCGGTAAGCAGGCTGGCGCGGAGATTCCGAAGCAGTTGCCGGTGCTGCCGGAGTCCGATCCGGTGAGCGTCTATGTGAATCGACTAGGACAGGAACTCGCCTCGCACGCTCCCGGACAAAAATGGCCGTACACTTTCCGGGTCGTGAACCAGAAAGAAATCAACGCGTTCGCGCTTCCGGGCGGACCGGTATTCGTAAACCTTGGCACCATTCAGGCTGCCGATAACGAAGCTCAACTTGCCGGCGTAATGGCCCACGAGATTTCCCACGTAGTGCAGCGGCATGGCACGCGCGCGGCCAGCAAGCAGATGGCAGCGCAAGTTCCGTTGGCGATTCTTGGTGGATTCATGGGCCGCGGAACGCTCTCGCAGATGGCGCAAATGGGAATTTCTTTCGGAGTGGGCTCGTATTTCCTAAAGAACTCGCGCTCAGCGGAATCTGAAGCCGACCTGCTCGGCACCGACATTATGTATGACACGGGATTCGATCCTCACCAGATGGCGGTATTCTTCGCCAAGCTGGCGGAAGAAGGTGGAAGCCGAAGTCCCCAGTTTCTTAGCGACCATCCTGATCCCGGTAATCGCTCGCAGGCTGTGTCGAAAGAAGTGGCGACGCTTACCAAGAAGACCAGCTATCGCGGCAACAGTTCCGAGTTTGCGCAGATCAAGCAGCGCGTCTCTGGCATGAAGCCTCTGACCTCGCAGCAGATTGCGGATCAGCAGAAGCAAGTTGCTTCAACCGGCTCTGCGACCGACATCAGACCCGCGACCGCGTTGAAGGCGTTCAATCACAGCCAGTATCAGATTTCTTATCCGGAAAACTGGCAGGTGTTTGGGGACCAGAATTCTTCCGTTACCATCGCGCCGCAGAGTGGTGTTTCCGAGAATGCGGTTGCGTATGGCGTGATCGTGAATAACTACCAACCCGAAGATTCCGCCAGCACCCTAGACAACGCAACCCACGATTTGCTGGCCTCGTTGCGGCAGGGAAATCCTGATCTGCGTGAGATAGGCCATGACGAAAATATCCGGGTCAGCGGGGTGGCTGGAAAATCGGTAGACCTGATCAGCACATCGCCGTTGAAGGACTCCAACGGACGCGCGGTTCAGGAACGGGATTGGCTGGTCACGTTCCAGCGCCGCGATAAGTCGCTGCTCTACCTGGTCTTTATTTCTCCCGATAAAGATTTCGGGACGATGCGGCCCACTTTTGAGCAGATGCTGAAAACGATGCGGGTGAAGTAAAGGTTTGCGTAGAGGCAGGTGCCCCCACCTGCCTCACGATGAACCAACCGGAGTTGTGCGCTCCGGCGGGCAGGCGAGGACACCTGCCTCGACGTCATCAACCCCATTTGCCACCGCCTTCCCCCATCCCTAAAATAGAAATACCCACGAGAAAACTATGATTCATTTCCCCGTACCAGAAGCCCTCACTTTCGATGACGTGTTGCTACTCCCCGCACACAGCGACGTCGTGCCCGCGCAAGCCAATACCCAGACGCAATTTACGCGCAATATCCGGCTGAATATTCCGGTCATCAGCGCCGCCATGGATACGGTCACCGAATCCCATATGGCTATCGCCATGGCGCAGCAGGGCGGCATCGGCATCATTCACCGCAATCTGACAATCGAGCAGCAGGCCAATGAAGTCGACAAGGTAAAGCGCTCGGAAAGCGGCATGATCGTTGACCCTGTCACTATGTCGCCCGACGACAAAGTTTCGGACGCGCTCGAGGTCATGCGCAAGTACAAGATTTCCGGCGTGCCCATCACTAAGGGCGGGCGCCTGGTGGGAATTCTCACAAATCGCGATCTGCGTTTCGAGAGTCGCTTCGATGTGCCCATCAGCAAAGTGATGACCAAGGAAAATCTAATTACGGTTCCAGTTGGGACCACACTGGCGGAAGCGGAACAGATCCTTCACGAGCATCGCGTTGAAAAGCTTCTCGTGGTCGACGACAAGTACAACCTCAAAGGGCTGATCACGGTAAAAGACATTCAGAAGAAGTTGAAGTATCCCAATGCCGCTAAGGATTCGCATGGACGCCTGCGCGTAGGCGCTGCGATCGGAGCCACCGGGGACTTTCTCGAGCGCGCCCAGGAAATGGTGAGGGCGAAAGTTGACGTGCTTGCGATCGACAGCGCACACGGCCACTCGACGCGCGTTCTCGACGCGATCCGCGCCGTGAAAGCAAAGCTCCCCGAAGTCGATCTCATCGCCGGCAACGTCGGGACATTCGATGGTGCCTGTGAACTCGCCAAAGCGGGGGCCGACGGAATTAAGGTGGGCATCGGGCCGGGATCGATCTGCACCACGCGAGTGGTTACTGGAGCGGGAGTGCCGCAGATCACAGCGGTAGCCGAAGCTTACCGCGCCACCAAGGATGCGAAGATCCCCGTGATTGCGGACGGTGGCATTAAGTATTCCGGCGACATCACCAAAGCTCTCGCCGCGGGGGCGAACGCGGTGATGATTGGATCGATGTTTGCCGGAACCGACGAAAGCCCGGGCGAAATGATTTTGTATCAAGGCCGGACATTCAAGTCGTATCGCGGGATGGGTTCGATCGGCGCGATGGCAGCCGGTTCGAGCGAACGCTACTTCCAGAGCATGGAAGGTGAGGCGTCAACCTACGGCGGCGAAGAATCCAACCGCCTGGCCAAGCTGGTTCCGGAAGGAATCGAAGGGCGCGTGCCTTATCGTGGGTCAGTATCGATGATCGTCAATCAAATGGTGGGCGGCCTCAAGTCCGGCATGGGCTATTGCGGCGCAGCCACCATTCCTGATTTGTTGCAGAAAACGCGCTTCGTGCGCATCAGCGGCGCGGGCCTGCGCGAAAGCCACGTTCACGACGTGGTAATCACGCGGGAAGCCCCCAACTACGCGGCGGAATAACGGGACGAGGCATCTCTGCAAACCAAGACTTTTCTAAAAAACTGGTGGCCGTCGCTGCTGTGGCTAAGCCTCATTGTGATTGAGTCCAGCAACGCCTTCTCGTCCGAAAATACTGGCGGCATGCTGTATCCGATTCTTCATTTTCTGACCGGAGTCGATCCCGTCCGCTTTGAAGTCTGGCATCACTACATCCGCAAGACCGGGCATTTCGTGGGATTCTTCACTTTGAGCTGGCTGTTGTTTCGCTCATGGCGGGCAACTCTTCCGGCCATCGATCTTCGGGCCTGGACATTTCAGTGGGCGACCATCGCGTGGCTGATGGCGACATTCGTGGCTTCCATGGATGAATGGCACCAATCGTTCTTGCCCAGCCGCACCGGGACGTTTCACGACGTTGTGCTCGATAGCTCGGCAGCTCTAATTTCGCAAATTGTGGTCTGGTGGTTTCTGCGCAACCGGCCATGGCTCACCGTAAGGAACGCCTACTAACCGATTCGGCGTTGGGACCCGGTTCGCTTGGTGGACGCCGGGCGTTTCTTGCGGTTCCGTCCCAGTAGCCGAACGCAAGTTGTTTTTGCCGTGCCGGGTTCGCTCAAGTGCGTCAGCAATAAGCGACGGAATGCGCTAGGGTTGAATCTTCCCGCCAGATAGTCCGAGTAGAGGTCATTGCCGAGCTGGTAGCCGAGTTCTCGCGCGACAGCATCAAAATCCCCTCGCAGCGCGCTTTTCAAGCTTTGTTGGTAAAGTGCTGCGGTAACCTCGGCGTTCAGATCTTCGCCTTCCGCAGGGAGGTTGGGATATAGCACGCGCGCTCCGAAGTATGCCACGGTGTTTTCTACCACTCGTGCGTAAAACTCGTCACTGCGTCCAAGTTTCCCATCGCCAGTTGGCCACCCCTGGCACGCGTGAAACAGAAAGCGCGCGGCCTCTTCCGCTACGTACATCATTTGAAATTCCCGCACGTAAAATGCGTTTACATGATGCAGATACGCGCTGCCGCGTTCTTCCACCCGTTGCAACAAGTGAGCTACGTCATCAGAGCTTGTGCCCAGACGCGATAGCAGGCGGTCTTCCAGTGCGCCGCCATAAACCTCGGGCAGCAAATCGACCAGGAATTTAGGTTGAGAGCCTTTTTGTGAGTACCGATTGATCCCGGCGAAGTTCGCGAGACTTTCAATCAGGTTGTGGACCGTCGGCGTCAGATCGGGCGAGTCCGGTTCTTCCTGCGCCCACCGCGCGAGATGCAGTCGATAGCTTTCGTATTTTTCCAACGGAGTTGCATTGAACACGCAAACCACATCCTCTGAAACCTGTACGGCACTCACGCTTTCGTGCTTTTCGCCGGTCGCACGCCAGTAAAGTTCGTCAACATTCTGTAAGACGGTAAAGATCCGTTCTTGCGGTAGCTGCTCGCACAATATTTGCGGGAGATGTTCCGGCGCGAGATGTGATTCTCCGAATAGCACGACAATGACGGCCTCGGGATGCTGTTGCCGCATCTCGGCAATCTTGTGCGCTGCGTGCCGGTCGCGCGCGCCGATCTTGCGCAGGTCGTTTCGCGGCAGGCAGTCGAGACCATAGATGGCCTCGCCGTGCTCGCGGCCAGTGACGAGTAAATCGTAAAAGGGTGGCCAGTCGTACCCCCAGTCGAGATCGAAGCGGATGCGCCGCCGGAGTTCTTCTTCGTCAATCTCGCGCCGCCACCATTCCTCGAGAATGTGCTGGTCGCGGGCCAGGACCGTTTCGATCCCCAAAACTACGGGCCGGTCTCCGGGCTGAGTTCGCTGTTCGAAAAAGCTGGCGGCAAATCGTTGCGAGGAGGGAAGCGCGTGATAGTCACCGATAAGAACGACGTCAGCCGCTTGCGCCTGCGCGACGACCTGGTCGAGATTGATCACCGATTCGTAGGACGGAAACGCCGCGATGAAGTCCTGAAGATATTTCCGGTGCGCGTTGTGGTCGCTTGAATGGATCTCCCGGGTCACGCCGGCGAGCGCATGCAGCTGTGCCGCATTGCGCCGCGAACGTAAGCTTGCAGTCGTCGCCATATTGTTCAGTAACGCGCCCGTCTTGACAGAACTTCCGCCTGCGGCCTACCTTGCGTTCGGAGCCCTACTTGTCCAACCAGCCGCCGCAAAACTTGACTGTCTCTACCACCGGAGCCAGCGGCTCCGTGTTTCTTCGCCAATTTCTTGCTGCCCTGGAGCGCGATAAGCGCGTTCAAACCGTGAACTTCATCGCCAGTGACAGCGGCTTGCGCGTGATGGCCGAGGAACTGGGCCTCAAGGGCCGCAGCAACCTGCTGCCACAGCTTTTGGGCAAGCCTTCCCGCAAAATCCACCAGCAAGCCAACGCCGATATCGGCGCCAACGTCGCCAGCGGGTCCTATCCTGCGGACGCAATGGTTGTGCTGCCGTGCAGCATGGGCACTCTCGCCCGGATCGCTAACGGCATTGCTTCACAACTCATTGAACGGGCCGCGGACGTCTGCCTGAAGGAAAAGCGGCCGCTGGTTCTGTGCGTCCGCGAGACGCCGCTAAACAAGATCCATATCCGCAACATGTACCGAGCCGCCGATGCTGGCGCGACTGTATTTCCTTTAGTTCCAGCGTTTTACAATCTTCCTGCGTCGCTCGATGCGATGGCCCAGGAATTCGCTTTCCGTGTCCTTGCCCACATCGGCTTGCCCCAACCGGGAGCCTTCCGGTGGAAGGCATAGGCTCTAAAGACACATCGGCCCCTTTCAGGGACGAACTTCAAGTGTAGGGAGCCAGACCGAGGCGAGATAGATTCCCAAGGGGCTATGTACCCCGCATATTGACCATTTTATTTGACTATGGTCTAATTAGTTGGTCATGCGGGAAATAGCGATTTCGGAGTTCAAGGCAAAGTGCCTGGCCTTATTAGACGAAGTCGAGAAGACTAAGCAGCCTCTACGGATCACACGCCACGGGAAACCAATTGCCGAAATAAATCCAACCTCCCCTGTCGAAAACGCGAGTTGGATCGGCTCCATGAAGGGGAAAGGCAAAATCCTGGGGGACATCATTTCTCCGGCTTCCGATCTTGGGGATTGGGAGGTTTTGCGAGATTGAAGCTACTGCTGGACACGCATATCTGGCTGTGGAGTGTCCTGGAGCCAGACAGGATTGGCGCCAGAACTTTGTGGGAGCTCGAATCTCCCGCGAACGAAAAATGGTTTTCGCCGATAAGCGCTTGGGAGCTTCTGATGTTGGTAAGCAAGGGAAGAATGCATCTGGACCTTGAAGCTCCAGAATGGATCGCGCAATCTACGATCCGCCTGCGCGAGGCTCCCCTGACGACTCGAATCGCTATTGAATCGCGGCAGATACGAATTCCTCATCAGGATCCCGCCGACCGTTTCCTCGTAGCCACCGCTAAAGTCCTCGGCCTGACGCTGGTTACGGCCGACCGAACTCTTCTCGGCATCTCCGAAATCTCCACGCTCGCGAATCTCTGAGTGCGCATCTTTCCCGCCACCTTCGTGCCAGTTGACTTCCACATTTCCGCCGTACTAATGTGGAATTACACCGGAAAGGAGGTGGTCGGATGACAAGTTCTGATTCTGGCAGTAGATGTTTCATCACTAGACCAGGTGAGGTGGCTGAGACTTAGGGCGGTCGCTCTAAGAACTTCGCAACTCGACCGGTGATTTGAGATTGATTCCGTCCGGCATTGGTCGTGCCGGAACCCGGAGTTCGTCGAAGTGGTCCACTTAGCAGTGACCACCTCTTGGTCAATTCCAATCAGTCAACCGGAACGGCCCGTGTGCAAACGCGGGCCGTTCTTTTTGCCGACAACTTCTGCCACGGATTTTCACTGATCTACACGGATCAAGAGCAAGTAGCTTTATGTGTGCCGATCCGCCGAATCCGTGGCGGCCCTGAGCCCTTGCCTGATCACATCTTCTGTATCTTTCGCTAGTCCTAGTCCGTCGATTTCTTCGGCAGCGAACCATTTGGCATCTAGCGCATCCCCTGCGGCGGATAGCTCACCGTTGGTTCGCCGGCAAAGGAAATCCACCAATACGTAGTGGTAGAGCACGCGGCCTTCGGCATCTTTCATCACGCGATCAAAGACGCCCAGCAAATCCTGCGTCTCGACGGTCAATCCCGTCTCTTCCAATGCCTCGCGCGCCGCCGCTTCTCGCAGAGTCTCGCCAAGTTCCAATGCACCGCCCGGGATCGACCACTCGCCCAATAGCGGAGGCCGTCCCCGGCGAATGAGCGCCACGCGCCTATCCTCGATAATGATGGCACCGACTCCGACAAATGGCCGCTCGGGATATTCTCTCTTCATCACGAAACTCGGAACCTGAAACTCGAAACTAGGCAGCAGTAGAATAAGCCAACCGCAGCATCCATATCTGAATCTGTGAGAACACATGGCCCTGGAAGAATACAAACGCAAGCGCCGCTTCGAAGAGACTCCCGAGCCGCCGCCCAAAGTCGAGAAGAAATCGAAACACCGCTTCGTGGTGCAAAAGCACCGCGCTTCTCACCTGCATTACGACTTCCGCCTTGAGATGGACGGCGTGCTGAAGTCATGGGCTGTTCCCAAAGGACCTTCGCTTGATTCCTCCGACAAACGGCTGGCCATGCAGGTCGAAGATCATCCGGTTTCATATTTTGATTTCGAAGGAATCATTCCGGAAGGAAATTACGGCGCGGGCTCGGTGATGGTCTGGGATGTTGGCAGTTGGGAGCCGCTCTCGGCAACGCCGGTGAACGGCGAATACGTTCCGACCACTGACGCGGAAGCCGCAACGCTCTTGAAGAAAGGTGATTTCAAATTCCGCCTGCACGGCAAGCGTCTCAATGGCGACTTCGTGCTGGTCCACATCAAGGCGCGCCGCGCGGGAAGCAAAGGCACGGAATGGCTGCTGATCAAAAAGCACGACAAATTCGAAACTGCGGGATATGACATCGACCAGTACGACACCTCCGTTCTGAGCAAGCGCAGCATGGCTACCATTGCCGGAGATGACAAGTCCAAAGAATGGGACAGCAACCGGAAATCCAGCGGCGGCGGAAAGCTGAAAGCCCCCTGGTTGGCTGATGCGCTGGCTAGAGTCGAGAAGAAGAAAGCGAAAAGCCCGGCGGTTGTGAAAGAAGAGAAGCCTGCACGCGCGGTAAAAAAAAAGTAGGTACTGAAGAAAACGCCACAGTTTCAAGCTCGAAAACGCCCTGGCTCGATGCCGCTTTAGGCAAAGCAATAGGCGAGACCACAAAACCTTCCCCCTCTACAACTCTGTCATCCCGAGCGAAGCCGAGAGCCCGCCCTGAGCTTGTCGAAGGGGATCTTGCGTTCCCTGGCGCAGACAAAATGCCCTCAGGCGCGGCCAAGCGCCTGATGCCCGCGCAAATAACTCCCATGCTGGCGGTCTCAGTCGAAAAACCCTTCGACAATCCCGAATGGCTCTTCGAAATCAAGTGGGACGGCTATCGCTCCGTCGCCTTCATCGAGAACGGAAGGGCCCGCCTCATGTCGCGCAACCACAACGAACTGACAGGACGTTATCCCGAACTCAGCGTACTTCCGGAAGCTGTGAAAGCCAAAACCGCAATTCTCGACGGGGAAGTGGTTGCCCTCGACGAGCATGGCCGCGCCTCTTTCAGCCTGATGCAGCAACGCACCGGAATCCGTCAGCATGGACGCACCAAGGCGGCCAATCCTGATATTCAGATCGTGTACTACCTGTTCGATATTCTTTATCTTGACGGATACGACTTGCGCAAAGTTTCCCTGATCGATCGCAAGGAACTTTTGCAAAGAGTCCTCACAACGTCTGATCTAATTCGCTACTCCGACCACTTCGACAAAGGCACCACGCTGTTCGCGGCTGCCAAGAAAAATCAAATCGAAGGCATCGTCGCCAAGCGTCGTGACAGCGGTTACGAAGAGCGCCGCAGCAACGATTGGCAAAAAATCAAGGTCACGCAAACCGTGGACTGCGTGATCGGCGGCTATATCGATCCCGAAGGCGCACGCCAATATTTCGGATCGATGGTCCTCGGTCTCTACAACAAAAAGGGCCAACTCATCCACGTGGGCCA
>DATBAT010000220.1:0-12933 GCA_036271375.1 Terriglobales bacterium
GTTATTTGCGGGTCTTTTTCGGCGCCGCGGTAGTCTTGGGTTCGCTTTGTGTTTGTAGCACTTTCATGATGCACCACAGGCTTCGGAACATTCATAGGAACGATCGACGTTTCCAGGGCGACTTTGTCGCTGAGATTTCAGATGATGGCATTCACATAGTCACTGCCAACGCAGAGTCAAAGCTTAAGTGGGGACTCTTTCTGCGTGCGATTGAGTCGGATGATCTTTTTGTTTTGCCGGAGGCTGAATGGCTCCTTCAGATATTTCCCAAACGTGCGTTTGCCGCTAGCGATGTAGCAGAGTTCCGTAGCTTGATCCAGAAGAATGGAATACCGTACGCGACTGCCCTCAAAACGACGCTCCCAAACTAGTTGTGTTCGGCGGGTGGCCAAACCTTTACGTCTTTTGCGAAAGGTGGGATACCGTGAAACCCGACTTGATAGTCTTTTGACCTTTCGGACTTCAATATCCGCGCACCCTAAAGAACGCCAAAACAGACTGCGATCCGGAGGGGTTGAGGCCAGGAGAGACAATCAAAAACCAGATCTTTGCCACCCAATCCTTCGTTAATTCCGAAATCGAGCAGTTGCACCATTTCCAGTGCATTTCCCCAAAACTTGTCAAGCCCCCAAACGTCTCATTCCCGGTCTAACTCTCTCATTCCACGGCCACAATAAACTTGGCTGCCATGTCCCATTTTTCCCCTTCGGCTTGCTATCCTATATATAGATAGTCAGAAGAGGCGCGGACTCAGTCCGCGCCTTTTTCTTTTTCACCAATTTCCTGACAATTCATGGAGCAGACCTTGAGATCACGCAGGGCTTACATCCCCGCTGGCCGCCTCAATAGCAAGCGCATGGGCGAACTGGCCGAACTGGAATTTATGTATCGCGCCGCCAGCCACGGCATTGGAGTCGCCAAGCCTTACGGCGACAGCTTTCCCTACGACTTCCTGACCCAGCACGGGAGACGCCTGCTGCGCATACAGGTAAAGTCCTGTTTCAGAGGCGCCCTCTCCGGCGATAACGGGTTTCCCCTCCACGTTACTTGTCTATCGGGCCAAGACCATTACACCATTGATAACGTGGACTTTATAGCCGCCTTTGTGGCCAAGCACGACACTTGGTATCTGATTCCTATGGAATCTGTTGGCAACAAGAAAGGCATCAACCTATATCCCGGAAAAAGAAGGATTAAACCCGGCTGCGGACTGTACGAGCAGTACCGCGAGTCCTGGCACCTGCTCTTGGATGAAGGCGCAAAGGGAAATGTTTAGAACAACAGAAAGTTTTCGATCCGAGGGTGTAGAGGGTGCCCCATTTCTCGCGCGCTTTTTGCGCGAGAAGTGGACTCGGCTCCACGAACAGAATTCCCCCGATTCTCCACAGCTCCAACTCTAGACAAACTATCAGATTAGATTTAATCTAATTATTCCAATGCAAGCTGAATCCATCAAACATTCCCTTGAGGCCAAGGGATTGCGTTTCACCGCGCAACGCTACGCGGTGATGGAATTCCTGATGGCCAACAAGGGTCATCCCACGGCGGCGGAGATTTTTGAGGCGGTAAATCGCGCCGATCCGCGCTCGTCGCGGGCGACAACCTATAACAATCTGCGCGACCTGGTGAAGGCCGGACTGGTGCGGGAAGTGGCGGTCGAGGGCCGCTCCGGACGGTTCGACCTCGAAGGCATGCGCCATCACCACTTCATCTGCGACCGCTGCGGAGTGCTCGAGGACATCGACTGGTACGACGTGCCCAAGCCTGCCGCGCGCGCTCTCGGCAAGCGGGTAGTTCGTGAATGCCAACTTATTTTCCGCGGGCTCTGCACCAGGTGTGCGGCGCGGCGCGCTGCCGTCAAATCAAATTCTCACTAACTAATTCGAGGAAAAATATATGGACCACATGGAAAATACACTGGCATCTTCTTCGGGGACTGTCTCTCCCGAAAATCAGGAAAAATCAACCGGCCCCAAGTGCCCGTTCAATCACGGCGCCTCCGCGCCCACCAATCGCGACTGGTGGCCTTCGCAAGTGAATCTTGGCCCTCTGCACCAGCACTCCAGCCTGTCGGATCCGATGGGTGAGGAGTTCAACTACGCGGAAGAATTCAAGACACTCGATCTCGATGCCGTGATCAAAGACCTGCACGCCTTGATGACCGATTCGCAGGAGTGGTGGCCCGCCGACTTCGGTCACTATGGCGGGATGTTCATCCGCATGGCGTGGCATTCTGCCGGCACGTATCGCATCGGCGATGGCCGTGGCGGCGCGGGAGCCGGGCAGCAGCGCTTCGCCCCGCTCAATAGCTGGCCCGACAACGTCAACCTCGATAAGGCGCGCCGCTTGCTGTGGCCGATCAAGCAGAAATATGGCCGCAAGATTTCCTGGGCTGATCTGATGATCCTCACCGGCAACGTCGCTTTAGAATCGATGGGATTTAAGACCTTCGGCTTCGGCGGTGGACGCGCCGATGTCTGGGAGCCCGAAGAATTGAATTGGGGGCCGGAAGGCACGTGGCTGGCGGACGAGCGCTACAGCGGCGATCGCGATCTGCAAAGTCCTCTGGGCGCAGTGCAGATGGGATTGATCTACGTCAATCCTGAAGGGCCGAATGGCAATCCCGATCCCGTCAGGGCGGCGCGTGACATTCGCGAAACCTTCAAGCGTATGGCCATGAACGACGAAGAAACCGTAGCGCTGATCGCCGGCGGACACACCTTCGGCAAGACTCACGGCGCAGGAATTCCAGCCGACTATGTCGGTGCTGAGCCGGAAGGCGCGGACATCCATGAGCAAGGCTTGGGCTGGAAAAATAAATTCGGCAAAGGGTTCGGCGCTGACACCATCGGCAGCGGCCTCGAAGTCACGTGGACGACAACCCCGACTAAGTGGAGTAACAACTTCTTCGAGAACCTATTCAACTACGAATGGGACCTCACGAAGAGTCCCGCCGGCGCCAATCAGTGGACGCCGAAGAACGGCGGCGGCGCGGGTACCGTGCCCGATGCGCACGATCCTTCGAAGAAGCATGCGCCCTCCATGTTGACTACCGACCTCGCGTTACGCTTCGATCCGACGTACGAAAAGATTTCGCGGCGCTTCTTCGAGAATCCCGGCCAGTTTGCGGATGCGTTCGCGCGCGCGTGGTACAAGCTGACTCATCGCGACATGGGCCCGATCGTCCGTTACCTTGGCCCGCTGGTTCCCAAGGAAGAGCTGCCGTGGCAAGACCCGATCCCAGCAGTGAACCATGCGCTCATCAGCGATCAGGATGCTGCTGCTCTGAAGGCGAAGATCCTGGCGTCTGGCCTGACTGTATCCCAGTTGGTCTCGACGGCTTGGGCGTCGGCGTCAACCTTTCGCGGTACTGACAAGCGCGGAGGAGCGAACGGTGCGCGCATCCGTCTCGCGCCGCAAAAGTTCTGGGAAGTGAACCAGCCGACTGAACTGGCGAAGGTGCTAGGCAAACTGGAAGCCATCCAGAAAGAGTTCAATACTTCCGCGAGCGGGAAGAAAGTTTCGCTGGCTGACCTGATAGTTCTCGGCGGGGACGCGGCGATCGAGAAGGCCGCCAAGGACGGCGGGACCGAGGTGAAGATTCCATTCGCTGCGGGCCGCATGGACGCTTCGCAGGAACAGACTGACGTCGAGTCCTTCGAAGCACTGGAACCAGCAGCGGATGGCTTCCGCAATTATTCTCGCGGCAAGCAGCGCCTGTCCGCCGAAGAGTTGTTGGTGGACAAGGCGCAACTGCTAAAGCTGACCGCTCCAGAGTTGACGGTCCTGGTCGGTGGCTTGCGCGTACTCGGGGCCAACGCCGGCGATGCCAAGCATGGAGTCTTCACTGACAAGCCGGGCAAGTTGACCAACGACTTCTTCCTCAACCTGCTCGACATGAACACGCAATGGCAACCGTCCGCTCACTCGAATGGCGCGGGAGAGGTGTTTGAAGGGCGCGACCGCAAGACTAGCCACGTCAAGTGGACGGCCACGCGTGTCGACCTGATCTTCGGTTCGCACTCGCAGCTGCGAGCGTTTGCGGAGGTCTATGGCAGCTCGGACGCGAAGGACAAGTTCGTGAAAGACTTCGCCGCGGCTTGGACCAAGGTGATGAACAACGACCGATTCGGGGTGGCTGCGTAGGATGCGTCAACGGAACCTACTGTGCTGAAAGCTTGATGGCGTGTTTTTTTTGGGGCGGCTTTATAGCCGCCCCTTTTCTTTGCACTGTGGGGCATGTCCTGCATATTTGGTTCGCGCAGATCACGTTTCGTATGGCACCTGGGTGGGAGGCGATCGACATTACATTCGGACATTCTGGGCGCTGCGAACGATATCCTGAAAGAGTTCCATGCAATAGGGCTTCTGCAAAACCGTGATGGATGGGTGGCGCTGTTTGAAATCTTCGATATGCGGCCCGGAATTTCCCGTCTGGAAAACGATCGGTTGTAGCGGATTTCTCGAAAGAACCAGATCTATGAATTCAATTCCACGCAAACCGGGATGGGCATGGTCCGTGATTAGCAGGTCAAACGGGCCGCGTCCGGAGTAGCAAGCGAAACCGTCGTCGCCGTCGGCTGCTGTTTCGATCTCCAGGCTGAAATCGGTGCGCTTAAGCACGGCGCTTAGGATTTCTCTAGTTGCATCGTCGTCTTCTATCAGCAGGATTCGCATGTGTCTCGAAGCTTCAGCGGTATTAGAACTTAATGTGCGCTGCGTTTCAAAGGGAAGTGGTCTTGGTGACGTTAAGGCGGAGCTTGTGAAAGACTTCGCCGCCGCGTGGAGCAAGGCGATGAACTCGGATCGGTTTAAGCCGGCGCGTAGGGTTGGCTTTGACGATTTGTAAGCGTGGCGCAGGCCCAATCTCTTTTTATTTACAAGATGTTCCGGGCGAGGGATGGGCAACGGAAGTCGTCGCGATGTGGAGGTAGATGTTTCACTGTCCAAGGGCCTCGCTGGGAGTTGGTTCTTCTGGTTAGACGCTGTGTCTATTGATCCGTCGCGGGGTTCGTGGAATCCCACCTTTCGCAAAGAACGCGAAAGATGGGGCACCCGTGATCTTTCGATAGGTTGTCCATTCGATCGAAACCGGAGGATCTGATTGTGCCACCAATCACTTTTCCGGAGAGATCGAATGGACAACCTATTGGAAAGATCACAGGCACCCGCAGACTTTTAGCGGTTCAGACTCAGTGGGCCGAAGCGGTCGAAAAGACAGCGCTGGCGAAGCCCTTGCGTTGACAGCCTTTTCCGCCAAACCTAAGATGGTCGCCAAGCATAATGGACAATTCCCCATCGCTCATTGGCCAGACGGTTTCCCACTACAACATCGTTGATCGCCTGGGAGGCGGCGGCATGGGGGTTGTATACAAGGCGGAGGACGTTCGCTTGCTCCGTTTCGTCGCGCTGAAATTCCTTCCCGAGGGAGTGGCCGCGGATCCGCAAGCCCTGGCGCGTTTCAAGCGTGAAGCTCAGGCTGCATCGGCGTTGAACCATCCCAATATCTGCACTATTTACGATATCGGCGACGAAGGCGGCAAAGCGTTTATTGCCATGGAGTTTCTGGAAGGCAAAACGCTGAAGCACGCCATCTCCAACCGCCCGATGGGAATGGAGGAGCTGCTGGAGGCTGCCATCGGTATTGCTGCCGGCCTTGACGCGGCGCACTCCAAAGGCATCGTCCACCGTGACATCAAGCCCGCAAATATTTTTGTTACCGAGAAAGGCCACACGAAAATTCTCGATTTTGGATTGGCCAAGGTGCGCCCGGCTAAAGCGTTGTCGCAGAACGGAAATAGCCTGGTGACCGTGTACAGCGAGGATGAACATCTGACCAGTCCGGGAAGCACGCTGGGCACGGTGGCTTACATGTCTCCGGAACAGGTACGCGGCAAGGAACTCGACGCGCGCACCGATCTGTTTTCTTTCGGCGCGGTACTCTACGAAATGGCAACGGGAAAGTTGCCCTTCCGGGGTGATACGTCGGGCGTGATCTTCAAGGAAATTCTCGATGGCACGCCGACTCCCATCGCCCGCATCAATCCGGATCTGGCGCCGGAACTCGAACGCATCATCAGCAAATCCATCGAAAAAGACGCCGCCCTGAGGTACCAATCCGCCGCCGACATGCATTCGGACCTGAAGCGCCTGCGAAGGGACACCGACTCCGGGCGTCTCTCGGGCTCGGCCAAGGCCGGGGCTCTCGAAGCGGTCGCAGCCTCGGAAAGCGCAGCGCGCTCCGCACAAGCCGCGACCAACCAAGTTGCGAAGCCCGCCAGTAAACTCTGGATCGGCCTGGCCGCAGCAGTGGTGGTCATCGCTGCTGTCGCGTACGCCGCCTACCGCTTCGGAACCGGCAGCAAGAACTCGACCGGACCACAAAAGATCGCGCAAATCAGCCATTGGGACAAACCCATGATCCAGGCACGGCTGTCGCCCGACGGGCGCACGGTTGCCTTCAGTTCACCGGTTGCCGGCGTGGAGCAAGTTTTCCTAATGCTCGCGTCGGGAGGCGAAGCGCTGCAGCTCACGAATGACGAGAGCGACAAGTTCGTCACCAATTTTTCCGTGGATGGCACCGAGATTTATTACCGGCGCGTTTTCGGCAAAGACGAGACCTGGGCGGTGCCCACGCTGGGGGGAAACTCCAAGCGGGTTCTAACCGGTTTCGCAGTCGCGCCGTCGTCCGACGGAAAATCACTCTATTTCACGAAATCCTCCACTCGGGCCCTCTACCGCGCCGACCGAACCGGAATGGGCGAAGAAGAGATCCTTGCTCTGGATCCGGCATCGTTTGGCATTTCCCGAATCATGCCGTACCCGGACGGCCAGCATTTGTTGATCTCGTCGGCCAGCGGAATTTCGACTACGGAAGGTATTCAGCTATTCGTCGCCGATGTGGAGAAAAAAACTGCGGAATCACTGACGGTGGTCCAGGGCAATCCCCGCGACCTGGTATGGCTGGAGCCGGGAAAGACCGCGCTGTTCTCGCGGACCCTGAGTGGAATATCGAATATTTGGAAATTGACCATCGCGGATAAATCCCTGACCCAGGTCACCTTTGGAGCCGGGCCCGATCAATCACCCATGCCGGACCCGAATGGGCACGGACTGTATCTGGTGAACGGCAAATCCACCGGCTACCTCACGCTTTACAGCACCGGTTCCAAACAGCAGGTGGACATCGCCGGCGAAAACGCAACGCAACCAGTACTGTCGAGAGATGGAAAGAAGTTGATGTACGTGACTCTTCCGTCGAGCGACCGTAGCGAGTTGTGGATCTCGGACGTGAACGGCGAGAACAAAGTTCGTCTGGCCCAGGCTGTTTCAGTTGCCACAGGGTTTTGGTCGCAGGATGATTCCCGCATCTCGTTTTTCACCGAAGAACCCGGGAAGGAATCACGACTCTACCTTGCGAATCCGGACGGTAGCGGCCTGCAATCCCTTAAATGGAGGAGCGGCACCACTCCTCAAGCAATCGGTTGGATCGGCGACAACAAGTCGATTTTCATTAACGGTTGGGAAAAAGGCGCCAAGACTGCCTCCATCTGGCGGGAAAACCTCGAAGGGTCGGAGCCGGAGAAACTGACGGAGAGTTGCGGATTCGCTTTTGAGAATTCTGCCGACGGAAAATATCTGTTGAGCGCGATTGCCGGCGGCGACAAGATCGGCATCTACGCTTTCTCGCTGGCCGATCACTCCTGCACCCTGCTGGTCCCGGGAGTTGTCACCTTCGGCTTGAATCTCGCAAAAGACCAGAAGTCTTTCATGTATGCCCTGCCCGGGAAAAAAGATGTGACCATTTACCGCCAGAAATGGGCAGCGGGAAATGTAGCAGGCACTCCCGAGGTAGCCATGAAATTACCTTTCACCTTCCCGCTCATTGCCGGCGGCAACGCCTACGACTTCTCCCGCGATCTGACGTCGGTGGTCTACGCCCGCCCCAGCGGCCACTCCGACCTGTACTTGCTCACGCAGTGAGTAAGCTCACTCAATCCACGGGCCCGGTGGCCACCCAAGCGTGCTTTTGGCTTGAGTGCAATTAGATCCGATATCTAAGACGCGACCGCATTGCCAGCGAGCGACGGGGCTACTTTTAGCTGAGGGCGTATCAGCAAATAGAAGGCCGTGACGTGCGTGATCATTAGCAGAGGCACATAGATGATCGGGATCGCATATGCGGTTTGCAACTCCCCTGACAGCGCAGGAAGGCCGGCCCGAACCGCGTGGTAGTAATCAAAGATGAGGTCGACCATCCCAATGAGATTAAAAGCGACGACGAACAGCCAGAAGAGAGGACGGATCCTTACTGTGAGAAGCGCCAGGATGGCTAGTATCCCAGTCGCAAAATCCCAGTAGGCGGCGAAGGTGGCGAAGCCAGCGGGCAGATTGGGGCCGACGACGCCGGGAAGGATAAAGACGAGCCCGAAGAAGCGGAAGCTGTGCAGAGTGGCGATGGCGCGATGCGCTTCGCCTTTGTCCATCGATTTAAGCCAGGGCAGGATGTACGTACGGAAGCAAAGCAACCAGACGACATAACCTAAGACGAGCTGTATTTGGAAGATGATTTCCGGCGACATTTGCCCTCCCAAGTAACTTTCAATTACATAGTCACTAGTAAAAAGATAGTTACTTGCTAATCGAATGTCAATGGATTAGTTTTAGGCATGGCGAGGCCTTATCGACAGAAGAATTGCCCGGTGGCAAGAACGTTGGACATGATCGGCGAGCGCTGGACCCTCCTCTTGTTGCGTGATCTGTTTCTTCATGGGCCGCGTCGCTTTCAGGATTTTCAGGAATCCTTGAGTGGGGTGGCTCCCAATACCCTATCTGCGCGCCTGAAGAGCATGGAGGCGCACGATCTCATTGTCGGCCGTGCCTACAGCGAGCATCCGCCTCGACTCGAATACCACCTCACAGAAAAGGGCAAGAGTCTTGGCCCAGTGGTGAAGGCGCTACGCGACTGGGGACAGCGCCACAGTTAAGACGAATCGTATTGAGGCCGAGAGGGCCTGCCCAACCGCAGTTCCTCAGATCAATTCAGCTTCTTCGCCACGTCGAGGTAGTAGACCTTCAAATCCCGCAGCACCCAATCGGCTTCATGGGTATTCACGCCTAGGCGAACCGATTTCGTCTCGTCCGGCTGATAAGGGAATAGACCGTAATCCACCATCAGTTTTTCGAGTTGTTTGTCCCCCTGAGTAACGAACATACTTACTCGCTTCAACTGATAGCGGCCGTCGAAATCGGCGTTGACGAACATGCGAAAACCGTACTCCGTCGCCGCTGCGCCCCAGGTTGTTTCGACCTCACCGAAGTCGGTGAAGCGTCCATTCACGAAGCCCATGAACTTGATGACCGCTCCGCCTTCCGGGTGGAGGTCCACGTTCAAAGACCAAGTGTTCACATTGCTCACATCGCCATCCGGGCCTGCAACGTTGAGGTTGACGCAAAAGGAATTCACGTCGTCACCGAGCTTGGGAATCGTGAATTTTCCTTCGATCGCGTAGGGGCGGGAAGGGTCAATAGCTACACCTTCGCGGACTAGGTGCTGATTCAGCGGGGAGGTCGAATACATCTCAAGCGCGCCGGGCTTCACTGCGAACTTGAAGTCGGGCGGCTGGGGCGGCGCTTGCCGGTCCCAGACTCCGTTAGGAGTCTTGCCGTCAAATTCTTTGAAGATGAGTGCAGCATCGCCCGTGTCCACTACGACGTGATTGGGAAGCGTTCCGGCTTTACTCGCAACCGGAAGAACGCCTGCGATACGGCTGGCTACTTCAGCGCCCAAGACACGAGATCCTTCGGGAGTGAAATGAACATTCTGCGGCTGCTGAAGCGACGCGAGTGAGGGATTGACCACGCTCCAGAGGTCATCGATCTCGACTCCCATGTCGCGCATGATTTCAGTGGCTGCGGTGTTGTAGCGAACATCGTCGCCCTGAACGCGGCCACTGGCGCCGCCCGGCACGGGTGTGGTGGTGGCGAAGATCAGCTTTGCTCCGGTACGTTGCAGGGTGGTGACAATGCTTTTAAGGTTCGCCTGATATTGCTTGACTGAGTCAACTTGTTTACCTTTGTCCGGGGAGACGTAGTCCCCTTTGTCGTTCAGATATTTCAGATCATGGAGTCCAAAATTGAAGTAGATGACGTCCCAGCGTTTCTTTCCGATCCACTGCCTGATGTGTTCGAGGGCGTATCCGGTGGACCAGCAGTTTATGTCGGGATGCTGCACGTTGGCCTTGCCAGCGAGCAGCTTCCGCACCTCCCAGGTGTAACCCAGGGAGATTGAGTCTCCCAAGATTAAGACGCGGGGGAGGCTTGGGTCCTCCGCAACCTGCACCAATGCCGGATCGGCTTCATCAGCGGGCGGAAAGTCGATGGCTTTGTGCTGGGCCGCGAGTGGCTCGATTATCGCGATGACGCACAGCAGCAGTTTTAGAAACCTAAACAAAGTCGTTGATCCTTTCGTCTCAGGGTGACAGAGCGAGGAGTGGCCACGGAACGCAAGGTCCCTCGGCTTCGCTCGGGACGACAGTGTGTTTTAGAAAAGATCACAACCTCATGGCCCGCTGCTGTATTCTTGCGCCGCTCCGCGGCTTTGACTCGTGGGTGCGGAATGGCAATACTCCCTGTCTTCATACATCGATCTACCGTTACGACCCGACTCAGGCGAAAACTGCGCTTGAGTGGGCCACCATTACTGTTCTTTTAAACTTTGATTCCAGCGGTTATGCACTTGTGTATTTTAATTTCTTTGTATGGTATTTGGCCCGAGACTATTTCTACAAAAGGCTTGCCGTTTTTTACGCCTACGGTTCCGAAGCCGGTGGCGGTGGAGAGAAAACAGCGGAAGTCGCCTTTGATTGGTGGCTTCAGGTATAAAACTTTGTCCACCGCGTCGAAGCGTGCGCCGCTGAAGGCTTGCAGGAGAGCGTAGGAGGACATGGCACGCGCGTACCAATGTCCGGCTTCGATTTCATCGAAGGGATTGCGGACGACTCCGTCATAGCGGCTACGGCAGGCGCGAACAATTTCCAAGCCTTCGTCGGTCTTTCCTATTGCAATCAGGTGCGAAGCTACCTGGTACTCGACGCCTGTCCAGACTTCGTCGGAGTAAATCATCGCCAGGGATGGTCTGCCGCCGCGGGGCCATGAGCAACACACTACTCCGGCTTCGTCACCGCAGGCGAAATAGGGACGGCGGGTGTTGACGTGTTGGGTGAAATCTTTTTTGAAGTTGTGACGATGTACCGCGAGAAGATGATTGTCTACTTTGTGCGAATCAAGCAGCGCGCCCACACCACACACCACAGAAAGCCATTCCCCCAGCACGCCGTCCGATAGGCACCCTGGGCCGTACTGATAAGGAGGGCCTTCCTTTTTCGCAAGCTCCAGGAACTCGGGATAGGTTGGAGAGTCGTCATCCTCGCGCGGATACGGCGCCGTCAAGCCGCGCCACTCTGTCTTCTGAAAAAAGTATTCGCCGTTGAATAGTTGTTCCATCTGTTGTGAACACTTTGTCAAAAGCGTGGAATAAAGTTCGGTGTTGTCACCTACTGCCTCGCCCATCAGACTGGCCGCCTTCAGTGCGCCGAGATAGAGACTCGTGCACATGCTGTCGGCGCCCCAAAACCCTATGTCGTAGGTGTTGATGTGCGGTTCCTCAATCACGCCCTTGTGCTTCGGGTCCCAGGTTCGGATGCAGTAGTCCAGGCTGGCACGGACTTTCGGCCACCAACTGCGAAGCCATTCCATGTCTCCGCTGATTCGCCACTCTCGATAGAATTTAATGATTCCGCCAAGCTGTCCATCGGCCGCATCCGGGAGCGCATTGGGTTCGTTCAACCGCCGGACCGGAATCGCCGCCCGGCAGAATTGATGGCCTTCGTCGTTCTGGTTAAATCCAAATTCGGTTTCTCTTAGAGTGCGCTCAAGGTCTGGGAACAGATGCGCGACCGCCTGCGCGTAGTTCCAGACATGGGTGGATGATCCGTAGCAAGAGCCCTGGGTCTCGCGCGTGCCCTCCCATCCCCACAGGCGGCCATCGGTGTGCCGCAGAACGGTGGGTGATTTCAGGATGGCAAGATTCGACGCGACTGCTTCCATTACTTCGGGAGGCAGAGTGGTGTCGTAAAGGGCTCGTGAGAATTTTTCCGAGGCCTGCCGCAATGGCCGGTAGTTCTCTTGCCAGTAATCAACTAGCTTTTCGACGCTGGGAAAACGCCCCGCGTACCAGGGCTGATAGGTTCCGGCGACCGGCGTACAGCCGACTACGCTGCAATGAACCACGTTACTGTCTGAGCCAATGTCCGCGGGCTTGAAGAGATTTGATTTGGGAGCGTACCAGGCGAAACGAAGCGAAATGGTTTTTGATTCACCCGGCGCGACTGAGAAGGGAACGAATATCGAAGCGCCCGGCGCGGAGTCGTCGGGTATGGGATCGCGTGAGTAGCTGGCTCCTGCCTCAACGTCATGCCAAACCAGTTGCCGCGTATCCACTCCGCGCATCCATGCAGCATTGACCTTAGCTTTTGGATCGTCTGCCCAGATTGCAATACAGGCATCGTTCCACGGTTCATCCTCGGCGCCGCGGCCGCACAGGATGAATCCGTTGGGAGTGGATCGAATCCGGTTGGAGGCGGCTTTTTTGCTGGGCCAATCCTCATGCGCCGCCAGAAAGTTTTCAGTATTGAAGGAGAACACCGCGTCGACGGATGCCGAGCTACGATTGACGAAACGATATTCAAGGCCAGCCACGGGCAGACTGGAGTTGTCGGCGTCGCCGGGTGAAAACGGACTCCAGCCGGTGAGTTCCACCTCCAGCGGCAGATCGGCGTCTTTCAGCCGGATGGTCGCAAAGGGAAATCGGCTCTCGAACGTCGCCTCTCGAAACCGCGGAAGCCCCCAGCAGCCGCCGGGATAGACGCCTTC
>DATBAT010000221.1:0-7325 GCA_036271375.1 Terriglobales bacterium
AGAGCAGCCCGTTTCCGGGAGCACTGCTATCGTGCTCAGCGAGCATGTCGACTATTGGAATCGCATCGGCTGGAAGGATCCATTCTCTTCTGCGTTCTTCAGCGACCGGCAGAACGCCTATGCCGCGCGATTTGGATTGAGTAGTGTCTACACCCCGCAAATGGTGGTGGACGGCACCGCGGAATTTACCGGCAGCGAATCGGACAAGGCGCAAAGCACAATCAGCAAGGCGGGACAGAATCCTAAGCTCGCGGTGAGCTTGTCATCGGTTAGGGTGGAGGAGTCCAATAGGATAAGAGGGTCTGTCGGGGTGGACGGGGCCGTCAAGACGCGCGGCGCTGAAGTCTGGGTTGCGCTCGCACTCGATCATGCCGAGTCGCAAGTTTCGCGCGGAGAAAACGCCGGGCGGAATTTGTCACACGTGGGCGTGGTCACGAAACTGGTGAAGATCGGCGAGTTTCGTGCGGGAGAGAAGTTCACCAAAGAGGTCGAGTTCAAGATCGATCCCGCGAATTCCGGCAAATTTCGCCTTGTGGCTTTTGTGCAGGAGTCTGGGATGGGACGGGTTTTAGGCGCCGCCGAGCACTCAATCGCGGGCCGCTAAGGGAAGTTGAGTAGAGAACAGCCTCCGAGGAGGGGCCACGAGTCTACTCTGTGCAACGATTTTTGATGAAAGCAGCCATGTCCAAGTCGGTCGACAGCAAAAAGTTCAAATCGATGAGCCGCCGGGAGTTGCTGAAACTGGCGCCGGTGCTGGCGTTGGGAGTGTTTGCCATCCCCAAGCTGCGCGAACCCCTGCTCAAAGAAGGCTTGGCATTTAGCGACTGGGCCTCGGCCAAGATGTTCCGCCAGGGCCACATGGCGACTACCTTTGACGATTCGGAAGTCGCGCCGCTGAATAAGTTTTACGTAAACACCTACGACGTGGACGACCCCAACATCGATCTTGCCAAGTGGGCACTCAAAGTCGATGGAGCGGTGCAGAAGCCCGGAGACTATTCCCTCGACAAAATCAAAGCACTGCCCAAGCTGACGCAAAATACGCGCCATGTCTGTGTCGAAGGCTGGGATGTGATCGGCCGCTTCGGCGGCGCGAAGCTCTCGGATTTCCTGACCATGGTCGGTGCGGATACCACCGCGCGTTTCCTCTACCTCGAATGCGCGGACGACTATTACGAATCGCTCGACATGGAAACGGCGCTGCATCCGCAGTCGCTGCTCTGTTATGAGATGTCTGACCAGCCGCTAACCCGGCAGCATGGCGCGCCTTTGCGGCTGCGCATTCCGACCAAGATTGGCTACAAGCAGGCGAAGTACCTGACCAGTCTTTCCGTTACCAACGTGCTGCAAGGCGCTGGCTACTGGGAAGACCAGGGCTACTCGGAGTTTTACGGGCTCTAATATGGCGACGCATACCATCACCATCGAAAACGCGAAGACCGGCGAAGTTATCGATGCGGTCTATGAGCATCCGTTTATCGTGCGGTTCTGCCATTGGGTGAATACCATCGCGCTGTTCGTAATGATGGGCAGCGGCCTGCAAATTTTCCGCGCATTCCCCAGCTTTCACGCCAAGATTCCACAAAATCTTTTACTGAACTGGCCGAAGTCATTCGCCCTCGGAGGCTGGCTGGGCGGGGCCTTGCAGTGGCACCTCACCTTCCTGTGGATCTACCTCGGATCAGGCATGCTCTACGTCGCCTACGAACTTTTCAGCGGCAACTACCGGCAGATTTTGTTCGTCCCGCGCGACATACGCGGCGTGTGGCCGATGGCGCGGCATTATTTTCTCTTTGGGCCGAAGCCACCGGTGATCGAGGCCTACAATCCGCTGCAAAAGCTGGCTTACACTTCCGCGATTTTCCTGGGCGTGCTTTCCGTCCTCACTGGTGTCGCCATCTGGAAGCCGATCCAGTTTTCCTGGCTGGCCTGGTTGATGGGTGGTTTCCATCTGGCGCGGCTTTGGCACTTCCTGGTGATGTGGGCGATCATCGGCTTCGTCTTCGGACACCTGGTCATGGTGGTGCTGCATGGCTGGAACAATTTCGTTTCCATGTTGACCGGGTGGAAAAAGAATCCGGAATATACCGAGCGCTAACCTATGACGCTTGCCCCGGCTCCGCTGGATGATCCAGCCCAGGCGATGATTAGGCACGAGCAGGCGCTGATTCAGCGGCTCTGCGACGGTGACCATGCCGTGTTCTATGAGCTGATCAAGCCTTACGAGCGGCGCGTGTACGCGACCGCGTTCGCCGTGCTGCGCAATGAAGCCGACGCGGAAGAAGTGGCGCAAGAGGCATTCCTCAAGGCGTTCAAGTACATCCGGCAGTTTCGTGCCGAAGCCCGGTTCAGCACCTGGCTGCTACAGATCACGGTGAACGAAGCCCGCATGCGGAGGAGAAAGAACCATGCGGATGTGATGGAGGCCATCGTGGACCATGAAGATAACGAGGGAAATTACATTCCCAAAGATTTTGCTGACTGGCGGGAAATTCCGTCAGAGACGCTGGAGCGGAAAGAAATCCGGCAGAAGTTAGCCGAAGCGCTGGAGTCGTTGGCGGAAAAATATCGCGAAGTTTTCGTACTGCGCGACATGCAGCACCTGAGCATTGAGGAGACCGCGAAGACGTTGGAGATTACGCCAGCTTCGGTGAAAACGCGATTGTTGCGGGCGCGGTTGATGTTGCGCGACCTGTTGTCGCCGGGCGTAGGTGGAGGGTGGATGAGTCGTCCGCACTTCGCCAAGGGGAACAAGCCATGGTAGTGAACTGCGAACACGTGTGGCAGGAAATCTCGAATTATCTGGAAGGAGACGTTGACGCGGGCTTGCGCGCGGCGATGGAAGAGCACCTGAGCGGCTGTAAACATTGCAGCGCAGTGTTGGACGGCACTCGCAACGTGATCGAGCTTTACGGAGATGAACGCGCGCTCGAAATTCCGCTAGGGTTCAGTCAAAGATTGCACCGCAGGTTGGCGGCGCAGATGCCGCAGCCGAAACGCGGAAATGCGCTTGGATGGATGGTAGCTTTGGCTGCGGCCGCGTGCCTCCTGGTTGCAGGACTGGCGATTGGACGGATGGCGGTTGTGCCGCCACCTCCGGTGCGATCAAAGCTGGCGGTACCGGCCGGCCAGGTGCCTCCGGATTTAATGGTCGTGGTGTATGACTCGGGGAAAACCTTTCATGTGCCGGGGTGTCCCGTCATTCATGACAAGCAGCATTTGCGAGTGATTCCGGCATCATTGGCCATTAAGGAAGGGTTTACCCCCTGTACTCGATGCATGAAGAAATATCTGGTCACTGCATCGTTGGAAGACTTAGTGGATGACCGCGAAGAGATTGCGGAAGCGATCGAGTTGCGCTAGGAAGAATAAATGTGGGGCAGACACTCTTGTCCGCCTGTCGCGCGCAAGCCAAAAAATCAGGAAGCGGCTAAGTTAGGTTTTTATTCCACTTCTGCCTATTGCTGAATTGCCTGTTTCAAACTAGGCTTCACTCCAACCGACGCGATACTCGAGGTATCCCACCCACCGCCCAGCGCCTTCACCAAGTAGACCGAAGTGACCAAACGCTGCCCAAGAATCTGCGCCGCTAAACGCTCGTTGGAGAGCGCTAACTCTTGCGCGGTAATCACATCCAGATAAGTGACCAAGCCGCCGGTGTAGCGCGTATTCGCCAAGCTTAAGGAGCGCTCGGCGTCATCCACCGCACGCTGCTGCGCGTCAAAAGCTGTGCTGAGGGCATTCAGCCCAGACAAAGCATCCTCTACCTGCTGGAATGCCACCAGTGACGACTCGCGATAGTCCGCCACGTTTTCGTCGTAAACCGCGCGGGCATTTTCCATCCGTGCGTGAATGCGGCCGCCGGCGAGGATGGGTTCCAGCAACGAGGCTCCAATCGACCAGATCAAACTGGGAGCATTCACTAAGGAGGATATGTTTGTGCTGTCGACGCCCCCTCCCGCACTAAGTCCAATGCTGGGGAAGAACCCGGCGCGCGCCACACCAATCTGCGCGTTGGCTGCGGCGACCTGGCGTTCCGCGGCGGCGATGTCAGGGCGGCGCTGCAAGAGTTCCGAAGGCAAAGCCAGCGGAACCGCTGGAGGCTTGGCATCCAGACTGCGCACCGGAGCCTTGAAACTCGAAGCTGGCATGCCTTGCAGGGTCGCGATGGCATGCTCGTACTGCGAGCGTTGCTGTTGCAATAAAGCCAACTGCGCGTAAGAGGAATCGAGCACCGTCTGCTGTTGCGCAACGTCGAGACCCGAAACCGCCCCGCCTTCGTGGCGCTTCTGCACCAGGTCCAAACCTTTTTGCTGGAAGCCCAAAGCGCGTTGGATCACTCCAATCTCGGCATCGAGCTCGCGAAGCTGAAAATAATCCGCCGCCAGCTCCGCGCTGACCATCAATCGTACGTTTTCAAGGTCCGCGGTCGAGGCCTGCAACTGGGCATTCGCAGCTTCCACGCTGTGGCGCACCCGTCCGAAGAGATCGACTTCGTAATTCAAGGTGAACGGAATGGTGAAATCGTTTTGCGTTACCGCAACCGCCTTTGCCGGCGAGCCATTCAACGGACGGTTGCCCGAGAGCCGGTCGCGATAAACCGAAGCACGCCCATCCAACTCGGGATACAAGCCAGCCGCGGTTACGCGCGCAATCGCCCGCGCCTGCACCAATCGCGCCGCTCCAGCCTTAAGCGACTGGTTATTCGCCATCGCGGCGTCCTCATACTGATTAAGTTCGGTATCACCGAACACCGTCCACCAGTTTCCCCTGGGAATGTGATCAAGCGGGCTGGCCTCCTGCCACGGCGCAGGCGCTTGCCAGTTCGGTGGAACAGTGACCTCGGGCTGCTTGTATTTCGGACCCGCCGCGAAGGCGGCTGAAACCAATCCGAAAAATAGCCCGGCTGCTAGGCCCAACTTCATGACTTGCCCTCAGGCTTTGCCACCTGCACCGGCTGTCCTTCTTCAAGCGAGTCGCTCGGATTCAGGATGAGAGCATCGCTTTGCTCGACGCCGCTGAGCACTTCGACTTCGGTTCCGAAGTCGCGGCCAATCACGATGGGCTTCAGATGGACTTTGTTATCGCTGCTCACGATGGCGGCGCGAGTTCCTTCCGCGCGGAAGAGCAGTGCGTTGACCGGCACCGAGAAACGCTGCGTCGAAACGTTCACTGCAAAATGTACTTGAGCGAACGATCCCGGAAACAACTCGGACTTCGGATTGGGCACGTCGATCTCAGTCCGCAAAGTACGCGTCGCGGGATCGATCGAATCAGAACTGCGCACGACTTTGCCCGTAAACATTTGCCCCGGCAAAGCCGCCAGCTCGATTTTGGCGGGCAATCCCGGACGAATCGCGGGCGCGTAAAGTTCGGGAACATCGACGTAGACGCGGATGGGATCGATCTGCGCGATATTGAATAGTTGCTGATTCATGCCGCTGTTGCCCGAGTTGATGAGCGCCCCGATGTCGGTGTTGCGGCGCGTGATCACACCCGAAAACGGCGCGTAGATGTGCTTAAACGATTCGAGTTGTTCGAGGCGGCGCAGGTTGGCAGTCGCATTTGCCACAGCGGCCTGCTGTTGGATGAATCCACTGGCCTTTTCATCCGTTTCCTGCTGGGCCACCGCGTCCTGCTTACGCAATGTCTCCCATCGATCGGCGGAGGACTTGGCCAGCTTCAGTTGCGCTTCCGCCTGGTCACGAGCGGCGCGCGCCTGCATCAATTCCTGATCAATCTCAGGCGTCTCGATGTCGGCCAGCAGTTCGCCTTTGCGCACCCGGCTGCCGATGTCCTTGTACCACTTGGCGAGATAGCCGTTGGTGCGGGCGTAGATCGGCGACTCGGTAAAGGCCTGCAAACTCGAAGGCAGAACCATGTCCTGGTTCGGAGCTTCCGCCTTAGGGTGGACGACAACCACGCTGGGCACGGCTAGTTCTTCCGTCTCTTTGGCCAGCGCGTGCTTCTCGGTGAGCCTGGTCATGACCCCGAGCACCGCGATGACCGCAAACACCAACACGAGAACGACGACCAGCAAATATCCACCGCGTTTTTTCGGCGGCTGATCGTCCGTTTTGAATTGAGGCCTTTCCATCACGCTATGTTCCATAAGTAATATCCCAAAATTATTTAAGCTGGTGTGCCTTGGCGGGCGGCGGCTTTGCGCTGCCTGCGTCCGTGGAACATGCTGAACACCACGGGGACGAACAAGAGTGTTGCGACGGTGGCGAACAGCAATCCGCCGATAACGGCGCGGCCCAGCGGCGCATTCTGCTCGCCGCCTTCGCCCCAGCCAAACGCCATGGGCAACATCCCGATGATCATGGCAAGGGCCGTCATGATTACGGGACGCATACGCGTGTATCCGGCTTCCAGGGCGGCCTTGACGGGATCGAGACCTTCCTGCATGCGCTCCCGCGCAAAAGAAATCATCAGGATGCTGTTCGCGGTAGCAACGCCCATGCACATGACCGCCCCGGTCAGTGCCGGGACGCTGATGGAAGTGTGGGTGGCAAACAGCATCCACAAAATTCCGGCGAGCGCGCCCGGCAATGCAGTGATGATGATGAACGGATCAAGCCACGACTGGAAATTCACCACGATCAGCAGATACACCAGCACGATCGACATTAGCAGTCCAATGAGTAGACCTTTAAACGAAGACTGCATGGTGTTGACCTGTCCGCTGAGCGTGATCTGAGTTCCCCTCGGAAGGTGCTTTTTGAAAGGCTCGATGATCTTGGTTGCGTCGTCCGCGACTCCGCCCAGGTCACGCCCGTCGACGCTGGCGTAGACGTCGACCGAAGGCATGACGTTGTAGTGGCTGACTACCGCCGGTGTGTTCATCGGTTTGACGGTGGCGAGGTTCCCCAGAAGTTGCGGCGTCGCCATGCCGGAAGTGCTCACCGGCGTATTCATCAAAGCTTGCAGTGAATCGATGCGGTACTGCGGCGCCATAACCGCGACGTTGTAACTCACGCCGGTGGCGGGATTCACCCAGAAGGTCGGGCTTGTCTGGAAGCTTGAACTCAAAGTTACCAGCAGGTTTTGCGCGACATCGCGCTGGCTCAGCCCGACCTGTTGGGCGCGTACGCGGTCGACGTCGAGGAATAAAGTGGGATCATTCATCAATTGCTGCACATGCACATCCACCGCGCCGGGAATGTGACGCATGCGATTGGCGATCTGCTGCGCTATGACGTAGTTCTCGGGGTACCGGGGACCGATCAATTGAACGTCGATCGGCGAAGGTAATCCAAAGTTGAGAATCTGACTGACGATGTCCGCGGGCTGGAAGAAGAATTCGACGCCGGGAAATTCAC